>JBOGDL010000063.1:0-8897 GCA_050701815.1 Micromonosporaceae bacterium | reverse complement strand
TCGCCGACGGCGCCGAACTCGACGTTCCGCGCCAACGTCTCCCGCGCCACGAACTGCTGGTGCGCCTCGACCGCCGCGGTGACCTCAGGCGAGGCCTGCACGGTCAACCGGATCCGATCCGCCACATCCAGATCGGCTTCGCGGCGGGCCAGCTGCACCACCCGCACCACGTCCCGGGCCACGCCCTCCAGGGCCAGCTCCGGAGTCACCTCGGTGTCGAGCACCACCACCCCCTCGTAGCCGACTGAGGCGGTGCGGTCCGCTTCCCGGGCGACCATCTTCAGCTCGTACTCCCCTTCTTGGAGCACCACGCCGTCCACAGTCACCTGGCTGTCGGCGACGGTCCAGTTTCCGGCCTTCACCGCCTTGATCACCCGCTGCACGTCCTTGCCCAACCTCGGCCCCAGCACCCTGGGCACCACCGTCAGCACCTGCTCGCAGTAATCAGCCAGATCGCCGGAGAACACCACATCCTTGACGTTGACCTCGTCGGCGATCAACGTCGCGAACTGCCGCAGCTGGTCGGCCTGTGGCGTGGCCACCGTGAGTGAACGCAACGGCAGCCGCACCCGCAGCCCCTGACTCTTACGCAGCGACAGGGCCGCCGAGCAGACCTCGCGAGCGGCGTCCATCGCCGCCACCAGATCGTGGTCAGCGGGCAGCTGCGCCGGGTCCGGCCAGTCCACGAGGTGCACGCTGCGGCCCCCGGTCAAGCCGCGCCAGACCTCCTCGGTCACCAGCGGCGCCAGCGGCGCCATCACCCGGGACAGCGTCTCCAACACCGCCGACAGGGTGTCGAAGGCGTCGCGGTCGCCGGTCCAGAACCGGTCCCGGGAACGCCGCACGTACCAGTTCGTCAGCGCCTCCAGGAAGTCCCGCACCGACTGGCAGGTCCCTGAGATGTCGTGGCGATCCATCCGCTCGGTCGCCTGCTCCACCAGCTCCCGGGTCTTCGCCAGCACGTACCGGTCCAGTAGGTGCGTCGAGTCGGTTCGGGGCGTGGCCTGGTAGCCGTCCGCGTTGGCGTACAGCGAGAAGAAGTACCAGACGTTCCACAACGGCAGCAGCACGTGACGCACCGCGTCCTTGATGCCGCTCTCGCTCACCGAGTGGTCACCACCTCGGATCACCGGCGAGCTCATCAACAACCAGCGCATCGCGTCGGCGCCGTACCGGTCGAACATCTCGTACACGTCGGGGTAGTTGCGCAGGCTCTTGGACATCTTGCGGCCGTCCTCGCCCAGCAACGTGCCGTGCACCAGGCAGGAGCTGAACGCCGGCCGGTCGAACAGCGCGGTCGCCAGCACGTGCAGCGTGTAGAACCAGCCCCGGGTCTGCGGCACGTACTCGACGATGAAGTCACCTGGGAAGTGGTGCTCGAACCAGTCCGCGTTCTCGAACGGGTAGTGCACCTGAGCGAACGGCATCGACCCGGACTCGAACCAGCAGTCCAGCACCTCCGGCACCCGGCGCATGGTGGATTTGCCCGTCGGGTCGTCCGGGTTGGGACGGGTCAGCTCGTCGATGCCCGGCCGGTGCAGGTCGTCGACCTTCACTCCGAAGTCGCGCTGCAGCTCGGCCAGCGAGCCGTACACGTCGACCCGCGGGTAGTCCGGGTTGTCGGACTGCCACACCGGGATCGGCGAGCCCCAGAACCGGCTCCGGCTGATCGACCAGTCACGTGCGTTGGCCAGCCACTTGCCGAACGAGCCGTCCTTGACGTGCGCCGGAGTCCAGTCGATCCGCTGGTTCAGCTCGACCATCCGGTCCTTGAACTTCGTCACCGCCACGAACCAGCTCGACACCGCCTTGTAGACCAGCGGGGTGTCACAACGCCAGCAGTGCGGATAGGAGTGCACGTACGAGTCGTGGCGCAACACCACGCCACGGTCCTTCAGCTCCCGGACGATCGGCTTGTTCGCCTCGAAGACCTGCATTCCCTGGTACGGCGGCACCAGGCCGGTGAACTTGGTGTGGTCGTCCACCGTGACCACGGTCGGGATGCCGGCGGCGTTGCAGGCGTTCTGGTCGTCCTCGCCGAATGCCGGCGCCATGTGCACCACGCCGGTGCCGTCTTCGGTGGAGACGAAGTCACCGGCGAGCACGCTGTACGCGGGCGTGCCCTCGACCTGGTCGACCAGGAAGTCGAACATCGGCCGGTACCGCTTGCCGACCAGCTCCGAGCCCTTGATCACCGCCACCGGTGTGGCCTCGGCGAACTCCTTCTGGTACGCCGCCAGCCGCTCCTTGCCCAGGATGTAGCGCTGCCCGCCGCCACCCGCTCCTGGCCGCTCGGGCCCCATCTCCAGAACCACGTAGTCGATGTCCGGGCCGACCGCGACGCCGAGGTTGCTGGGCAGCGTCCACGGCGTGGTGGTCCACACCAGCAGCCGCTCCCCGGTCTCGAGCTCGAACCAGACGGTCAGCGCCGGGTCGGCGCGGTCCCGGTAGACGTCGTCCATCCGGGTCTCGGTGTTCGACAACGGGGTCTCGCACCGCCAGCAGTACGCCAGCACCCGGAAGCCCTCGTAGATCAAGCCCTTGTCGTGCAGCGTCTTGAACGCCCACATGACGCTTTCCATGTAGTCCAGGTCAAGCGTCTTGTAATCGTTGTCGAAGTCGACCCAACGGGCCTGCCGGGTGACGTACCGCTCCCATTCCCGGGTGTAGCGCAGCACGGAGCTGCGGCACGCCTCGTTGAACTTCTCGACCCCCATGTCGAGGATCTCGGCCTTGGTGGTGGTGCCGAGCTGCTTCTCCGCCTCCACCTCAGCGGGAAGGCCGTGGCAGTCCCAGCCGAACCGGCGGTCGACTCTGTGCCCGCGCATCGTCTGGTAACGGGGCACGACGTCCTTCACGTATCCGGTCAGCAGGTGGCCGTAGTGGGGCAGTCCGTTGGCGAAGGGCGGGCCGTCGTAGAAGACGTACTCGTTGTCGCCGGCTTTGCCGGGTGGCCTGGCTTCGATCGAGGCGGCGAACGTGTCATCTCGTGACCAGAAGTCCAGCACCCGTCCCTCAACCTCGGGGAAGGAAGGGTTCGCCGGCGTCGGCGAATCAGGCGAATGCAACGGGTACGGCATTGTCTCTCGGCTCCTCGCACGTCTCATGCATGACGGTCTGCGAGGACGAGCCGGCGCACGCGCGCCGCCCGCGGTACCACCTCGCTTGACGCCCGCCGTGTGGGGCGGGTGTCCGCTCGTTGGCCGGCTGTGACGGGCCGGACCCGTCCGGTTCTACTGGAGCGCCGCATGGCGCCTTTTCTTCCGGAGGCTCACCGGTGATGGCCGGGTCGTCGCCTGTGTCGACAAGCCTAACTGAGAGGCGCTGCAATCCGCCCCCGAGTTAGCCAGTGCCGCATACCGGACATCTCGCGGGCAGCGACGGAATCGGCAGCGGCGCCATAGAGCTACCATATTGGTATGGCTATGACACTGCGCCTTCCGGAAGAGATCGACCGCGCCGCCCGTGAGCTGGCCGCGCAGGAACACCGCAGCCTGCACGGGTTCATCGTCAACGCGGTCGACGAGTACATCCGCCGCCACGGCATGGACGTCGTGGTCGACCAGATCGGCGCCAATCTCGTGGAACGCTACGCCGACGCGCTCGACCGGCTGGGCAAGTCGTGACCCACGTCCGTCACCTGAACCCCGCCCAGCTTGTCAGACTCGCCGAGCGAGCCTGCGGCGGCGAGGCGTTGGTGCGCGACCTGGGCTTGATCGAGTCCGCCGCTGCCCGACCCGCCACAGCGTTGTTCGGCGCCGAGCAGTTCCCCCACCTCCTCGAGAAGGCCGCGGCGCTGATGCATTCCATCGCGCGCTTCCACCCCCTGGTGGACGGCAATAAGCGGCTGGCGTGGCTTGCCGCGGCAGCCATGTGCGAACTCAACGGCGCCCAGGTCACGGCGACCAACGATCAGGCGTACGAGGTCACCATGGCAGTCGCCAGCGGGAAGCTGGACAGCGTGCCCGAGATCGCCAAAGCACTGGCGCCACTGGTGCGACTGCCGCAGGACGCCACGTAGCGGCGGCAGGTAGCGGCTGGCGCGTAGCGGCGGCTGCGTTGCCGCTACGTCAGCCCGGCCGGACTACTCGTCGGGCACGTCCGGCACCCGACGCTCGTGGAGCCCGTGGCCAGCGCGCCAGCTCAACACATCCCGGCCGCCGTCGCGGAAGCGCACCATGCCGGCACGCTCAAGGTCGAAGGCGAAGCAGTGGTACGGCTCTGGCGGCCGCCAGTTGATCCGAGCCTCGAGCACGGCCTCGTATCGCTGCTTGTGGTCCTTATCAGTGATCTCCACGGCCTGGCCGGACAGCTTGATGTCGCCCTGGTTCTCAGACTCATGTGCCTTGTCGGGGACCAAGCTGTGAATCGTGAATCGGCGATCGCGCCGCAGGTCGAGGGCCTTGGTGGAACGCCAGATCATCCCGGCCATCAGGTCGTCGCCGACGAAGTCGCATTCCACCCCGCTGATCCGGGGGGCGCCTCCGGGACGGAGGGTGCCGAGCAGGAAAATCTGCTCCCGCTTGAATCTGTCTCGGATCAGCTGCGCGAGACTGGGGCATTGCTGGGCGAACTCATTCCATCGCATTGCGGCACGATAAGCGCGGGCTGCGACAGGACTCTCAGTCAGGGATGCGGCGCTATATCACAATGAGTTAATTTTCAAGGACATTGGGTCAGACCAACTCGGATAGCGGTCGCAAACCCGCCGCATGCCGGCTGATCTGCAGTTTCATCACCAAATTCAACCTTTCGGCCCTTCCTTCTCTTGATACGTGGGCATAACCTCGTGTGAGTGCGACCACCACCACGCTCTGTACCCCGGCCCACTCCCCGCCCTGCTGCCCGTGGCGCTGTCCGTGGCGCTGCCCGTGACGCCGCGGCCCGGGCGGCCTCCGCACGTGCGGCACGGCCCAACCGGCCGACTCAACCGCAGACAAAGCAAGCGCGAGTCACGGCCACCCGCGCCCGGTTGACTGCACGGGCCCGGTCGGTCAGCCGGGACACCCGGATGATGACCGCGCTCTCCGATGAGCTGGACTCCCGTCAAGGGGCGCGCATCATGGGCAATGTTCATGGGCCAATCAGTTCCAACGGGCATGTTCTGATCGCGGCCGGCCTGGTGCTCGTGGGGGCCTTCGTCGCCACCGCCGGCGCCGGCGGCAGCAGCGGCTTCGTGATCTCGGTCGGAGTGGGCATCGCGATCAGCGCGGTGGTGTACGCCGCGTACACGGTCGCCCGTCGCCGGCTGGCCAGCATGGTGAACGGCACCGCCCACGTGGTCAGCGCTGGAGCGCCGCCCGCGTCAGCCACTCACGGACGCTGCGAGATGCACCTGGTGGTGCAGGCGCCGCAGCTGGCCGCCATCGCCGTACGGCATCGAGACCAGTCGACCCCGGTCGCGAAGTGGCCGACACCAGGCGCGTCCGTCCCGGTCAAGGTCGACCCGCGTGATCCCAGGGACCTACGGATCCTCTGGGAGCAGGTGCGGCCGCATGGCCAGACACCGGTCCGGGGCGATCGGCGCAACGACAAGCCAGCCGCCAATCAGGATGACGGTGGACGCGCTTCTACCCTAGAGACCGACGAAGACGCGAACGTGGCCGCTGACTCCCACAGCACCGCCGGGCTGGGGTCAGACAACAAGAAGCCACCATCGCACGCGGGCGACACCAAAGACGGGCCGAAGCCGCTCCTCTCCGGCGAGCCCAACACCGCCCTCAACACCACCATCGAGCCACCGCCCGGGCTGCTCCACGTGGACGACCCAGACGCCAAGCCGCCCGTGCTGCTCGACTTGGACGACCCAGACGCCAAGCCGCCCGTGCTGCTCGACCTGGACGACCCAGACGCCAAGCCGCCCGTGCTGCTCGACCTGGATGACGACCCCGCCCCTCAGATCGGCCTCGCCACGAACAGCCGGCCCGCCGACGTGCTCGGAGGGGCCGACTCGTCGGCCGGCTTGTCGCTGCTGGGCGGCGCCGATGACGAGTTCGACCTCAGTTTCCTGGATTCCCCGACCCCCACCCCTCACCATGACCCCCTGCTCGAGGAGTACGGCTCACCGGTGCGCGAAGTCGGCGTCACGCTGATCGTCTCCGACATTCACCGCTCGCTCACCTTCTATCGGGACGTCCTCGGGTTCTTCGAGATTGAGAGCGGCCCGGACATGGTGCTGTTGGAGGCCCGTACCGGGCGGGTGGTGCTCCGGCAGCGCGTCGACGCCCAAGCCCAGCCGCCTCGCTTGATGCACCTGACTCTTGAGGTCAATGACATCGAATCCGCGCACCGGACGCTGGGCAGAAGAGGTGTCGAATTCGTTGACGAGCCGCGGCCGGTGCTCAAGGGCGAGCTGCTCGAGCTTTGGGCGGTTTCCTTCCACGACCCGGACGGGCACGGGGTGGCGCTGACCTGCTGGCGTCCACGGGACGAGGACTGACCGTCTCACGCCGGGCTTCGCGCCCGGCTGGGGCTCGTGACCGGCTCGGGCTCGCGGCTGGTTCAGGGGCTGAGGATCGTACGGCGCACGTGCAGCACGTACCACCACACCAACGCGAACGCCACACCGATCACCGCCAGCGACCACTGGAAGTAGCCGCTCAGCACCACCGCCAGGTTCAAGGCGCCGACCAGGTACCAGGTGATCCGATGCCGTAGGAAAGCGGCAAGGACAACCGCGACCACCGCCAGCACGATCACCGCGACCACGCCCCAGCCGGCGTACGGGCCGCCAAGCATCCTCAGCGGCGCGATCGCCAACAGCAACGTGATCGCTTCCAGCAGCAGCGTCGTGGCGCCTAACCCCCGCACCGCCGCGGCCGGATTGCGCAGCCCAGAACGGACCTGCCCGGCGGCCGGGCCGGTCGCCGCTGGCTCATCAGCGCCGGAATGAGGTCGGCCCCCGGCGGGCTGGTCGGGGGCAGGCTGGTCGGGGGCAGGCTGGTCGCCGGCCGGCTCGGGCTGCTCCTTCGGGGCGGGTCCTGAACTCACCGCACGAACATCCGTCTCGCATCAGCGACCGTGACCACCGAGCCGGTGACCACCACACCGACCCCCGAGATCGCATCCTGGTCAGCCTCGGCGATGGTGACCGCGGTGTCCACGGCCTCCAGCAGGTCGGGCGCCGCGGTGACACGATCCTCGCCAAAGATCTCTTGCGCCAGCGCGGCGAGTTGCGCCACGGGCATCGCCCGCTCTGACGAGTTGGTGGTGGGAACCACAGCGTCCACCACGGGTTCCAGCTGCGCCAACACCCCGCGGGCGTCCTTGTCGGCCAGGACTGCCACCACCGCCACCAGGCGACGGAAGCTGAACTCCTCCACCAACGCGGCAGCTGTGGCTGCCATGCCTGCCGGGTTGTGCGCCGCGTCCAGCAGGACAGTGGGTGAGGTTCGCACCCGCTCCAGGCGCCCCGGAGCGCGGGCAGCCGCGAACCCCTCCACCACCACCTCGGAGTCCAACTGGCGTTTGGCCCCGCCGCCCAGGAACGCCTCGGTCGCGGCCAGCGCCAACGCGGCGTTCTGTGCCTGGTGGGCGCCGTGCAGGTGCAGCAGCACACCACGGTGCACTCCCCCAAGCCCTTGCAGCGCAAGCTGCTGACCGCCGAACGCCAGCTGCCGGTCGAGCACTCCGAACTCGCTGCCTTCCCGGGCCAGGGTCACCTCCATCTGAGCGCAATGCTCCAGGATCGGCCGTACCGCTTCCTCAGGTTGGGCCGCAGAGATCAACGTGGCGCCCCGGTGGACGATGCCGAGCTTGATCTGGGTGATGTCGTGGATCGTGTCCCCCAGCCACTCGGTGTGGTCCAGGCTGATCGGGGTGAGCACACAGACCGGCGCGGAGAGCACGTTGGTGGAGTCGGTTTCGCCTCCCAGCCCGACCTCGACCACGGCCACATCCACTGGCGCGTCCGCGAACGCCGCGAACGCCATCGCCGTGGTTATGTCGAAGTACGTCAGCGGCTCCGGATGCTGTTTGTCCACCAGTTCGGCGAGCGGCTCGATCTCCCGGTAGATCTCGACGAAGCGCTCTTCCGACACCGGCTCGCCGTCCAGCGAGATCCGCTCCCGCACCGACGCCAGGTGCGGGCTGGTGTAGCGACCGGCGCGCAAGCCGTGCGCCTGCAGCAGGCTCTCGATCATCCGCGCCGTGGATGACTTGCCGTTGGTGCCGGTCAGGTGGATCGACGGGTACGCCCGCTGCGGGTTGCCCAGCAGGTCGAGCAGCATCTCAATCCGGCTGCGCTCAAACACCATGCGGGTGAACCCGCGCCCCAACAGCTCCTGGTTGACTTGTTCGAACTCACTGTTCATGGGCTCTCCCCCCGCTCATCGGCTCCCCCGGGCTCGATCTCAGGACTTCGGCAACGCGTCAAGGGCAGCCTGAAGCCGAGTGATCTCGACCTCCGCGGCGGCCATCCGGGCCCTCACCTTCGCCACCACTGGCTCTGGCGCCTTGGCCAGGAAGGACTCGTTTCCGAGCTTGCGCTGCTGACCCTCAGCCTCTTTGCGGGCGGCGTCCAGGTCCTTGCTCAGCCGCGCCCGCTCCGCCGCCACGTCGATGGCGCCCCGGGTGTCCAGCTCCACCCCGACGCCGCCGCTGATGGTCAGCACCGCGGTCGCGGCGAAATCGTCGCCGGGCTGGTCCAGCCGCGCCATGGAACGGATCAGCGGCTCGTGAGCCGACAGCCCCGCGACGTCCAACCCGGGAAGCGCCGCCGACACCCGCTGGCTTGGCTTGACGCCCTGGTCAGAGCGGAACCGTCGGACCTCGGTCACCACCCGCTGCAGTGCCGCCACCTGCGCCTCGGCGGCAGCATCGGCGCGCATGCCAGCGGTCGTGGGCCACGGCGCCACCATCACGCTGTCGCCCCTGGTCAGCGCCCGCCACAGCTCATC
>JBOGDL010000062.1:0-10213 GCA_050701815.1 Micromonosporaceae bacterium | reverse complement strand
GGCGTACCAGGCGTACTACGAGAATCAGCCGCTCCGGCTCTCCTCGGCGCCCAACGGCCCGGACATGAGGCTGTACCGCCGGGTCCAGTACGGCGACCTCGCCGAGTTCAACATGCTGGACACCCGCCAGCACCGCAGCGATCAGGCCTGCGGCGGGAGCATCGAGGCGCCGTGCGACGAGGTGCAGGACCCGACCCGCACCATGACCGGTGAGGAGCAGGAACGCTGGCTGTTGGACGGGTTGGATTCGTCCCGAGCCCGCTGGAACATGATCGCCCAGCAGACCCTGATGGCTGAGCTGGACGAAGAGGTCGGCGCGGGCAAGGCCGTCAACATGGACAACTGGTCGGGGTACGCGCCGGCGCGGCAGCGGATCCTGGACTTTCTCGCAGCCCGGCAACCGTCGAACCCGGTGGTGCTGACCGGCGACATCCACGCCACGTTCGTCAACGACCTGAAAGTGAACTTCGACGACACTGCGTCGACGACCGTGGGCACCGAGCTCGCGTGCACCTCGATCAGCAGCCACAAGCCGGCCGACCGCAACCAGGCCATCGAGGACGCGCTCGGCGAGAACCCGCACGTCAAGTTCTACAACGGACGGGAACGCGGCTACGTCCAGGTGGAGCTCACCCCGGGGCAGTGGCAGGCGGATCTGCTCTTCGTCGACAACATCGCCGACCCGAACTCCCCGGTGCGCTCCAAGGCCAGGTACGTCATCGAAGACGGCCGCCCGGGCGCCCAACCCGTCTGACCCCAGGGGCGGCCCGAACCAGGGCCGCCCCGACCCCCCGACAGAAGGTGACCAGATGCGAAAACCTGTCATCCCCAAGCCATTCATCACCACGGTGGTGGCTGGCGCCGTGGTGCTCGCGGTGTCGGCGTGGCCGACACTCAGCAGTGCGGCGATCGAACCCGCCGCCAACGCGCGGTTCACGGTCACCGACGACCAGATCGCCGACCCCCCGCCGCCGGAGTTCATCGGCGCCAACCACCGCTGGCTGCGCAACGGCCTGGGCATGTGGGAACTCGAGAAGGACCGCCCCGACCCTGCCCTCACTGAGATGTCCGAACGGGTGGGCCTCGGGATCGTCCGCTACCCGGGCGGCACTGTGGCGAACCTGTTCGACTGGAAGAAGGCGATCGGGCCGCTGAAGAAGCGCGGCTGCCAGGTCGGCGGCGGGTTCGTCGGCAACGCCGAGCCGATGGACAGCAACTACGGGCCCGACGAGCACGAGCGGTACGTGGCGGCGATCGGCGCCAAAACGCAGGTCATGGCGCCGGCGGCGCTGTCGTCGACTCAGGACCTCGCCGACTACGTGGAGTACATGAACGCCCCGCTGGGAACCAACCCGAACGGCGGCACGGCGTGGGCGAAAGCGCGCGCCGACAACGGCCACCCGAAGCCGTACGGGGTGCACTGGTGGGAGATCGGCAACGAGCCGTACCTGGGCAACCAGCTCTACTGGCGCAGCAGCGACCTGGCGCTCTCGGTGCGCCAGTACGCCTTCGGCGGCACCCAGGCTCAGGTGGACCAGCCGCTCGGAACGGCCTGCGATCACCGGCCCGAGGCCGCAATCAGCGACGGCTCGCCCGACCAGTCGTTCCGGGTGCACTACCCGCCGGTGAAGCCGGACAGCCAGACGGTCCGGGTCGCCGGTGAGGTCTGGAACGAGGTGGACGACCTGGCCGAGGCCGGGCCCGAGGCGAAGGTCTACACGTTCGACGCCAAGACCGGCTGGGCGAAGTTCGGCGACGGCGTGCACGGGGCTGTCCCCGCCCAGGACGCCAGCGTGAACGCTGACTACGACTCCGGCCCGCACCCGGGCTTCGTCGACTTCTACAAGGCCATGAAGGAGGTCGACCCGACGATCCAGATCTGCTCCTCCTGGGAGCACGACTTCGTCGAGGTGATGGGCGACGAGCACCCGTACGACTGCGTCGGCCCGCACCTGTACGCCCGGCCCGACGTGCGGCTGCCCGAGCCCGAGCTCTACGACCACCTGATCAACCTGGCCCCGAGCGTGCTCGGTGAGATCACCGACATCAAGTCGGAGGTCGCGCGGCACCGCCCGAACGATCCTCCGCAGATCGAAGTCAGCGAGTACGGCGTGATCCCCGCCGCGGGCACCGCACCGCCCCCGCCCGGCTGGGCCGGCTCCTTGGGCTGGACGATCTATCTCGCCGACGTCACCGCCGGGATGATCGAAGAGAACATCAAGATCGGGAACATCTCGAACCTGAACGGCGACACCCGCACCCCCGGCGAGCTGTTCGGCGGCGCGGACCCGGCCTTCACCTACACGGCACGGGCGCACCTGCTCGAGATGTACAGCCACATGGTCGAGACCACCCCGGTGGAGTCCAGGGAAACGGCGAACCCACCGGCCACCGGAGGCGCCGGGTATCAAGCGCTACGAGTGCTCAGCACCCGCGCTGACGACGGCACGGTGCGGATCATGGTGGTGAACCGGGACCGGGAGCTCGACATCAACACCGAGCTCGCGATCGACGGCCTGACCGACGGAGCCTCGGTGCGGCTGTCCACGTTGAACGCGGAGTCGTTCTCCAGCTTCAACTCTCCGGAGCATCCAGACGATGTGGGTGTGACCACCACCGAGAAGTCGGCGCCGTCAGGCCCGCTGCAGCACACCTTCCCAGCTCACTCCGTCACCTTGCTGGAGGTGACGCCGGCCTAGCGCAGGCCGGCTCAGCGCACGCTGGCCTTCCGCAGGCCGGCGCCGATTCGAGGCGCTGGGCTCCACTTCGCGGCGGAGCCCAGCGCCGGCAACCCAGAACTTGAGGAGACACACGGTGAGTTCCGAACAGCCAGCGATTCTGTTGATCACGGCTGACCAGCTACGACGTGACGCGCTCGGCTGTTACGGCGGTCGTGCGGTGGCGACGCCGAACCTGGACCGGTTGGCCGCCACGGGCACGGTCTACGAGCAGGCGTGGTCGGCCAGCCCGTGGTGCCTGCCGGCCCGGTCGTCGATCTTGACCGGCCGGTACCCGAGGAACCACCGCGCGTACAGCAATTTCCGGGACTGCCCGCTCTCGCGCGATATCCCGAACATTTACACGACGCTGCGGGGCGCCGGATACCACACCGCGCACGTCGGCAAGTGCCATTACGCCCCGGTGCCGTACGACCAGACCCGGCCCGACAAGACCCTTCCTTATCAGGAGTTCCGGGACTACTACCTCAGCCTCGGCATCGACCATTTGAGGTTGCAGGACGACAAGCAGGTCTCGGTGTGGTTCCAAGACGACTACGCGACCGAGCTGGACGCCGCCGGCCACCTGGAGGCGTACCGGGCCGCGGTGTGGAACCGCGACCACCGCAAAGTGTTCACCTTCCCCGGCCCGACCGAGTGGCACCCCGACTCCTGGGTGGGACGCAACGCGGTCGAGCACATCCAGAACCACGACGACGCCAAGCCGATGTTCCTCTGGGCCTCATTCTCCGGGCCGCACTTCCCGTTCGACCCACCCGCCGAATACCTGGACCGGGTCGACGAGAACAAGCTGGGCGACCCCCTGATCGCCGGCGACCTGGACGACCCCACCCGCGCGCATCACCGCAGCCGCCACGGCGGCAACACCCACCACTGGATCGAAGGCGGCACCGGAATCCATTACTCCGACGAGCACTGGCGCAAACTGCGCCGCCACTACGCCGCCAACGTCGCCCTGATCGACGACCAGATCGGACAACTGCTGGACGCGGCACGGGCGAGATTCGGCGACAACCTGCTCATCGCGTTCACCTGCGACCACGGCGAGATGCTCGGCAACCACGGGGTCTGGGGCAAAGGCAACTGCTTCTACTCCGACGTGCTGCACCTCCCCTTCATCGTCAGCCACCCACACGGCGCCGGCGCCGGAACCCGCAGCCAACGACTCAGCAGCCAGGTCGACCTCTACCCCACCTTCGCCGCCGCGGCCGGGGTCGACCTCAGCGGCCAAGCCGACCCCGACCCACGCGCAGCGGTCACCCCCGCGACCGCACCGGTCGACGGGAAAGACCTCAACCACACCGGACACGAGTTCGTGTACGCCGAAGGCGAAGGCTTCCTCACCGTCACCAACGGACGCCACAAACTCGCCACCATCGACAAAGCCGGCAACCGCCACACCGAATTCTTCGACCTCGACGCAGACCCGAACGAGCTGGAGAACCTCGCTGGGCACCCGAAGCATGCCGAGGCGCAACGCGACCTCGCCACCGCCGCCATGACCGCCCTACTCCCAGCAGCACTGCCGTGAGCCCCCACCCCACCTGCGAGCAATCAGGGATGTGATCAACCATGAGCCACCACCATCCAGACCCGAGAATCTCCCGCCGAAACCTGCTACGCGCCGCAGGGCTCGGCGTGGGGGGCTCGCTGATGCTGGGCGCCGCCGGGTGCCGGGGCTTCGGCGGCAGCTCGTCCTCAGACCCGAAGTCGCTGACGATGACCTACTGGGAAGAGGGCAAGCGAGGCCAGATCGGGCTGGACCTCAACAAGCTGTTCCTGAAGAAACATAAGGACGTGAAGCTGGACGCGGAGTACTCCAGCTTCGTCGGGTACTACGACAAGCTGGCCACCCGGGTCGCGGGCGGCAACCCGCCTGACATCTTCCAACTGCACATCACCACCCTGGCCGAGTACGCCGAGCGCGGCGCCTGCCTCGACCTGAAAGACCTGTGGTCCGGCGCCCTGGGGCTCGACCAGGCGCCGGAGGCGATCCAGGCCGCGTGCAAGATCGGCGACAAGCGCTACTTCGTCCCGCTCGGGGTGGCCACCCAGCCCGCGGTGATCTACAACGGCGCCCTGCTGGAGAAGTTGGGCGTGGCTGCGCCGGCGCCGGACTGGACCCTCGACGACATGCTGCAGTTCGGTCGCGAGGTCAACCGCGCCAGCAGGGGCAAGATGTACGGCGTCAGCGACTTCGGCGGCGGGGACCAGGGGCTGGGCGCCTTCCTGCGCAGCCAGGGCAAGGACCTGTTCACCACGTCCGGGGGGCTCGGGTTCGGCGAAGCCGAGCTGACCGAGTGGTACGAGTACTGGCAGGAGCTACGTGACGCCAAGGCGTGCGTGCCGATGAAGATCTCGGCCGGCGCCGTCGGATTCCAGAACAACCCGCTGATCAAAGGGCAGGCCGCGGTGGCGTTCACCGCCTCGTCCAAGGGGCTGCAGGGGATGCAGAACCTCTCCAAGGACCCGCTGTCAGTGTTGCCGTTCGCACGACGCGGAAAAGACGGGAAGCCCGGCACCCAGGTCTGCCCGATCGAGTGGTTCGCGTTCTCCAGCAAACTCTCGGACGACGAGGCCACACTCGCCGCGCAGCTGTGCCGGTTCTGGCTGACGGACCCGAAGGCGGTGGCGGCAAGCCGGTTGTGGCACGGCGTCCCGGTCTTCCCCGACAAGCGAGCAGCGGCGGCCGAGGACCCCACCCCGGTGGAAGAGCAGGTCCAGGACAACCTCGAGCTCGTGGTGGAGCAGGAGCCGGTGCCGGCGCTGCCGTACCCGGTGGGCGCGGCGGAGCTGTTCGAGAAGGTGAGCCAAAAGAACAACCAGGAGATCGGCTTTGGCAAGACCACTGTCGACAAGGCGGTGAAGCGCTTCTTCGGCGAGGCCGAACGTGTCCTCGGCTAGTGACGACAGGCAGCCCCAGCAGCCGGCGCCCGTCGCGCCAGCCGTGACAGCCACGCCCGTCGCCGCAGGCGCGCGCGGGACTTCTCGCACACACCGCGCGGGTGCCCGGCGCCGGCGGCGCCGGGACCCGCTGTGGGGCTATGTGTTCCTGCTGCCGTGGCTGCTGGGCTTTGTCGGGTTCACGCTGGGGCCGATGGCAGCGTCACTGTGGCTCTCGTTCACCAGCTTCGACTTGTTCACCTCACCCGAGTGGATCGGGCTGCAGAACTACGTCCGGATGTTCACTGAGGACCCTCAGTTCATCCAGTCGCTGAAGGTCACGTCGATCTACGTGGTGTTGGGTGTGCCGCTGGAACTGGGGTTCGCGCTGCTCGTCGCGGTGGTGTTGAACCGGGGCCTGCGGGGGCTCGACTTCTACCGCTCGATCTACTACTTGCCGTCGCTGCTGGGAGGCAGCGTCGCGGTGGCGGTGCTGTGGCGGCAGGTGTTCGGCGGCGATGGCCTGGTCAACTACCTGCTCGCCCTCGTGAGCATCGAGGGCCCGAGCTGGGTGTCCGACCCTGACTACGCCCTCTACACCCTGGTCGTGCTGCATGTCTGGCAGTTCGGCGCCCCCATGGTGATCTTCCTAGCAGGACTGCGGCAGATCCCTCAGGAGTACTACGACGCGGCGGCCGTGGACGGCGCCGGGCGGCTCGTCCAGTTCCTGCGGATCACGATCCCGCTGCTCAGCCCGGTGATCTTCTTCAATCTGGTGCTTCGGCTGATCCACTCGTTCCAGGCCTTCGCTCCGGCGTTCATCGTCAGCAACGGGACCGGCGGCCCCGTGGACTCCACCTTGTTCTACACGCTGTACCTGTACCAACAGGGCTTTGAACGATTCCAGATGGGCTACGCCGCGGCGCTGGCCTGGGCGCTCGTCGTGCTGGTCGGTGGGATCACCGCGCTCAACTTCCTGATCAGCAGGTACTGGGTGCACTACCAGAACTAGGAGGGACGCCCATGCCCGGTCGCACCGCCGCCGGCCCGGCGACACAGGCCGCGCAACGGCCTGACGCCGGCCGCCCCGCAGCGCGAGCAGACGCCGGCGGCGCCGCCGCAGGCAGGGAGGAGGCGGCACGCGCGGCGCGGCGACGGCGGCTGCTGGCGCACGTCGGCCTGGTCCTCGGCGCCGCGATCATGCTGTACCCGCTGTTGTGGATGGTCGCGAGCTCGTTCAAGCCGGAAACCGAGATCTTCGCCGCACCGGATCTGTGGCCCGACACCGTCGACTGGCACAACTACGCGCGAGGCTGGAACGGGCTGGCGAACCCGTTCCGGATCTTCTTCGAGAACTCCATTGTGATCGCCATCGGCGCCGTGATCGGAAATGTGGTGTCCTGCTCCCTGGCGGCGTACGCCTTCGCGTGCCTGGACTTCCCGCTGCGGCGATTCTGGTTCGCCGTCATGTTGATGACGATCATGCTGCCTCACCACGTGACCCTGATCCCGCAGTACATCCTGTTTCACCAGGTCGGCTGGGTGAACACGTTCCTGCCGCTGATCGTCCCGCACTTCTTCGCGGTGGCCGCGTTCTTCATCTTCCTGATGGTTCAGTTCATCCGGGGAATCCCCGCTGAGCTGCTGGACAGCGCCCGGGTCGACGGCTGCGGGCCAGTGCGGATCTACCGGCACATCGTGCTGCCGCTGCTCACCCCCGCCCTGGTGACCACCACCATCTTCACGTTCATCTGGACGTACAACGACTTCTTCAGCCAGCTGATCTATCTGAACGACATGGAGCTGTACACGGTGCCGGTCGCGCTCCGGACGTACCTGGACGCGACCGGCGAGTCCTCGTGGGGGCCGATGTTCGCGATGAGCACCCTGGCGCTGGCCCCGGTGTTCGCGGTCTTCCTCGGCTTCCAGCGGCTGATCGTGCAGGGAATCGCCACCACAGGGTTGAAGAGCTGATGCCCGGTGGCGGGACTGCTGCGCGCTGGATCGGATGGCTGTCCCGAATGCTGTTGTCGGCGGCGGCGTTGGCGTACGCGAACCTGCTCTGGCTGCTCGCGTGCCTGCCTCTCGTCACCGCGCCCGCGGCCACCTGCGCCCTCTACCAGGCCGTGGACGCGTGGCGCAGCGACCATGAGACTCCGACCGTGCGGGCGTACGCGCGCGGGGTGCGGGAACACTTCACCTCCGGCCTGCTCGTGGGGCTCCCACTCGGGCTCGTGGCCGCCGTGCTGGCAGCAGACCTGTACGCGATCGGCCACATGGGCACATGGCGGCGCCCGATGCTGGTCGGATGGCTCGCGGTGACGGTGTCATTCCTGCTGCTCACCGCGTTCACAGCGCCCGCACTCGCCTCGGACCGCCGGAGGCCGCTCGCCGCGCTGCGCGCTTCGGCACACGCCGCGATCGCCCGGCCCGCGGCAGCGGCGGCAGCTGTGGTCACACTCGCGTGCGGCGCCGGGCTGGTGATGACCGCGCCGCTAGCCGTGCTGATCGTCGGCTCAGCCGCCATGTGGGTGCTCCGCGAACTCTGGCGCTGGGCGCAGCCGCCGCGCACAGTGGAATCTGACGACACCACCCTGCCCGCCGACAGAGGAGTGCGCTGATGCCGACTCGACGACAGGTTCTGTGGGCTGCTGGGGCGATCGGCGCCGGAGTCGCGACCGGGTGCGACACCGTTCCCGACGGCGGGAAGCGCTCTGACGACGCCCTGCTCTGGTGGGACCACTTCCAGCCTCGCGAGAAGTTCCAGAAGAAGCTCTTTGACCGCTTCGCGCAGCGCAAGGGCGGCCTCCCGGTCGAGCACACCGTCTTCAACCCCGAGAAGCAGGGCCAGGCGCTGCAACTGGCCAAGTCCTCAGACCAACTCCCGGACGTGTTCACCCTGGCCGGGGTGCGCACGCCACCGGTGGAGCTTGCCAAGAAGGGGTGGTTCTCCCCGCTTGTCCTGGATCAGAAATCCGCCGCGGCGCTGCCGGATGACGCCCGCTACGACGGACTGACCGTCTTCGACGACAAGCTCCACAGCTTCCCGGTGAACAGCCCCAAGGAATACCACGCGTTGGTGTGGTTCCACCGGGACCTGTTCGCGAAGGCGGGCCTCGACCCGGACGCGCCGCCCGCCACGTACGACGAATGGCGGGCTGGCGCGCGGGCGATCCGGCGCCAGGGCGGCGACGGCGTGTCCGGCTGGGTGCTGCCGCTGGGGTTCCTCGAACGGATCGGCGATCAGGTGGAGACCCTCGCGCAGGCCGCTGGCGCGACGGCATGGCAGGGCCGTGACTTCCGCACCGGCGAACACGTCTACCACAGCGAGCCGTACCTGCAGGCGCTTGAGTTCCTGCTCGCCATCAAGCGCGACGGCACGCTGTTCCCGGCGTCCAACTCGCTGGACGCCCGCAAAGGCCGGGCGCGGTGGGCGACGGGCGCCGCCGGTATGTTCCTCGACGGCTGCTACTGCGTCGGGGTGGTCAACACAGAATTCCCCACGTTTGACAAGGACAAGCTGGGGGTGGCGCCTACCCCCACCCCAGGGCCGGAAGCGCCCGCGATCTACCGGCCGCCGCACGCTGGCACGTTCTGGATCGCGAACACCAGCAAGCATGTCGAGCAGGCCACCGAGTTGCTGTCCTGGTTCATCGGGAAGGAGCACCAGACAGACATCGCCACCAGCATGGCGTCGCCACCGCACCTGCGCTCAGCGGTCGACGCCGCGAAGGTGCATTCCACGTACCGCGACGCTGTCGGGTTGTTCGACGACACCGTGTTCGTGGCCCCGTACCCGGTGGTGAAGAATCCCGCGATCGCACCCGCGGTGGCCGCCGCCTTGGACGTCAAGCCCGGGTTCGCCGAGGTGGTGCAGGGTGTGATGGCCGGAGACGTCACCGACCACCGCAAGGCGCTGCGGCAGCTGTCTGACTCCTTGAACGCGGCGCAGGAGAAGGCCATGGCGCAACTCCGCAAGGACGGCGCCGCCAACGACGAAGACATCGCCTTCCCCGACTGGACGCCGCGCCGCGACTACGGGGCCGCCTCCTACCGGTGAGACGCCGCCCGATCTGCCGGGCAGTCGACGCCCGCCGTCACCCCGGAACGCGGACCGGCGCTGGCGAGTGCCAGTTGTGCTCGGCGCGCCGGGGCGTGTAATTGGCTGCCGGAAGGTCGTCGCCGACCCGGATCCGCCACCGCAGCAGCTTCTCCAACAGCTGCGCCCGCACCTCGGCGTGCGCCGGGTCCGACCAGAGGTCGGTCAGCTCCATCGGATCGTCGGGCAGATGGTACAGCTCACCCTTGCCGGTCACGTCGTAGCTGAGCTTCCAGTCGCCCTGCCGCAGCATCACCAGGGTCCCGCTCTGGGTCACCGAGTTCAGCTCGTCGTACCGGGTCCCGTGGTACGGGAAGTGCAGCTCGGGCCGGTCGTCGACGCCGTACGGCAGCCCGCCGAAGCCCTGCTCGGCGTACACGCTGTCGAATTCCGCTTCCGGGTACGCCGCTCCGGTGAGCATCGGCCACAGGCTGCGCCCCTGCACCCCGTACGGGATCGGTTGGCCTGCCGCCTCGCACAGGGTCGGGAACAG
>JBOGDL010000061.1:0-9880 GCA_050701815.1 Micromonosporaceae bacterium | reverse complement strand
GCGTTCCGCGCAGTCGCAAGCCGGCAGGGCCCGGTCGCGAGCCCACACCGGGCAACCGTGCTCGGGAGAAGCGCCCGGCCGCGGCGTCGTCAATGCCGAGGCTGCCATCTCAGCCAGATCCAAGCGGTGTGGACCCGCACGCGTTGATGACCAAAGTGGACGGTCTCAACCGGCTGCTCAAGGTGGTGGCCGGCAGGGTGCCGGTGGATCGACTCAGCACCGCCCGAGCAGTGGTCGACCGGGCGGGAGAGCGGTTGCGCCTGTCCCGCGATCACACCGTGGTGGCGTTGGTGGGCGCCACTGGCAGCGGCAAGTCGAGCCTGTTCAACGCGCTCAGCGGGTTGGAGCTGTCCCGGGTCGGTTTTCGTCGGCCCACCACGGCTGCGGCTCACGCCTGCGTCTGGAATCCTGCGGGCGCCGCCGAGCTGCTGGAATGGTTGGGGATACCCAAGCGCCTGCAGGTGGCTCGGGAGTCCGTTTTGGACGGTGAGGACGAAGCCGCGCTACGCGGCCTGGTGCTGCTCGATCTGCCCGACTTCGATTCCGTGGAAGTCACCCACCACCTCGAAGTGGATCGGCTCACCGGCCTGGCGGACCTGCTGATCTGGGTGCTCGACCCCCAGAAGTACGCCGACGCTGTGGTGCACCAGCGCTACCTGCGAGGGCTCACCCGGTACCGAGCCGTGACTGTGGTGGTGCTCAATCAGATCGACCGGCTCTCACCTTCCGACGCGGCGCGCTGCCTTGCCGACGTGCGGCGGCTGCTGGACCAGGACGGCTTGCATGGCGTACGGCTGGTCGGCACCTCCGCCGCGACCGGCGCCAACGTCGGTCAACTCCGCAAGATGCTGGCCGAGACGGTTGCCGCCCGGCAGGCCACACTGGAGCGGCTGGCCGGTGACGTGAACACCGCGGTCGATTCCGTGGAGCACTTGGTCGGCCCACAGGTGGCCGAGGACGCGGTGGATCGCACCATGGTCAGCGACCTCGCCAACCAGCTGGGTGACAGCGCCGGAGTGACCGCCGCAGCCGCGCTGGGCGCCGCCACGTACCGGGATCGTGGGATTCAGACCACTCGCTGGCCGATCGGTCGCTGGACGAGCCGGCGGCGTCCCGATTCGTTGCGCAAACTCACTCCGCAACAGGTGTTCGAGCCGCCCAGGCCACGGGCTGGCCGATCCCGACACGCCGCCTCCGAGCCAGGCGTCGCGTTGCGCTCGCAAGTCGATCTCGCGGTGCGTTCCTTGGCGGCAAAGGTCAGCGCGGGTCTCCCGGAGCCCTGGCCGGAGGCGATTGACGCTGCCGCGCGTACCCACGTGGATGCCCTGCCCGGTGAGTTGGACCGGGTGATATCCGATACCGACGTGGGCGCCGGTCAGACGCCGTTCTGGTGGCGGCTCTTCCACGGCTTGCAGTGGCTGTGTTTCGGGAGCGCGGCAGCGGGCGCGTTGTGGGTGCTCGGGCCGCTGGCGGCGAGGCACACCCCGATGCCGGAGCCGCCGATGCCGGCGCTGGGGCAGTTCCCGGCGCCGGCGATCATGCTGGCCGGTGGGGTGGTGCTGGGCTTGCTGCTCTCCGCGCTGGCGGGTCAGGCGGTTCGGGTGGGCGCCCGGGGGCTCCGGGAACGCGCCGAGAGCACGCTGCGCTCCGCGGTGGCCGCGATCGCGCGGGAGCGGGTGGTCGCGCCGATCCGGGGAGAGCTGCACGCATACGCGGACGCCAGGTCAGCGCTGGTCACCGCCCGTAGCGATTCGTCGTAGCGCGCCTGTCGCGCGTGCGCGCCGCATGGCGCCGGGGGGAGCGCGTAGGGTGGCGAAATGCCGTCAAATCCGCGCTCCGAACGACCGAAGAGCGAGAGCAGCCCCACCGACCAGGTGCATGAGGCGATCCTCGGCCAGGCTGGTCCGATCGCGGACATGCAATGTGCGCTGGACGCCGAGCTCGCGGTGTCGGCCTTGCTGGGCGGGGTGTACGCCGTGACGAAGACCGGCCGCGACCACGCGGTGCACGCGTTCGGGGCCGATTTCGGCCGGTACCTGGCCAAGCGCCGAACCCGCCAAGCCCGAGCGGTACGGGCGGGCCTGGCCGCGGTGCTTCCCGGTGACGCCAGCGCGCCCACCGGCAAAGCGGACAGCCCCGCGTGGGTGCCCGCCGCGGGCAAGGTGACCTGTACCGGCGCCTGGGCGGTGAGTGACAGCTACGGCGACCAGACCCAGTACATCGCCACCTTCTCGTACGCCGACCCGGAAACCGGGGGCCCGGAGCACGCGGTGTCGTGCCTGGTGGACCACAACCTGGGCTTCGTCAAGAACGTCTCGATCGGGGTGCCGGCCGAGCAGGTGGTGTCGAGCTGGCAGCAGGAAGCCGAGCAGGACGACGACATCCACATCGAGCCGGTGGCGCCGGGGCAGCTACGTGCCACTGTCAGGTCGTACCTGTCGCGCACCGATGAGCTTCCGGAGCCGCCCGAGGGCACGTACCCGGAGGAGCGGGCTTTCGCGTTGGGTCGGCTCGCTGTGCTTCCGGACTCCGGCGAGGCGCCCCGGCCGACCCTCAGTGACGAGGAGCGGGACGTCGTGGTGACGAACTTCCTCAACTCTCCGGAGGTCGCCGGGCTGAGTGGCTCGGCGCCTACTCACATCGTCGCCTGGTGCGCTCGCGGCGCCGTGGACTTCGCCGTCGACGACAACGCGGGCGATCCGCTGCGGTGGAGCCCGACCGCGGTGGAGTTCATGCTGCTGCGCTGGGCGCCGGAGCAGCTGTCCGGACGGCATGAGGCCGCTCCGTGGCTGCCGGAGGTGCTGGACGCGTTCGTGGCGTACGCGGGTCGGGTCAAGGGTCAGTCGGCGACTGCGCTGGCTGCGACCCGGGACATGGTGACTGAGTGCGCGGCGGCGTACACGGACGAGATCTCGGGGGACTCGTTGGGCGAGCCGGTCACGGACGTGCTGGCCCGGATGGTCGCCGACGGGGTGGACCCGATGGACGAGGAGCAGGTGCTGGCCTGGGTGCTGGCTGACCGGGAGCGGCGCGACGAGGGCTGACCTGCCCGCCCGGGGGCGAGCCTTGACCCACCCGTGCCGACACCCGACCAAGGCCCTTGGACAGCAGGAACCGCGCGCCACCTGATTCGCCCTGCTTTGTAGTGCTTTGGTAGCGAGTTTTCGGGTCCTGCTTACCGCATCTTGGCGGCTTGATCCCGCATGTTGGGGAAGCGTCTATATCGAGAAGTTTCACCAAGCCGTGACTGTGGCTGCCCTCGATCTGTCTGCCATGCTGGGGGGCATCGCGACGGCGTCGCCCTGGCGGTCTCATTGCAGGTCAGCGCATCATCACCCAACGCGCCGGACTTTGAGGAACGATCGACAGTGCGGCCCTCGCACCGCCGTACGGCGCCGACCGGCGCATGCGGCATGGCACCGCAAGTGCGGCGTGGCGACCCCGCGGCGACTGGCGAGAGCGAGGGAGAGGACATGGCCAAGGCCAATACGGCCCCCACCGACGGCAAGGCAAAGGCCGCCGGCAAGAGCAGCGCGAGAACCGCGTCTGCGACCGGCGCCAAGAGCAGGTCGAAGAACGGCCGGAGCACCGGCAAGACCAGCGGGGCGGGGCGCGCCTCTGCCCAAGCCGGCGCTGCACCGGAAACGGACTTTGTGCAGCTGTTGGACCCCGCCGGGGAACGGGTGGCGCACCCGGAGTACTCCGTCGACTTCACCGACGAGGAGTACCGCGCCATCTACCGCGACCTCGTGATCGTGCGACGGCTGGACGCCGAGGCGACCGCGTTGCAGCGGCAGGGCGAGCTGGGGATCTGGGCCAGCCTGCTGGGCCAGGAGGCGGCGCAGATCGGTTCCGGGCGCGCGTTGTCGCCTCAGGACATGGCCTTTCCGACGTACCGGGAACACGGCGTGCTGTGGTGCCGCGGAATTGACCCGATCATGCCGTTGGGGCTGTTCCGTGGCGTCGATTTCGGCGGCTGGGATTCCCGGAAGACCAAGATGCAGATGTACACAGTGGTGATCGGGGCGCAGACCCTGCACGCCACCGGGTACGCGATGGGCGTGGTCAAGGACGGCAAGTGCGGCGGCGAAGACGACTCGGTCAACGAGGCCGTGATCGCCTACTTCGGTGACGGCGCCACCAGCGAAGGCGACGTGAACGAGTCGTTCGTGTGGGCCTCGGTGTTCAACGCGCCCATGGTGTTCTTCTGCCAGAACAACCAGTACGCCATCTCCGAGCCGGTGGAACGGCAGGCCCGGGCCCCCATCTACAAGCGGGCCAGCGGCTACGGCTTCCCCGGTGTGCGGGTCGACGGCAACGACGTGCTCGCCACGTACGCGGTCACCAAGGCGGCTCTGGATTCGGCCCGGCGCGGCGAGGGGCCGAGCATGATCGAGGCATTCACGTACCGGATGGGCGCCCACACCACCTCTGATGACCCGACCCGGTACCGGATCGCCAGCGAAGTCGAAGAGTGGAAGGCCAAGGACCCGATCCTGCGGGTACGGGCGTTCCTGCAGAAGCAGCGGATCGCCGACGACGACTACTTCGCCAAGATCGACCACGAGGCGGACAGCCACGCGGCTGACCTACGTGCCCGGGTGTTGGCGTTGCCCGACCCACCTGCGGCCTCCATGTTCGACAACGTCTACCCGAACGGCTCCCCCGTGCTGACGGCGCAACGCGAGCAGTTCGTCAACTACCACGCCGGCTTCGAGGCGGCCGACAGCGAAGGGGGCCAGTGATGGCAGAGACCATGACCATCGGCAAGGCCCTCAACAACGGCATGCGGCGGGCGCTGGAGAAGGACCCCAACGTGCTGTTGATGGGTGAGGACATCGGCAAGCTAGGCGGTGTCTTCCGGATCACCGACGGGCTGCAGAAAGATTTCGGCGAGGATCGGGTGATCGACACCCCGCTCGCCGAGTCCGGCATCGTGGGCACCGCGATCGGGCTGGCGCTGCGTGGGTTCCGGCCGGTCTGCGAGATCCAATTCGACGGGTTCGTGTTTCCGGCGTTCGACCAGATCGTGACCCAGCTGGCGAAGATGCACGGCCGCTCCGGGGGGCGCCTGGCGCTGCCAGTGGTGATCCGGATCCCGTTCGGTGGCGGCATCGGCGCGGTGGAGCACCACTCGGAGTCGCCGGAGGCGTACTTCGCCCACACCCCGGGGTTGAAGGTGGTCTCGTGCGCCAGCCCGCACGACGCGTACTGGATGATCCAGCAGGCCATCGCCAGCGATGACCCGATCATCTTCATGGAGCCGAAGCGGCGCTACTGGGAGAAGGGCGAGGTCAAGTCCGACGCCAGCCCGGAGCAGGTGCTTCCGTTGCACGCGTCCCAGCTGCTGCGCGAGGGCAGCGACTGCACCGTCCTCGGGTACGGGCCCACGGTGCGGGTCGCGGTCGACGCCGCGACCGCGGCAGCCGAGGACAACGGCCGGCAACTTGAGGTGATCGACCTGCGCAGCATCGCGCCGCTGGACCTGGCCCCGGTGTACGCGTCCGTGCGCAAGACCGGGCGGCTGGTGATCGTGCATGAGGCGCCGCTGTCGGGTGGCATCGGCGGTGAGATCGCGGCGCGGGTCGCCGAGGAGTGCTTCTACTCCCTGGAGTCCCCGGTGATGCGGGTGACGGGCTTCGATGTGCCGTACCCGCCGGCTCGGATCGAAGAGGAGTACCTGCCGGATCTGGACCGGGTGCTCGACGCCGTCGACCGCACCTTCACCTTCTAGGAGCCTGCCGATGTCGCGGATCAAACAGTTCAAACTGCCGGACCTCGGAGAGGGCCTCACCGAAGGTGAGATCTTGGCGTGGCTGGTGAAGCCAGGCGATGAGGTGACCCAGAACCAACCGATCGTGGAGGTGGAGACCGCCAAGGCGGCGGTCGAGATCCCGTCCCCGTATGTCGGGGTGGTCACCGAGTTGTTCTGCGTTGAGGGTGACACCGTCGAGGTGGGCACACCCATCATCGCGTACGACACCGAGCCGGGCGCCGGTCCAGCCCCGGGTGGCGCCCCGTCCTCGGCTGGCGCCCCGTCCTCGGCTGGTGCCCCGTCCTCGGGTGGCGCTCCGGCAAGCAACGGCGCCACCGCCGCCAGCAACGGGGCCGCCTCGTCAGCCACGGCAGCGGGTCCTGCGGTGGCAGCCGAGGCTGTCGAGGAAGCGGCCGAGGAGGAGGCGGTGGAGGCTGGCCTGATCGGCGGCCCGGCGCCGGGTGGTCGTACCGCTGTTTTGGTGGGGTACGGCCCGCGCCAGGTCGCCGCCAAGCGTCGCCCCCGCAAGGGCCCGGCGTCGGCGCCTCCAGCGGGGCCGGTCGGGGTGGCCGCGGCTCCACCTGTCCCGGCGCCTGTCGCCACACCGGCGGCGCCAGAGGCAATGCCGGCGGCGACGGCCGATCTGACAGTGCTGGCCAAGCCGCCGGTGCGAAAGCTCGCCAAGGAGTTGGGGGTCGACCTGCGTACGGTCACGCCCACCGGCCCGCGCGGCTCGATCAGCCGGGACGATGTGATGGCTCTGGTCGAACAGGCTCAGCCGGCTGCTCCGGCTGCTCCGGCTGCTCCGGCCGGGCTGTCGGCGCCGGTGTTCGGGGCGGACCGGGAGCAACGGATCCCGGTCAAGGGCGTCCGCAAGCTCACCGCCGAGAACATGGTGGCGAGCGCCTTCACCGCCCCGCACGTCACCGAGTTCCTGACGGTCGACGCCACCCGTACGGTACGTGCGTGCAAGCGGCTGGCCGCGATGCCGGACTGGGACGGGGTGCGGATCTCGCCGTTGCTGCTGGTCGCGAAGGCGGTGTTGGTGGCCGCCCGACGGCATCCGATGATCAACTCCTCGTGGGACGCGGAGCGGGACGAGATCGTGCTCAAGCAGTACGTGAACCTCGGCATCGCGGCGGCGACTCCACGCGGTCTGATCGTCCCGAACATCAAGGACGCGGGTCGGCTGTCGCTCCGCGAGTTGGCCGACGCGCTACGGGGTCTCGTGGGCACGGCCAAGGAAGGCAAGACCAGCCCGGCCGACATGCAGGGCGGCACGTTCACCATCACCAACGTGGGGGTGTTCGGGGTCGACACCGGCACCCCGATCCTGCCCCCGGGAGAGGCCGCGATCCTGGCGTTCGGCGCGATCCGGGAGCAGCCCTGGGTGCACAAGGGCAAAGTGAAGCCCCGCCAGGTGACCACGCTCGCGCTCTCGTTCGACCACCGGATCGTGGACGGTGAACTCGGCTCGAAGTTCCTCGCCGACGTGGGTCGGTTCCTGACTGATCCCGAGGCGGCCCTGCTCGCCTGGGCGTAGCTGGTTTCGGGCCCTGTTGATCGCAAGTCAACAGGGCCCGAACAGGCATTGCGGCATTTGCGGTCGTCGCGCCCGAGCCTCGCGGTGATCACAGTGGTGGGGTCAAGGTCCAGGTTGCTCGCGTCGGCTCCGGGCATCACCGCGCCGTCACAGACGTCTTCCGCAGGCCCTTGATCGTCGCTGCTCGCGCCCGCAGGCGCCGCATAAGTTTCTGGTGTGAACTTGGGCTGAGAAATGTTGCAGCGAATACCCAAATGGAGAAAACTGTTATCGCCCCTGCTGGATCGACAGGAGCGATTTCCCGAGTCGGCCGGCGGGGTCTCCCCGATAACCCCGGAGGCAACGAATGAGATTCCGAGTCGCTATCGGAGCGTTAGCAGGTGTTCTTGGGTGCGCGTTGGTCGCGTCCACCGCCGCAGCCGCGCCCGACGGCATCCAGATCCGAAATCAGACCAACCTGGCGACGGACGCGCCCGTGAACTTCCACGACTGGAGCACCTATCGACAGTGGCTCTCAGGTGACTCCCATGGCGTCGTCGCGAATAGCGACGACCCCGCAAATGTCGAGATTGGACGACCAGCGGGCACGGTCAAGTACACCGACCCGCACACTGGCGAGAAGCGTAGCTGGGAGTACGGCGTCTGGACCTCCCCTCGACACGACCTGAATTTCGGCGCCAGCGAGTTGGTGGCGTCCTGGAACGCGACCACCCCAGCTGGCACCTGGCTGCAGGTGGAGATGCAGGGCGAGTACGACAACGGAAAGTCCACCCCATGGTTCGTGATGGGTCGGTGGGCCGCAGGTGACGCCGACATCAAGCGGACCACTGTGGACAAGCAAGGTGACGCGTACAGCTCCATCTGGACCGACACGTTCTCCATCGACGACCCGGATCGGGTGCGGCTCTCCGCGTACCAGCTGCGCTTGACGATGTACCGGGCGCCTGGCTCGGATGCGTCGCCGGAAGTGCGGATGCTGGGCGCCATGTCCTCGTACGTTCCGGACCGGTTTGGCGTGGAGCCGAGCCAGGGCGGGATCGCCTGGGGGACTGAGCTGGTGGTGCCGCGGCACTCCCAGAACATCCACCGGGGCAACTACCCCGAGTACGGTGGCGGCGGCCAGGTCTGGTGCAGCCCCACGTCCACCACGATGGTGCTCGAGTACTGGGGCCGGGGCCCGTCGGAGGACGACATGTCGTGGGTTGAGCCTGGTTACGTCGATCCGCAGGTGGCCCATGCCGCACGTATGACGTGGGACTACACGTACGAGGGCGCCGGCAACTGGCCGTTCAACACGGCGTACGCCTCCTCGTTCCGCGGGATGGAAGGGCGAATCACTCGCCTGCACTCGCTGGACGAGGTGGAACTGTTCATCAAGGCCGGCATTCCCGTGATCACCTCGCAGTCGTTCCTGGAAGAGGAGCTGCCGGGCGCCGGCTACGGAACGTCCGGGCACATCTTCGTGGTGGTGGGGTTCACCTCCGACGGTGATGTGATCGTCAACGACCCGGCGTCGAGTTCCAACGATGCGGTGCGCAACGTCTACCCGCGCGAGGACTTCGAGAAGATCTGGCTTCGCACCAAGCGTCACCGTGCCGATGGCTCGGTGGCGGGCGGCAGCGGCGGGATCGTGTATCTCATCAAGCCGACGTCGAAGGCGTGGCCACGCCCCGTGGACAGTGCCAACCCGAACTGGTGATCGACTGAAGTCTGTTTCTGGGCCCCTTGGCTCCCGGCTCGCCGGGGTCAAGGGGCCTTGTGCTGTGCCCGGGACGCAGTCCGGCCACTGTCGGGCGTACACCTAAAATCGTTCAGGCATTCACTGTCAATGCCGAATAAACAAAGGCACGTGCGCTACGTCACCGAATAAAAGATGGCCGAGCGTGGCTTTCGCGGGTTCAATTGGAGGCACGGCAAGAGGCCGCCGATCTCACGGAGGCCCGAGCCGGGACGAAGCCAACCACCTAAGAACACCTGGTGAGGACCATGAGCACTCTGCTGGCCAAGTACCGAAACCAACGCAGCCGCTGGATTGACCGGCGTAACGCCCGTGAGCTGCAACGAGCGATCGACACCGCTCCGTCGATGTCCGTGCGTGACGATCTTGTGATGGCGGTCCAGCGTCAGGTCCGCTTCTGAGCTGACCGGCACTGCCCGTGCGATGTCACCTTTGCCTGGGGGCGGGGGATTTGCGCGGGCATGCTTCCGCTGTCGTGTGGATCGTGCGCTTCCGGGGCTCCACAGGGCCAGGTCTCTCACGGGCAAGGTGCGCCCTGAACACTCAGCCCGTAGCCCGCGTTTCGATGAACCGGCCGGCCTCCGCGCCGCCGGTTCATCGGCGTCTGGACGGTTGTTTCCAACCCGCCGTCGAATCCCCGATACGATCTTGGCAACTGTGGTGATGGCCTGCGAAAACCCACGGGCGCCCTGGGGGCAGAGGGATGCCTCGACGGCCGGTACGGTGGTCACCTGCCGGGCGTGTCGCAGGTTAGCGTCAGCCTGTCAACCGTGAACGGCTGGCAATGGTGGAGGAGGCGCTATGACGTCGGACGAGAGCTTCCCAAGGGACAAGCAGCCCGACA
>JBOGDL010000060.1:0-21606 GCA_050701815.1 Micromonosporaceae bacterium | reverse complement strand
TCGCCACTGAGCACCACCCGTTCCCGGGAGCGCTGCGCGTTCGGGTCCGGCCACGGCGCCGCCGACAGCAGCGCCTGCGTGTACGGGTGCTTCGGGTCGCTCATCACCTGCGCCCGGGGTCCACGCTCCACGATCACGCCGAGGTACATCACCGCCACCTCGTCCGCGAGGTACTCCACCGCCGACAGGTCGTGGGTGATGAACAGGCACGCGAATCCCAGGTCACGTTGCAGGTCGGCGAGCAGGTTCAGCACCGACGCCTGCACCGACACGTCCAGGGCGCTGGTCGGCTCGTCGGCGATCAGCAGCTCGGGCCTGGACACCAGGGCCCGTGCCACGCCCACTCGCTGACGCTGTCCGCCGGACAGCTCGTGCGGGTAGCGGTTCGCGATCCCAGCTCGGAGCCCGACCCGTTCCAGCATCTCGGCGACCCGCCGCTCCCGCTGCTGGCGCGGCACGGCGGCGGCCCCCACCCGTAGCGGCTCGGCCACCACGTCGCCCACGGTGAAACGGGGGTTCAGCGAGCTGGCGGGGTCTTGAAAAATGATCGACACGGTACGACGGTGCGGCCGCAGCCGCCCCCGCGACAACGTGGTCACGTCGACGCCACGCAGCCGCACCTCACCTGCGGTGGGCCGCCACAGCCGCACGATGCACCGGCCGACGGTGGACTTGCCGGAGCCGCTCTCGCCCACCAGAGCCAGGATCCGGCCCTGGTCCACCCGCAGGCTCACCCCGTCGACGGCGCGTACCCGTCCAAAGTGCATCTGCAGGTCCTTGACCTCGCACAACGGCAGTCGATCAGCAGCAGGCTCAACTGTCACGGCGACTCCTCGACGCGCGGGTGGAAGCAGGCGACGGTGTGCGTCGGTCGCACTGAATCCAGCAGGGGGCGCCGGGCTCGGCACACCTCGTCGGCGTAGCGGCAGCGGTCGGCGAACACACACTCATCCGGCTGCTCGGAGAGCACCGGCACCAGGCCGGCGATCTCGCGCAGCCGGCCTTCATCGTCGCGGGGCGCGGTCGGGATGGCGCCCAACAACCCTTCCGTGTACGGGTGCGCCGGGTGCGCGAAGACCTCCCGCACGCCTGCCGCCTCCACCACCCGGCCGGCGTACATCACCAGCACCCGGTCCGCGATGTCGGCCACCACCCCCAGGTCGTGGGTGATCAGCAGGATCGCGGTGCCGAGCTGGTCGCGCAGGTTCCGGAGCAGGTCCAGAATCGCGGCCTGGATCGTGACGTCCAGCGCGGTGGTGGGCTCGTCGGCCACCAGCACCCGGGGATCGCAGGCCACCGCCATCGCGATCACCACACGTTGCCGCATCCCGCCCGAGAACTGGTGCGGGTAGTGCCGCAGCCGCCGGCGCGGGCTGGGGATGCCGACCAGATGCAACAGCTCCGCGGCCCGGTCGGTGGCGGCGCGCCGGGAGACCGGCTCGTGCGCCCGGATCGCCTCGGTCAGTTGCCGTCCCACCGTGAAGACCGGATTCAGGGACGTCATCGGCTCCTGGAACACGTACGCGATGTCCTTGCCGCGCAGCGTCCGCAGTTTCCGGCGGTGCGCGCCCACCAACTCGGCCTCGCCCAGCCGCGCCGATCCGGTAGTGCGCGCGGTCGGCGGCAGCAACCCGGTCAGGCTCATCGCCGTGACGCTCTTGCCGCAGCCGGACTCGCCCACCATCGCCAGCACCTCGCCCCGGCGCAGGTCGAAGGAGACGCCGTCAACGGCGCTGACATTGCCGTCTTCGGTGCTGAAGTCCACGCTGAGGTCGCGCACCTTCAGCACCGTCTCGGTGGCCTGGGGCGCGGCGTCAGCGGCAGGGGCGTGTGTCATCGGCGGCGGCTCCTCGGGTCGAGGGCGTCTCGCAGGCCGTCGCCGAACAGGTTGAACGCCAACGCCACCAACATGATGGCGACGCCCGGGATCACGGCTGCCCAGGGCGCACGGGTGGCGTAGCCCTGCGCTTCGGAGAGCATCACGCCGAGGCTGGGCGTGGGCGGTTGGATGCCCAGGCCGAGGAAGGACAACACCGATTCCCCGATGATGGCGATCGGGATCGCGACGGTGGCCTGCACGATGATGGCGCTCAACGCGCCGGGGAACACGTGCCGGACCAGCACCCACACGTCGGTGGCGCCGGCGGCGATGGACGCGGACACGTAGTCCAACGCCTTGATCCGCAGTGTCTCGGAACGGGCGACCCGGATCATCGCCGGCAGCTGCGCGATCCCGATCGCGATCGCGGCGTTCGACAGCGACGCGCCCCGGATCGCGGCGAGCCCCACCGCGAGCACCAGGAAGGGGAACGCCAACACCAGGTCGGTCACCCGCGACACCACACCGTCCAGCAGGGAGTAGTAGCCGGCGACCAGCCCGAGCGGCACCCCGACCACGAGCGCGATCAGCACCGACAGCACGCCCACCAGCAACGAGGCCTGCAGCCCGTACATGATCCGGGACGCCAGGTCGCGTCCCAGGTCGTCGGTGCCGAGCAGGAACTGCGAGCCGCCGGGCGGGGTGAACGCGTCGTCGAAGTGCACATCGGAGGCCGAGTACGGGGCGATCATGGGTGCCAACAACGCCAGCAGGATCGCGACCAGCAGCACGATCAACCCGCCGAGCGCCAGCGGGCTACGTGTGATCCGCCGCAGCACCCTGCGGCGTCGCGGCGTGCCGGGGGCTTTCGGGGGCTCGGGGACCGGGGTCGCCGGAGGGGTCTCGACAACGGTCATGAGGCGCTCCCGGCGACCCGGATCCGTGGGTCGATCAGCGAATACAGCAGATCCACCGCGAGGTTGACCACGATGTAGCCGGTGGCGGTCACCAACACCACTCCTTGAATCACGGGGTAGTCGCGTTGGAACACCGCGTCCACGGTGAGCTTGCCGAACCCGGGGATCCCGAAGATCCGCTCCGTGACCACGGCGCCCGATATCAGATTGCCCAGCTGCAGGCCCGCGATGGTGACCACCACGATCAGGCTGTTGCGCAGCGCGTGCACGCCCACCACGGCGGACTCGCGCAGGCCTTTCGCCCGGGCGGTGCGGATGTAGTCGGTGGACAGGGCCTCCAACATGGATGAACGGGTCTGCCGCATGATCACCGCCGCCAGACCGGTGCCGAGCACGAACGCCGGCATCACCATGTGGTGCAGGTTGCCGATCGGGTCCTCGAACAGCGACACGTGCCCGGAGGCGGGGAACAATCCGAGCGCGACCGACAGCCACAGGATGCCCATCAGGCCGAGCCAGAAGTTGGGGATCGACAGGCCGAGCAGCGCCAACCCGTTGGCTGCCCACTCCGCTGGACGCCCGCGTCGTACCGCCGCGATCCCGCCGGTGGCGATGCCGATCAGCGCCGCGATGCCGAGCGAGAGCACCGCCAGCTCGATCGTCACCGGCAGCGCGGACGCCAGCATGTCGGTCACGGGGACCCCGGTCCGGATCGAGTCGCCCAGGTCGCCCTGCAAGCCGGCCTTCACGTACGACCAGTACTGCACCGGGAGCGGTTCGTTGAGCCCGTACCGCTCCCGGATCGCGTCCACCGCGGCGGGGTCGGGCTCCTCGCCGGCGAGCGCGCGCGCCGGGTCACCCGGCAGCGCGCGCATCCCGGCGAAGACCACGATCGTGGCCAGCACGAACGTGACTGCTGACTCGGCGAGCCGACGCAGCAGGTAACGCCCCATCGTCACGGCATCTGCCCCGCGAAGGCGACTCGGATGATCCCGTCCTGGAACACCTGGACGCCGCCGATGTCGGTGCTCACCCCGGTCAGGTTGCGCTGCCGGTAGAGGTAGACCAGCGGGTTGTCGTCCTGCACCTTGTCGATCATCTCCGCGTACGTCTTCGCCCGGTCGTCCGGATCCTGCTGGCCGCGTGCCGTGTCGAGCAGTTCGTCCACCTCGGAGTCGGAGTAGCCGCCGACGTTCTGCGAGCCCTGGGTGTAGATGAACTGGGTGATGTTGGCGTCCGGGTCGACCCGTCCGGACCAGCCGATCTGGATCGCCTCGAAGTCACCCCGGTCCTGCTGGTCGAGCAGCGTGGAGAACTCCACCGGCTCGATGGACAGGTCGAAGCCGCCGTCCTTGACCATGGCCTGCAGCGCCTGGGCCAGCCGCAACGTGTCCGGAGTGTTGGTCACCGACATCTTGATCTTGAACGGGGTCTTCACACCCGCCTGCTTCAGCAGCTTCTTAGCCTTGGCCGGGTCGTGATCGCGGCATTCCTGCGCCCGGTCGCTGGTGTACGCGGTCTCCGGTGAGATCGGGCTGCACGCCGGCCGGTGGTAGCCGTTGAAGACCCTCGTGCTGATCGCCTCGCGGTCGATGGCGTGCTCAAACGCCTGGCGCACCCGGGGATCGGAGGCGAGCGGGGTGTCGATCTTTCCTGGCGGCTCTCCCAGCCCCTTCACGTTTCCGGTGTTGAACGTGATGCCCTGGTAGCCCAGCGAGTTGGACTGCAGCACCTCCAGGCCCTTCTTCCCGGCCAGGTCCGCGGCGTCCTGGGTGGACACCGTGTCGGCCACCTGGATGTCGTCGGACTGCAGGTTGGCCGCCCGGATGCTGGCGTCCACCACGATCCGGTACTCCAGGCGATCGAGCTTGACCTTGTCGGCGTCGTAGTAGTTGGGGTCCTTGACCAGTTCGATGCTGCTCTGCGGCACCCGCTTTTCGAACTTGAACGGGCCCACGCAGACCGGCGCGGAGGAGAAGTCGTCGCCCAGCTTGTTCAGCGCCTTCGGGCTCATCACCATCCCGGCCCGGTCCGCCAGTGCCGCGGTGAGGGGCGCGAACGGCTTCTTGAGCTTGATCACCACCGTCTGGTCGTCCTCGGCGGTGACCTCGTCGATCGGCCCCAGCTCGCTCACGCGAGCCGATTCGGGCATCGTGACGTGCCGGTCGAGGCTCTGTTTCACCGCCGCCGCGTTAAACGGCGTGCCGTCGGCGAACTCGATGCCGTCACGCAGCGGGATCGTCACCGTGAGGCCGTCGTCGCTCACGTCCGGCAGGTCGGAGGCGAGCTGCGGCTGCACCTCGACGTTCTGGTCCAGGTCGTACAGCTTCTCGCACATGGCGTGGAAGACCTGGCGGCCCACCAGGGAGCGTCCCAGCGACGGGTCCAGCTTGTCGGGTTCGGAGGCGAGCGCCACGGTCAAGGCGCCGCCTGACTTGAGGTTGGCCGGCGGTGGTTTTCCGAAGTTGTCCTCGTTCTTGCCCGCGCCGCTGTCCGGTTCCACCGAGGAGCAGGCCGTCATGCTGGCCGCCATCAGCAAGGCGACCACGGCGGCTGCTGGTGTGGGAACGGCGCGGAACCATCGTGATGCGCTCGTCATCTCTTCCCCCGGGGGGTGAGCAGTGACATGGGGACGGTCGCCACGCGCCGAGGTGATCGGGTCGCTTCGGCGCGACCCTTGGCGCGTCTCGACGTTCAGGCAACGTACCAGGATCCCTGTATGGTGTATACGAGATGCGGCGCTAACAATCACATAACGGGCAGGCCGGTTGGCGGCGCGCCTCTCACCGGCGAGGGCGTTCGTCGATCAGCTCGCGTTTGAGCACCTTGCCCATCTCGTTGCGGGGGAGCCGGTCCAGCAGCCGCAGCTCGCGTGGGCGTTTGTGCGGCGCCAATTGCGCCGCCACCCAGTCGGCCAGGGATTCCAGCTCCGGCTGAGGCTGTCCGGCCGCCGGCACCACCCACGCCACCACACGTTCGCCCAGGTCAGGGTCTGCGGCCGCGGTGACCGCGACCTCGGCCACCGTGGGATGGTCCAGCAAGGCGTTCTCAATCTCCCCGGCGCCGATTTTGAAACCACCGCTCTTGATCAGGTCGGTGGCTTTGCGCCCCACGATGCGCAGATAACCGTCGGCGGACCGGGTGGCCATGTCGCCGGTGTGGAACCAGCCGTCCCGCATCACCTCAGCGGTGGCCTCCGGTCGGTTCAGGTACTCCAGAAACAGGTTCGGCCCGCGCACCAAGATCTCCCCGACCTCGTCGTACGAGACCGGGTGGCCGTCCTCATCAATCAGCTCGACCTCGACACTGGGCAACGGCGGGCCGACGGCGCCGGCGCGAGTGTCTCCGTCGGCTCGCTCGGCGCTGTTCATCAGGGTCTCGGTCAAGCCGTACCGCTGGATCACCTGTTGTCCGGTGGCGGCCGCGATCCGTTCCTGGTCCACCACCGGCAGCGGCGCCGACCCGGACACCAGCAACCGGGCCCGGCGCAATGCCGCCGCGACCTCCGGCTCGACTTCCACAGCATCGGCCAACCGGTGCCACATGGTCGGGACGCCGAACATCATGGTGGCCCCACCACGCAGCGCAGCCGCTGCCGCCTGCGCCGAGAACGGCCCGATGTGCCATGCCGCGCCACCTCGTCGGAGCGGCCCCAGCATCCCCAGGATCAGCCCATGCACGTGAAACAGCGGCAAGGCATGGGCGACGGTGTCGGTCTCGGTCCACCGCCACGCCTCGGCCAACCCGTCGAGATTCGTGGCGATGGCCCGGCGGGGGAGCACCACCCCCTTCGGCGGGCCCGTGGTGCCGGAGGTGTAGATGATCAGCGCGGCGGCCTCGCCGGGCAATTCGACAGCCGGCTCGCCGGGCCGCTTTCCGGTGCTGGCCGCGTCCGGCTGATCGCCTCCGGCTCGGGGCTCGACTGCCAGCTGCCGGCGGTCGGACGCCGGAACTGGCAGTTTCGTCCCGGGCGCAGCCAGCACCAGATCGGGATCGCTGTCAGCCAGGATGTGGGCCAGCTCCTGCTGACCCGCCTTGGGGTTCAGCGGCGCCGCGGGCGTTCCCGCGCGCAGCGCCGCCACGATCGCGACCACGGTCTCCAGTCGCGGCTCCGCCCAGACCGCGACCCGGCTGGCCGACCGGAGCGGGTCAGCCAGCTGGGCCGTCCAAGCGTCCAACTCCCGGTAGCTCACCACCTGCTCGCCGAACCGCAACGCCGTCCGATCGGCTGCGGTGTCAAGCGCCGGGAACAGGATCACCGAAGAACCTCCATAGCGGACCGGTCATCCCCAGCTGGGGACGACGAACGCGAGCCACACCACCACCGGCGCCGTGACCACGATGACACCTCCCAGCACCATCAGCTGCCGGAAGAACCGCTCCCGGTCGGTGTCCCTCGCGTTGGCCAACACGATCGCGCCGTTGGTGGAGAACGGGCTGATGTCCACCACGGTAGACGCCACCGCGAGCGCGGCGATCATCCCGAGCGGGCCGATCTCGCTGCCGGCCAGCAACGGCACCGCGAGCGGGATCAGCGCACCGAGCACGCCCACCGATGAGGCGAAAGCGGAGACGATGGCGCCGATGAGGCAGATCAGCAGAGCCGCGACCAAGGGCGCCCCCACCCCAGCCACCGCCTTGCCCACGTACTCGATGGTGCCCATCTGCTCCATCACTCCCACGTACGTGAGAACGCCGCAGATCAGCAGCACGGTGGGCCACGTGACCTCGTTGACCGCGCTGCGGTGAGCGCCTGGCGCCACGAACCCCAGCACCACCGCGACGGTGATCGCCATCAGGCCGACGTCGGCCTCCAGCAGCAGCGTGGTGAGGACCAGGACGGCAAGGCCCGCCAAGGTGGCGATTCGCTCCCGATTCAGCGGGATCCTCTCCTCGGCTTTGGTGGAGGTTGTGGCGTCGACGTCCTCCACTGCCGAGGTCTCGACTTTGGTGGCAGCGGAGGTCGAGGCTTCGGCGGTCGGCGCTGTCGAGCCCTCGGCCTTGGTGGCTGCAGCTGTGGCAGACCGAGCGCCGGGGTCGGAGCTTGAACCGTCTGCCGCGGACGCCGGGCTCGGCTGCGGCGCGCCGGCGATGGCGGGTTCTGCCCGGCGCAGCCGCAATCCGCCGCATACCAGGTACATCACGGCGGCCACCGCCGAGTTCACCAGGAGGCTGGCCAGGAACAGGGTGATCTCGTTTCCTGGGACCTTCTCGTTGGCGAGCACGTCGTTGACGATCGCGCCGTACACGCTGATCGGGGAGAAGCCGCCAGCCTGCGCCCCGGTCACCACCAACGCCCCCATCAACAGCGGGCTGATGTGATGCTTGGCGGCCAGTCGCAGCGCGATCGGCGCCACGATCGCCACCGCCGCCGGGCTCACCGCACCGATGGAGGTGAGGACGCCGGCCACCCCGAACATCACCCATGGAATCAGGCTGAGCCGACCTCGGACCAGGTGCACCGCGCTGGCCACCAGCCAATCGACGGTGCCGGTGGCGCGGGCGATCGCGAACAGGTACGTGACGCCGACCAGCACCACGAAGATGCTTCCGGGGAAGGTCGTGAAGATCTCCTCAGCGGTCAAGCCAGCCACGGTGGTGCCGACCAGGAGCGCCGCGGCGAACGACAGCGCGCCCATGTTGACGGACATGGTGGTGGAGACCGCGAACACGACGACCAAGGCGAGTATCGACACCCAGTGGGCGGTCATGCCACACCTCCTTCGGATGCCGAGGTGATAGGACAATTGGCCTATTGGCTAGTCCAATTTCACAGAGGTGTCAACCCCGTCGGGTCAAATTGGCTAGCCCAATTGCTACGCTGGCGGGTGAGCGACCCGGAGGATGGATGACCGAGCGTTTACGTCCGGTGAATAGGCAGCGACTGTACGAGCAGGTCGTGGAGCGGCTCCGCGACTACGCCGCCACCGAGGGTCTTCAAGCAGGTGACCGGCTGCCACCAGAGCGCGAGCTCGCCGAGCTGCTCGGGGTCAGCCGGGTGTCGATCAAGCAGGCGATCGTCGTCCTCGAGGTGCAGGGAATGGTGGAGGCGCGTCAAGGCGCCGGCGCCTACCTGCTCCAGGACCGCCTCGAGTCGCAGCCGATCGACGTGCTGCTGGCGCGCCGCCGCCGGCTGCCGGACGTGCTGGACGCGAGGGAGGCGTTGGAGACCAAGCTCGCCGAGCTCGCGGCCCGCCGACGCACCGACGAGCAGCTCAAGGTGATCGACGAGGCGCTCGAGGCGATGTGGGCCGAGATCGAATCCGGAAAGCTCGGCGCGGAGGGGGACCGCCGGTTCCACGAAGCCGTGACCGCCGCGGCGCACAGTCCGCTGCTGGCGGAGTTCATGGCGTCGATCTCCCAGCAGATCGTGGAAACCCGGAACGAGTCGTTGAGCCAGCCCGGACGTCCGGCTCGATCGTTCAGCCAGCACCAACGCATCGCCGACGCGATTCGCGCCCAGGACCCAGCCGCCGCGGCGGCGGCGATGCGGCGGCATGTGCGCACCGTCAGCCGGGTGCGATTGCTGACGTGGGATCCGGACAGCCTCGCTGACTGAGTCCCGGCGCCGACCGCTGGCAGCGACCCCTGAAGTTCCGCCAGCGGGCGGAACCGGTGACCTGCAGCGCGGCGGGTCGGCCTTTCGCCCCTCGTCGGGCTGGCCACCGTGTTTTCATGGTCGCAACAACTGACTCGGACTCGCGATCCCCGCCTTGACCCTGGTTTTCCTATCGGGTTGGCCTGGAAATTGGCCTATCGATGTATCCCATTAGGGTCGAGGAACTTTTCCATTGTTGTTTTGTCGGGATTTGGAGGCTGAAGGTTTTGGCTCAGCAGGACTTGTTGCTCGGCGCCGGGGCTCGCGTGCTGCACATCGGGCCGCACAAGACCGGCACCACGGCCATTCAAGGCGCCTTCAACAGCTCACGCGAGCGTCTGGCTGAGGCAGGCGTCCTGTACGGGGCAGCTCGTGGCGAACGGCAGCCGATCAGGGCCGCGCTCTCCCTCACCGGCCGGCCCCAGATGCTGGGCGAGGCGCCGCCCGGCCGCAAGCACTGGAATCGGCTGGTCAACCAGGTCACCGGAGCCGGTGACAAGCGGGTCGTGGTGAGCTCGGAATTCTTCTGCGAAGCCGATGAGGAGATCGCGCGCACCATTGTCGACGGTTTCGGCGGCAGCCCGCCGGTGCATGTCGTGGTGACTTTGCGGCCGCTCGCGAAGATCGTCCCCTCACAATGGCAGCAGTACGTGCAGAACGGGTTCCGCACCCCGTACGAGGACTGGCTCAACACCACATTCAAGGAGCGCAAGCCGACCGCATTGTTCTGGCGTCGCCACGATCAAGCCAAGCAGGTGGCGAAATGGGCGGCGGTCGCCGGACCCGAGAACGTGACCGTGATTGTGCTGGACGAGTCGGATCCGCAGATGCTGTTGCGCACCTTCGAGTCGATGGTGGGGTTGCCCGATGGCTTCCTGGTGCAAGATGGCGGTCAGGAGAACCGTTCTCTGACGTACGGGGAGACTGAGCTGCTGCGGCGGTTCAACCTGGAGTTCAAGAGCCAGCCGTGGTCGGAGACCCTCTACGCCAAGTACGTGCGGCGCGGCGCCGTGCTGCGAATGAAGACGCAACGCAAGCCGGATCCCGCCGAGGCGAAAATCATCACCCCGGACTGGGCCCTGGACCAGGCCGCCGAGATCGGCGCGGATGCCGTACGCCAGATCTCGTCCCTCGGGGTGCGGGTCGTGGGCGACATCTCCTCGTTGGGAGTGCGTCCGGCATCCCGGGGCGCCAGTGACGAGGACCCGGTGGAGCCGTTGACCGCAGCCGCCGCTCACGCGGTGATCGGCGCGATCATCGCCAGCGGTGACACGTACCCGCCGGACCAGGCGGTGGTGGACCGTCGGGTGCGTTACGTGGACTCCAAGAGTCTCTTGAAGGTGGTGCTTGGGCGAGTGTGGCGGAAGGTGGAAAGCACGCTTCGCGCGCCGTTCCGTAAGAAAAAGGCTTCGAAGTCCGCTAAGTGACCGTCTCGGCGCGAACGTGCGTCTTGCCTGGTCAGAAGTCCTGTGACGGCTCAGCCGGCTATTGTCCTCAAGGCCTCCCTTAGGTCACCCTGGGTATAAGGCTCGGTGTCTGACCGAAGCTGTTTTCGGTAAAGCTGCTTCACGATCAGAGGAGAGACCATGGGACGTGTGGCGCTCTGGGGTGGTATCGGCTTCTTGGTCTTCTTCATCTCCCAGCGCCCTGGCGCCGCCGGGGACGTGGTGCTGGCAATCACCGACATGTTGGTGGCCGTGGCCAACGGGTTCGCCGACTTCGCCACCGGCTTGGCTTGACCTGGCCGGCTGGTCGGTCCCCGGCTGGGTCGGTCTCGGCGGGGTGTGGCTTGACCTGCCAGGCCCATAAGGCGGCAAGGCCGCCTTATGGGCCTGATGGGACTCACGTCTTGCCGACTGGCGGGCGAGGTCAGGCGGCTTGCTGACCCACCGGGGCGCAGCCCCAGCGAGCCAGCGCCCGTCGGACGTCGGCCGGATCAGGTCGCTCTGCCGCCCAGCCGATGTGTCCGTCGGGTCGGACCAGCATCACCTCCGCCGCCGGTGTCGCCGGGATCGCAGCGACCACTTCTGCCGGCTCCGTGTCGAGGGCTTCGTGGTCTGAGGCGACGAGCACGAATCTGCCGTGTCGGAGCGCCTCGTACAGCCTGCCGCCACCGTGCAGCGCCAGATCTGGGGCGCGTCTGCCGACTAGCGGATGCGCGCCAGATGGCGCGTCGTACCCGATCCCGATGCCGGAGACCTGCTCGCTGGCGCGCCGCCGTGCGAATGGAAGCCGCATCAGCGTCCCACCGAGCAGATTCCGCACGCCTCGGGCGAGCGGGTTGCGCAGCAGGGCGGCACGGAGCAGCACGTGGCTGGCCCGGGTGGTGGCGGTCCCGACCGGGTGCCGTTCGTCCTGGTACGAGTCGAGCAGCCCCTCCGGCGCGCGGCCACGGGTCGCGGCGGCGAGCTTCCAGCTCAAGTTGGCGGCGTCCTGCAGCCCGGTGTTCATGCCCATCCCGCCGGCCGGTGAGTGCACATGCGCGGCATCGCCCGCCAGGAACACCCGGCCCACCCGGTATCGCCGCGCTTGCCGCTCTTCGCTGTGGAACCGGGACAGGAACCGCGGGTCGTGCATCCCGCAGTCACGTCTGAGCACTTTGCGGGCCAGCGCCTGCAGGTCGGCGAAGTCGACCGGAGCGTCGTCGGGCAGGTTCTGGGAGTTGTCGCGGGCGATGATGCGGTACCAGCCATCCCCGAAGGACGCGACGAACACGAACCCGTCCGAAGAGTCCTCAAGCGCCGGCAGCTGCTCGGGCGGATTGCGCAGCTGCACGTCAGCCAGCACCACCGAGCGGACCACGGAACGTCCTGGGAAGTCCAAACCCAGCGCGTGCCGCACCGAGCTGCGGTGGCCGTCCGCCCCGACCACGTACCAGGCGCGCCGGGTCCGCTCATCGCCGGCCGAGTCGCGGGTCAGCACGTCCACCCCGTCGGCGTCCTGCCGCAGCGAGATCAGCTCAGCGTCGTGGACGATGGCCGCTCCATGCCGCAGCGCACGGTCCTCGAGCACCCGTTCGGTGTGGTATTGGGGTGTGATCAAGACGTGCGGGAATCGACTGGGAAGTCGGTTCATCGTCACGTGAACCTGTCCGAACAGCCGCAACCCGTTCGCGCACACGCCTGTGGCTTGCAATTCTTCGGCGATTCCCCGCTGGTCGAGCAGCTCCAACGTGCGGGCGTGCACAGCGAAGGCGCGGGTCAGGTTTGACTCCTGGTCACGTCGCTCCAGCACGGTGACGGCCACGCCCGCCGCGGCGAGGTCCCCGGCGAGCAGGAGCCCGGTGGGACCGGCCCCGATGATCAGCACCTCCGCGTCGAGTCTGGTTGGCATCGTCGCCTCCGGTTTGGTCAACAGGTGTTGGTCAACAACTGTTGACAACGTAAGCACGCACCCTTGATGCTGTCAACAAGCGTTGGCCTACAATTGTTGACATGACCGGCGTCCGGCGATCTGACACCACCAAGGCGGGGATTCTCGCCGCGGCCCGTGAGCGCTTCGCCGCCGACGGGTACGAGCGCGCCACCATCCGCGCCATCGCCCTGCAGGCGGGCATCGACCCGGCCATGGTGATGCGCTATTACGGCGACAAGGCGAGTCTGTTCGCCGCTGCCGCCGAGTTCGACCTGCGGCTGCCTGATCTCGCCGCCGTGCCACGCGACCAGGTCGGGTCCACCTTGATCAGGCACTTCCTGGACCGCTGGGAGGGGGACGAGATTCTGATGGCGTTGCTGCGAGCCGCGTCCACCCAGCAGGCCGCGGTGGAGCGGGTGCGGGAGATCTTCGCCGCCCAGGTCGCCCCAGCGATCGCGCAGGTGTGCCCGGATCCGGCGCAGGCGCCGGTGCGGGCCGGTCTGGTCGCTGCCCAGTCGCTGGGCCTCGCGATGTGCCGGTACGTGTTGTCACTGCCGCCCGTGGTCGCGATGGATCGGGAGGAGATCGTCGCCTGGATCGGCCCCACGTTGCAGCGCTATCTGACAGCCCCGTGACAACAGGCCACCACCTCGGCTCTGCCGGGCCGCCGCTGCGCCGAATGCCGATCACGCGGGCCTCCGATCGCGGGGCCTGGACCGGCCACCCCCGGAGCGCTGCTGACCCTGGAATAATGGCCGGCATGACCTGGCGACATTGATCCAACTCTGGAGACCGACCTGACCCCGGGATCCGTGGGCCACCGGGCGTTGCCTGACGCCTGATGTCCGCGCCGATCCCGCCAGGAAGGTCTCATGCTCTTCTCCTCACGACCCGCTGTGGTCGCCTCTTCGAGGTCGTTGGCCGCCCGTCTGTACGGTTACGCGTTCCTCAATGACTTCATCCTGCTCTACCCGGTGTACGCCCTGCTCTTCGCTGACGTGGGGCTGAGCACCGCGGAAATCTCCTCGCTGTTCGTGATCTGGTGCGTGGCCGCGCTGGTGCTGGAAATCCCATCCGGGGTCTGGGCCGACACCGTCTCGCGCCGGCTGCTGCTGATCGTTGCCCCGTTGCTCACCGCGATCGGGTACGGGTTGTGGACGGCAGCGCCGTCGTACCCGAGTTTCGCCATCGGGTTTGTGCTCTGGGGGGCGCAGGGAGCGCTCCGTTCGGGCGCCCTGGAATCGCTGGTGTACGAGGAACTCGAGCGCCTCGGCGCCGCGTCCCGCTACCCGCAGATCATGGGCCGGGCGACGGCGATCGGGACCGCGGCGGTGGTGATGGCGATGGGGCTGGCGGCGCCGGTCATCGCCGCCGGCGGGTTCGTGGCGGTTGGTGTGGCGAGCGTGCTGGCATGCGTGGCCGCTGCCGTGGTGGGGCACGCGCTTCCGGAACACCGCGTCCACACCGCACCACCAGCGGCTGGTCAGGGGTTCGGCGGCTATCTGTCCACGTTGCGCCATGGGGTGTCCGAAGTTCGCGGGAGGCGTGTGGTGCGGTTCGCCGTGCTGTCGATCCCGGCGGTGGCGGCGATGTGGGGCGCCTTGGATGAGTACGTTCCGCTGCTGGCCGTGGAAACGGGCGCCGCCAAGGAAGTGGTCCCGTGGCTCAACCTGATCGTCTACGTGGGAGTGACCGTGGGCGGGCTGTCAGTCGGCTTGGTGAGCGGGTTCTCGGCCCCGAAACTGGCCGTGCTGCTGGCCGGCGCCGGGGCGATCCTGGCTGCGGGGGCCGTCAGCGGCGGCTGGCACGGCTTCGTGTTGCTCGCGGTCGCGTTCTGCGGTTTCCAGATGACACAGGTGGCCGCTGGCGCACGGCTGCAGGCTGCGATCACGGGCCGTGCCCGGTCCACGGTGACCTCCCTGGCCGGCTTCGCCGAGGGGGTCGCGACGATCGGCGCCTTCACGCTGTACGCCGCTGGGTCTGTCCTGGCCAGTCACGGTGTGTTGTTCGCGTGCGCCGGCGCGGGGTACGGGCTGGTGGCGCTCTGGCTCGGCTGGGCGGGAGGAGGGACGCCAACAGAGCTGGTCAAGCCGGACGCGCTGGCTCGCAAGGCCCCCAGCGCGCCAGCGCCGTGACGCTGGAAAGGCGGGTCAGGGCGCTGCGGGGATGAGCACGCTCAGGCAGGTCACCGACGCCTCCAGCTTCTCGAACTCGCTGATGTCCACCAGGATCGGAGTCAGTCCCTCGCGCTCGAGCATCGCCGCGGTGCGGGGGGCTGAGGCCGCCATCAGCACCTGATCGCCGCCGAGCAGCACGAAGTGGCAGCCGGCCCGCTCCTCCGCGACCCGGTAGGGCGGCAGCACAGACAGGTCGGCAAGCCCAGGCCAGGCCAGCAGGCTCCCGTCCGGGAGTTTCGTCACCACGGACTTCAGGTGCAGCACGTTGCCCAGGGGGACCGGGATGACCTCCCGGCCCTGTCCTGCCAGCAGCTGCTGCAACTGCTTGACGCCTCCGGCGTTGGTGCGACCTCCCAGTCCGACGTAGACGGCGCGGTCGTGTTGCAGCACGTCGCCGCCGTCCAGCGTGCCCGGCGCTTGAATGCTGGCGACCGGCAGCCCAAGCTGCTGTATCGCCTGCGCCACTCCGGGGGTTTCGGGCTGTCGCTCGGGAGCGCCCGGCCGGGTCAGCACGGCCAGCGAGCCGCAGATCACCGCCACGTCTTCCACGAAGACGGAGTCCGGGCAGTCATCAGCGGGCCCCGCGTGCACAATGTCCCAGCCGGCGTTCTGGATCGCCCGCACGTAGGCGTGGTGTTGCGAGCGGGCCAGGTCGAGGTCGATCGGGGTCCGCTGGATATGGGTCACCAGGCCCTCTGCGAGCCGGCTGCTCGGCGCCCGTACCAGGGCGCGGCCCGGTTCGGAGAGCGGAGTGTCCCCAGTCATCGCCAGCCTTCCCTGTGTCGGATCTCCACTGGCCTGCGCGTTCTCCGGCCTGCGCCCGAGTGCGGCAGCAGAGCCGCGGTCGCCTGATTCGCGGGCGTCTGCGACCCAGGTCCAGGGTACGGCCCGGACTTCACGCCCCCGCCTAGGCGGCGCTGCGCTGCCTCAGGCGGCACAGCCAGCCGGCACGCCGTCCAGCCTGGTCCGCGCTGTTGGCCCGACCCTTGGAGCGGGGAGCGTGCCGGCCGGCAGCCAGCTCAGTGGCGGCGATGCGATCGCGTAGCTCGCGGCCCAGCCCCGCCGCCTGCGGCCCGCCGGCCGAGGTCAGCTGCGCGGCCTGCGCCAGCAGCGCCAGTTCCTGCCGCTGAGCGGCCTGTACCACAGGGTGGTCGGCGTGGCTGTCCAGCAGCCGTCGGAGTGTCGGGAGGGAGCGGGCGGTTTCCCGGTACGCGTCGCTAACCGCGCGCTCCGGCGTCGGCGCGCCGGTTTCGAGCGCTGCGTCGATCCGGGCGCCCAGGTGGCTGTGCCAACGCTGTTGCGCGGTCGCCAGCACTTCGGAGGCGTCGCCTGCCGCTGCTGACAGCTCGGTTTCGGAAAGCACTTGCCCGTCCCGCTCGATGTGCGTGAGCACGGTGTCAAGTGCCGCTCGACGTTGCGCGTACGCCTGATACGACATGCTCTACCTACCTTCTGTCTTTGACATACCGCGGGTACGTACCGATGGTATGTGAGCTTCGGAGTGGAGCCAACTCGCCCGAGGTGTGACCTGCGCCCTGCCGCGGATGCGAGCTCTGCGCGGCGCTGCAGGGCGGGGGATTCCCTACCGCTTGCCCCCAGATATTGAGACTGATGTCACTTTGGGATTAGTTTCCAGCAACTGTCACTGTGCGACCCAAGTGACCTTGTCTGGGGAGGTTCTATGAATCGCGGCTTTTGGCGGCTGGCGTTGTCGGCTGTCCTCGCCTCTGCATTTCTCCTGGTTGGCGCCCCTGCGTCGGCTGATCCCGGCCCGCCCCCAAGCTCAATGGCCAGCCTGGGTAACTCGATCACCCAGGCGTTCAACTCCTGCGGTTGGTACCTCGACTGCCCGTCGCGGTCCTGGAGCACCGGTGACAACACCACCGTCAACAGCCACTACCTGCGGATCCGGGCCAAGAACCCGGCGATCAATGGCAACAACCACAACAACTCAGAAAGCGGCGGCACGATCAGCGACCTGCCTGGCCAGGCGGACGCGGCCGTCAGCCAGGGCGTCCAGTACGTGACCATCCTGATGGGCGCCAACGACGCGTGCACCAGCTCCGAGTCGACGATGACCTCGGTCACCACCTACCGCTCACACGTCAACTCCGCCTTGAGCAAGCTCAAGAGCGGGCTGCCCAACGCCCGGGTGTTCGTCGCCAGCATCCCCGACATCAAGCGGCTGTGGTTCATTGGCAAGGATCACTGGGACGCGACCTCGTTCTGGAACAGCTTCGACATCTGCCAGTCGATGCTGGCCAACCCCACCTCGACCGCCCCGGAGGACGAGGCGCGGCGCAACCGGGTGCGGCAGCGGGTGATCGACTTCAACACCCAACTCGCACAGGCGTGCGCGGCGTACGGGACGAATTGCAAGTACGACGGCAACGCCGTGTTCAACTATCAGTTCATGTACTCCCAGGTGTCCGGCTGGGACTACTTCCACCCCAACACCGAAGGTCAGCGGGTGCTGGCTCAGATCACGTACAGCGCTGGGTTCGGCTGGTGAGCTAGGCCAGCGGCACTCGCGAGCAAGCCCGGGATCCCCACGTCGCGGCACGGGCGTGGGGATCCGCGCGTCAGGGCACTCCTGCACGCGTGTCAGCGCAGCGGACTGGTAGGAAGGGCCGATGAGCATCGAGGCGGCTGAAGAAGTAGTCGGGATCTGCCAGGACTTGCTGCGCATCGACACCACCAACACCGGCGACAACGAGACCAGCGCGGGGGAGCGGCGGGCCGCCGAGTACGTGGCCGAGAAGCTGGCGGAGGTGGGGCTCGAGCCGGTGATGCACGAGAGCGAGCCCGGCCGCACCAGTGTGGTGGCCAGATTCGCCGGAGCGGACCCGTCCCGGGACGCGCTCCTGGTGCACGGCCATCTGGACGTGGTGCCCGCGGACCCGTCCGAATGGAGCGTGCACCCGTTCTCCGGTGAAGAGCGCGACGGCTACCTCTGGGGGCGCGGCGCGGTCGACATGAAGGACTTCGACGCCATGGTGCTGGCGGTGGTGCGGCAGTGGCGACGTGAAGGCAGGACGCCGCCCCGGGATCTGGTGCTGGCGTTCCTGGCCGACGAAGAGGCCGGCGGCCGCTACGGCGCGCACCACCTGGTGGAGAACCGTCCAGAGCTGCTGGAAGGGGCGACCGAAGCCATCGGCGAGGTCGGAGGGTTCTCCGTGAGCGTCACCGACGACCTGCGGCTCTACCTGATCGAGACCGCCGAGAAGGGTATCGACTGGATCAGGCTCACCAGCCGCGGCGCCCCCGGGCATGGCTCGATGACCCACGACGACAACGCCGTGACCAGGATGTGCGAGGCGGTCGCCCGGCTCGGGCAGCACCAGTTCCCGGTCGAGATGACCGCCACGGTGCGGGAATTCCTGGAACGGGTCTCCGAGCTGCTGCACATCGAGCTCGACCTGGACAACCCGGAGTTGGCGATCGCCAAGCTCGGGCCGATCGCCCGGGTGGTCGGCGCCACGCTGCGCAACACGATCAACCCCACCATGTTGCAGGCCGGCTACAAGGCCAACGTGATACCCAGCACCGCTGAGGCGGTGGTGGACGGGCGGATGCTGCCCGGGCACGAGGAGAGCTTCATCGCCGAGATCCGGCGGCTGGTGGGCCCGGACATCGAAGCCGAGCACATCCAACATCAGCCCGCGCTGGAGACCACGTTCGACGGGGCGTTGGTCGACGCGATGGCTGACGCGCTGCGCGCGTTCGACCCCGGCGCCCAGCCGGTTCCGTACATGTTGTCCGGGGGGACCGACGCCAAGGCGTTCGCCCGGCTGGGTGTTCGTTGCTTCGGCTTCGCGCCCCTGAAACTCCCGGCTGATCTGGACTTCAGCGCGCTGTTCCACGGCCTGGACGAGCGGGTGCCCACTGAGGCGTTGAAGTTCGGGGTCTCGGTGCTCGACCGCTTTCTCTCCCGCTGCTGATCACACGGGCTCGGCGGGCAGTTCCAGCGGCGCTTGCCGGTGCGGGCGCAGGGGTCTGCGGGATGAGTCACGCAGCGGCTCCCGGCCGCGTTGTGCCGCCGCGGCGCTGGCGGTAGAGCAGCGGCGGTTAGCAGGACAGGCCGGGCAGCGGGTCCGGACCTCGCCGGCGCCGCAGCACCACCTTCCGGGTGCCGTCGCGATACAGCCGGACCCGTGCCAGCTCCCATCCGGCGAACTCGGCCGCGATGGCCAGATGGGTTTGGGCGGAAGTCTGATCGACGTTGGCCGGCAGACGCAGCGGGACGTACTCGTATTCCGGTGGCACCTCTTGATCCTGCCTAATTAGGGATGGATCGCACCAGTCCCTGGCTGCAGCGCGCCGTCAAATCCGAGCCTGACGCGTCGTTTCCGACCGGATGTCCCTGCTGCGACGCGGGCGCTGCGGCGCGGGGCGGTCACGTCCCCGCGGTGGTCCGGGCTGCCATTGGCACTCAGGTCTGCCGCTCCGGGTAGCCCAGCTCGATGGCGGAGACATCATCAAGCGCGTTTCGGATCTCCGCCGGAAGAGTCAATTCGTCAGACTGCAGCGAGCTGAGCAACTGGCCCGCCGTACGTGCCCCGAGCACCGGCGCCACCACGCCGGGGCGATCCCGTACCCACGCCAGCGCCACCGCCAGCGGGGAGACGCCGAGCCCGTCGGCGGCCGTGGCGACCGCCTCCACGATGCCGGCGCTGCGCTCATCCAGGTACGGGTGGACGAACCGTTCGAAATGCGGCGAGGCGCCGCGCGAGTCCGCGGGGGTGCCCTGCCGGTACTTGCCGGTGAGCACCCCGCGACCGAGCGGCGACCAGGCGAGGACGCCGACGTCAGCGGCCCGGCATGCGGCAGTCACCTCGCGTTCGACCCCCCGCTGCACCAGCGAGTACTCCACCTGGCAGGACACGATCGGGAATCGGCCCTGTGCCAGCCCGCTGGCCTGCCACGTGGCGGCACGGGCGGTCTGCCAGCCGGAGAAATTGGAGACCCCGATGTACCGGGTGCGCCCGGTGGCGACCGCGTGGTCCAGCGTGGCGAGCGTCTCCTCCAACGGTGTGTCCGGGTCGTACGCGTGCAGCTGCCACAGGTCCACGTGGTCGACCCCGAGCCGGGCCAGGGAAGCGTCCAGGCTGCTCAGCAGATGCCCCCGAGAGCCGTTGCGGCGACGGGAGCGGCCGGGAGACAGCCCGGCTTTGGTGGCGATGGCGAGCTCGGAGCGCGCCACCACGTGGCCGAGCAGCGAACCGATCACGTGCTCGGCGGCGCCGTCCGCGTACACGTCGGCGGTGTCGAGAAGGTTTCCCCCCGCGTCGACGAAGGTTTTGAGCTGGGCGGCAGCGTCATCGGCGTCGGTGTCGCGGCCCCAGGTCATCGTGCCCAAGGCCAGCCGAGACACCGCGAATCCGCTTCGGCCTAGCGGTCTTCGTCGCATGGCAGATGACGCTACCGCCGGGGTTGGCGACGCCCCGTGACGACCCGCCGATAGGCTGCGGACGCCAGCTCTCCGACTTCCGGTGAACCGGGCGTTTCGGCGCACTGCGCCCATATCACACGGGGCTTTGCGTCCACCGGGGGCTGTGTTGACGCGGTGGCGGGCTGGCGGGACAAGTGAGGAGCTTTCCGAACACATGCGACTTGGGGTCAGCCTCGGCTACTGGCACTCGGCCAGCGATCTGCCCAACCTCCTGGCGGTGGTCAAGGAGGCCGAGCAGTTGGGCTACGACGTGGTGTGGAGCGCCGAGGCGTACGGGTCCGACGCCGCGACCAGCCTGGCGTGGCTGGCCGGGCAGACCAACCGGATCGGGCTCGGCTCCGGGGTGTTCCAGATCCCCGGTCGCACGCCCGCCATGACCGCGATGACGGCCGGCTCGCTGGACGCGCTGTCCGGGGGCAGGTTCCGGCTCGGGCTGGGGGTGTCCGGTCCTCAGGTTTCGGAGGGGTGGCACGGAGTCCGCTTCGACCGGCCGCTCGCCCGTACCCGGGAGTACGTGCATGTGGTGCGCACCGCGCTGGATCATCGACCGGTGAGCTTTCAGGGCGAGTTCCATCAGCTGCCGCTGCCGGACAGCGCTGGCAAGACGCTCAAGCTCGGGGTGCGACCGGCCCGGCCGAAGGTTCCGATCTATCTGGCGGCAATCGGTCCGCGGAATCTGGAGCTGGCTGGCGAGGTCGCCGACGGCTGGCTCGGAGTCTTCTTCGCACCGCAGTTCGCCGATGAGCTGCTGGGGCGCCTCCGCGCGGGCCGTGCTCGCGCGCAACGGGACTGGGACGGCTTCGACGTCACCGTGACCACGCCGGTGGTGTTGGGCGAGGACGTGTCCGCCTGCGCTGACCTGGTGCGCGGCTACGCGGCCCTCTACCTGGGTGGGATGGGGAGCCGGAAGCAGAACTTCTACAACCAGCTGGCGACCCGGATGGGGTACGGCGAGCAGGCCCGCGCGGTGCAGGAGCACTTTCTGGCCAAGCGGCACCAGGCCGCGGGGGCCGCGGTTCCGGAAGAGTTCATTGACGCCACCTCGCTGCTGGGCCCGGCCGACCGGATCGCCGAGGGGCTGCGTCGCCACGCCGAGGCCGGGGTGACCACATTGTCCGCCATTGTCTTCGCTGAGAATCGGGAGGCGCAGCTCAACACGCTGCGCGTGCTCGCGGAAGCCGCGTACCAGACAGGAGTCATCAACCAGTGATTGCCAGAACCCATCTTGCGGCCGTCAGCAACGCCGCGTCAGGACCCGGCAGGACCCTGCCGAGCCGCGCCGCCAGCGG
>JBOGDL010000059.1:0-3192 GCA_050701815.1 Micromonosporaceae bacterium | reverse complement strand
CGGCTCTCCTCGCCGGGCTGCTGATGAGGCGCCGGCGGAGCCGCCCGACCTTCACCCGTTGCCGAGTGCGGCGATTCGGCTGGCCAGCTCGTTGCCTTGGGAGACGAGCGCTTGCAGCTGGTTGGCGTACGACTCGACTTCGCTCTTCACCGCCGTGGCCTCCTGCGCGCCGGAGTTGTGTCCCACGCTCGCGAGCCGGCCCGCGATCGAGTCGAGGTCAGCCCCGCCGCTCATGGCGTGACCCGCGCCTTGGCCGAGTGACTCCGCTGCGGCTTGCAGTTTGCTCGCGGCTTCCTGGTACGTCGACACTCTGTGTCCTCCCCATGATCGCCCGTAAACGGGCACAGGGTAACAACGCCGACGTTCCGCCGTGAACTTGAAGCAGCCGCCGCTGCCGTCCACGCCGGCTCGGCCGGGGGCGTTCCCGCCGCGCTGAGTTCCGGCGGTGTCGCGCATCTGTCCTGGTGACTGCCGTACGACGTCGTACGATTCTGCTCGGCACGAGACACCACGGAGGCAACCATGACGGCCACGCCGGACGATCCGACCCCGCTGCCCGGCCGCCCGCCCGTGGTCGACCTGGCCACCTGGCAGGCCGCCCGTGACGAGCTGCTGGTCCGCGAGAAGGCCCACACCCGCGAGGGCGACGCCATCGCCGCGGCCCGCCGCCGGCTGCCGATGGTGGAGTTCGACGGGACGGTCCAGGTCGTCGGACCTGACGGCCCGGTCCCGTTCCTGGACCTGTTCCAGGGCCGCGACGAGCTCGTGGTCTACAAACACATGTGGTACGACGGCGCCCCGCACCAGGGGCAGTGCGAGGGCTGCACCACCACGGCCTGGCACATGAAGGACGCCACCTACCTCAACGCCCGCGGCGTCTCGTTCGCGATCCTCACCACGGGCCCGTGGGACGAGGTGGCCCCGTACGTCGAGTTCATGGGTTACACCCAGCCCTGGTACTCGGTACGTGACGTGGAGGCGCCGGTCGGCGACAACATGGGTTCGGTCACCTGTTACGTGCGCGACGGCGACCGCGCGTTCCTCACCTACGCCACCACTGGCCGCGGCAACGAGCCGATCAACGGGTCCCTCGGCCTGCTCGACATGACCCCGTATGGCCGCCGCGAGGGGTGGGAGGACAACCCCGACGGCTGGCCCGAGGCCCCTCAGACCGACGCGCCGGTCGGTGGGCATGGCTCACAGATCTGCTGGTACTGGCGCTCGGACGCCGACGGCAACGCCGCCTGGGGCCCGACCAGCCGCCCCGTGCCGCAGTGGACCCGCCCCGGCGCGACCCCCGTGGAGACCCTCGGCCGCAAGGGCCACCACCACTGACGGCAAGATCCACGAGGGCGCCCCACTGGAGGCGCCCAGCAACCCGGCGAATAGGTTTGTCAGAAACCCCCCGATGAACGTCCTTTCCGGGTACGCGGCCGACGGCCAGGTGGATCCGGGAGGCGCGACTCCGCCGACTCCGGCGGCGTCGCTGACCTTTGCCGGTCACCTAGTGACCCTGGGCGTACGTGCAAAGGCCATTGGTCCTGTTGACCGATCCGCGCCGGGTGCTGTAAGGGCTACGGTTGACGTGTTCGAGTCCATGGGCTCGACATGCCGCTCACCCGCCAACGTGGCTGGTCAGCAGCTCAAACTGCAAACCCCCGCGACCTTTCGGGTGGAACCCGGCGAAAGCTTGTGGCTGGAGCTGCCGGAGCGACATCAGAGGTGGTTCGACCCCGAGACCGCCCTCGCATTTGACACCTGAATTCACCCTTCCTAGCCGGATAACTTAAATATGCTTTTTGACCCTGTTAGACCCCCCAATCTGGCGCACGCCACTGGTCAAGCTGACGAACCCGGCGACCTGCGGTACGACCTGCGGGACGCTGCGGCCAAGGTGCTCCGCGCTAATGATCACGGCGCTATCACCATCGCCGCGCCGCAGCTCTACCCGCACCAGTGGAGCTGGGACGCCGCCTTCATTTCGATCGGCCTGGCGCACCTGTCGGTGCCCCGGGCATGTCAAGAGCTGAAGTCGCTGCTCGCCGCGCAATGGCGTACCGGAATGATTCCGCACATCGTGTTCGCCGAGGACGAGGCGCCGTACTTCCCGGGTCCGGACTGGTGGCGCGCCCACGAACTGGCCGCCGCCGCACCGGAGGGCGCCCGCACGTCCGGGATCTGCCAACCCCCGGCGCACGCGATCGGGCTCGCCAGGATCCTGGAGATCGCGCGCTCCCGAGGCGGCGCCGAGCAACAGAGCGCGGAGGAGTTCCTCGTCGAGGCGTGGCCCGCCCTGTACGCGTGGCACCGCTGGCTGGTGGACAGTCGACGTGATCCACAGTCCGGGCTGATCGCGATCGTGCACAGCTGGGAGTCGGGGCTGGACAACTCGCCCCGCTGGGACGAGCCGTACCGCGCGGTGCGGGTGGGGCCGCTGCCCCCGTACCGGAGGCAGGACATCGGGGTGGTCGAGGACGAGAGCCAACGCCCCGGCCAGCGGGAGTACGACCTCTATCTGTGGCTTGTGGAAGAACTCAAGCACGCTCAGTACGACGACGCCGAGATCGCCCGGAGCGGCAGCTTCCGGGTCGGCGACGTGTTCATGTCAGCGATCCTGGCGACGGCCTGCGACGTGCTCGCTGACCTTGCCGCCGACACTTCCGCTGTCGTCGCTGGGGCGGGCGTCGACGGTCACCGCCCGCCGAGCCCGGCGCAGGTTGCTGACCTTCGCCGGTGGGCGGCGGAACTGCGGGACGCGGTGGCTGGCAGTGTGGCCGCGCCGGCTGGACCGCCCGAGGCTTCGGCCGGGCTTCCTGGCGCCGGCTTGGCGCGTGACTTCGATGTGCGCGCGGGCCGCTGGTTGTCGTCCGACACCATTGCCGGGTTCGCGCCGTTGCTGTGCGGTGGCCTGCCGGCGGGCGCCGAGCGCACGATGCTGGAGGCGTTCGACGGCACGGACTGGTGCGCGCACCCCGATCTGACGGTCGACGCGCCGCCGTCCACCTCGCTGAACTCGGTGTCGCTCGATCGCCGTCGGTACTGGCGCGGTCCGTTGTGGCCCGTGATGCTCTGGTTGTACGAGTGGGCGCTGCGCCGTCGCGGCCTCACCACGTACGCCGACCGGATGCAAAGCGCGGGAGTCCAGCTGGTCGCGGACGGCCGGTTCGCCGAGTACTACGAGCCGGTGACCGG
>JBOGDL010000058.1:0-5271 GCA_050701815.1 Micromonosporaceae bacterium | reverse complement strand
TCGCTCATCGGGCCGGCCGCAGGGTTTCCGCCGACGCGATCGCAGACAGCACCGCCGCCGCCTTGTTCCGGGTCTCCAGGTCCTCCGCGTCCGGATCGGAGTCGGCCACGATGCCGCCGCCGGCCTGCACGTACGCCCGGCCGTCGCGGATCAGCGCGGTGCGGATCGCGATCGCCATGTCCAGGTCCCCGGCGAAGTCGAGATATCCGACCGTGCCCCCGTACAGACCCCGCCGGGTCGGTTCCAGGTCTTCGATGATCTCCATCGCGCGCACCTTGGGGGCACCGCTCAAGGTGCCGGCCGGGAACGTGGCACGCAACGCGTCAAACGCGGACCGACTCGGGTCCAGCTCTCCCACCACGGTGGAGACGATGTGCATCACGTGGCTGTAGCGCTCGATGGTCATGAACTCCGGCACGTCCACGGTCCCGGGCACGCACACCCGTCCCAGGTCGTTGCGGCCGAGGTCCACCAGCATCACGTGCTCGGCGCGCTCCTTCGGGTCGGTGATCAACTCAGCGGCGAGCTCGCTGTCCTCGCGTGGGGTGCCACCGCGGGGTCGGGTGCCGGCGATGGGGTGCAGCAGGGCACGCCGTCCGGTCACCTTCAGGTGCGCTTCCGGGCTGGATCCCACGATGTCGAAGTCGTCGAACCGCAGCAGGTACATGTACGGGCTGGGATTGCGGGTCCGCAGCACCCGGTAGATGTCCAGCGGATCAGCCTCGGTGTCCACCTCGAACCGCTGCGACGGGACGATCTGGAAGCACTCCCCGTCCCGAATCGCCGCCTTCGCGACCTCCACCGCCTTCTGGTACCCGCCTTCCGGGGTGCGGCCGGCCACGTGCCGGGCCGGCCGCGGCGCCACGGTCGAGACCATCGGCGGGGTCGGCCGGGACAGCGCGGTGGTCATCGCGTCGAGGCGCCCCACCGCTTGGTGAAACGCGGCCCGGATCTCAGTCTCGGACGCCGACGTGGACAGCACCGCGTTGGCGATCAGCAGCAATGAGCCGTCGTAGTGGTCCAGCGCCGCCAGATCGACCGCCAGCAGCATCCCCAGCTCGGGGAACCGCAGATCGTTGTCGGTGCTGTCCGGCAGCCGCTCGAAGCGGCGCACCAGGTCGTAGCCGAGGAAGCCCACCATGCCGCCGCTCAGCGTGGGAAGCCCCTCCACCCGCGCGGAGGCGAGCGCGGCGACGGTCTCGCGCAGCGCCACGTCCGGTGGGCCGTCCAGCGGGACCCCGTCGGGGGGCTCGCCCAGCCACACGGCACGTCCGTCCCGCTCGGTGAGGCAGGCGCGGCTGCGTACTCCCACAAAGGAGTAGCGGGACCACGCCCCGGCCTGCTCGGCAGACTCCAACAGGAAGGTGCCGGGACCTCCCGCCAGTTTCCGGTACACCCCGATCGGGGTCTCGCAGTCAGCTAGCACCCTGCGGGTCACCGGGATCACCCGGCGGTCCTGGGCCAGCTCGACGAAGGCGGTTTCGTCCGGCGTGACAGCTCCGGAGGTCATCTCGCTGCCTCCCGATCTGCGGCGGTCACGGGCAGCTCCCGGTTGAGGAAACAGGTGCGGGCGCCGGTGTGGCAGGCGGGACCTTCCTGGCGAACCCGTACCAACAGGGCGTCGCCGTCGCAGTCCAGCGCGACCGAGCGCACATGTTGCCGGTGCCCGGACGTCTCGCCCTTCACCCAGTGCCGGCCCCGGCTCCGGGACCAGAACGTGGTGCGCCCGCTGGTCAGGGTGCGGTGCAGGGCCTCATCGTCCATCCAGCCGACCATCAGCACCTCGCCGGTGTCGTGCTCCTGGATCACCGCCGCCACGAGCCCGTTCGGGTCGCGTTTGAGGCGGGCGGCGATCGCCGGGTCGAGGGCTGTGTCGGGCACACGCTCAGTCACGGATCCCGATTCTCCCGTACCGCCGAGGAATGGGCAGCCCGGCCCCCGGGTCCGCCCGGGCGACAGGGCCGCCCGCCTGGATCCGCGCCGCGCACGGGCTTGGGCACCGCGCCGCGCACCGCCGGGGTTGCCGCGCCACATTAATTCATCTAGCGTTGATTTCAACAGCCATTGAATTACTCAGGAGCCACCATGCAACACGCGATTGATGTGGACGGCCTCGTCGTCCGCCGAGGCGGCAAGCCCGTCCTCCACGGCATCTCCTGCGCGGTCGCCTCCGGGAAGGTGACCGGCCTGCTCGGCCCCAGCGGAAGCGGCAAAACCACGCTGATGCGCGCCATCGTCGGGGTGCAGAAGATCCGCGCCGGCCGGGTCACCGTGCTCGGGCTGCCCGCCGGCGCCGCGAAACTGCGACGCCGGGTCGGCTACTTCACCCAGGCGCCGTCCGTCTACCCGGACCTCACGGTGCGGGAGAACGCCCGCTACTTCGCCGCGTTGTACGGCACCGGCCGCCGCGCCGCCGACCAGGCGGTGATCGACGTGGGCCTGGCCGACGCCGCGAAGCAACTGGTCGCCACCCTCTCCGGCGGCCAGCACGCCCGCGCCTCGCTGGCCTGCGCACTGCTCGCCCGACCCGACCTACTGGTGCTCGACGAACCCACCGTCGGTCAGGACCCGGTGCTGCGGGAGGACCTGTGGCAGCAGTTCCACGACCTCGCGAAGGGTGGGACCACGCTGCTGGTCTCCAGCCACGTGATGGACGAGGCCAACCGCTGCGACCAGTTGCTGCTGCTGCGCGACGGCGACCTGCTCGCCGATGAGACCCCGGACGAGCTGCTTCGCCAAACCGGCGCCGAGGATCTCGATCAAGCGTTCCTGCGCTTGATTCTCGCCCGCGAAGACTCCCCGGCGGAGGTGGCCTGATGTCACTGCGTATCACGTTCCGGACCACCGGCCGGGTGCTGAGCCAGATCCGGCACGACCGCCGCACCATCGCGTTGATCCTGCTGGTGCCCAGCCTCCTGATCGCACTGCTGCGATACGTGTTCGACTCCCAGCCCATGGTGTTCGACCGGGTCGGGTTGATGATGTTGGGGATCTTCCCGTTCGTGTCGATGTTCCTGGTGACCAGCATCGCGATGCTGCGGGAACGCACCAGCGGCACCCTGGAGCGGATGCTCACCACCCCGCTGCACAAGCTCGACCTGCTCCTCGGGTACGGGTTCGCATTCGCGCTGCTCGCCGCCGCACAGGCCGCGGTCGCGTCCGTGGTGGCGTACCAACTGCTCGACCTGGACACCGAAGGCAGCCTGGGAGCGGTGATGGGGATCGCGATCGCGTCCGCGGTGCTGGGTTCGTCCATCGGGCTGTTCACCAGCGCGTTCGCCACCAGCGAGTTCCAGGCGGTGCAGTTCATGCCGGTGGTGGTGGCGCCGCAGATGCTGCTGTGCGGGCTGATCTGGCCCCGTGAGGAGATGGTGGGCTGGCTGCAGGCCGCCAGCGACGTGCTGCCGATGACGTACGCGGTGGACGCCCTGCTCGAAGTCAGCGCGCACGCCGACCCCACCGACCAGATGTGGCGGGACGTCGCGATCATCGTCGGCGCGACCTTGGTGGCGTTGGTGCTCGGCGCGATCACGCTACGACGGCGATCGGCATAGGAGCAGCGCGTTGATGGCCCGTACCGGCCGACGGCGTGGGAACTCCGGCACCCGGGAGGCGATCCTGGCGGCGGCCCGCGACGCGTTCGCGGATCGAGGGTACGACCGCACCTCGATCCGCGGCGTCGCCACCGCCGCCAAGGTCGACCCGGCGTTGGTGCACCACTACTTCGGCAACAAGGACCAGCTGTTCCTGGCCGCCATGGAATCGCCCATCGACCCGGGCGAGCTGATCTCGGAGCTGCTCTCCGAGGGCAGCGCCGATGATCTCGGGGAGCGGCTGGTCCGCACCTTCCTGAAGGTGTGGGACGGTCCCGCCGGCAAACCCGCCGCCGCGATGATCCGCACCATGGTCAGCCGGGAGTGGTCGGCCCGGCTGCTCCGGGAATTCATGCTCAGCCAGATCCTGCGACGGGTCGCCGCCAAACACGTCATCACGGAGCCGGACCGCAGGTTCCCGTTGATCGCTTCGCAAATGCTGGGCCTGGTGATGGCGCGGTACATCGTCAAGATCGAGCCGCTGGCCAGCGCCTCGCACGAGTTCGTGGTCGCCGCATTGGCGCCCACGATCCAGCGTTACCTCACGATGGAGTTGCCGGCTGAGGCGGCGAGTCCTAGCCACGGGCGCTGAAGGCCCGGCAGGAGGTGGGGCGCGGCGTGCGGCGCCTCACCTCACGGGCACAGTCCCGGCGCTCACTGCCTCCACGTCCTCAAGCTGGCGCTCCAGTTCAGCTTGCACCGCCGGATGCGCGAGCTGCCAGGTGTGGGGATGAACGGCAGCGGGACGCCTGTGTGACCAGTGGCTGTCGGCCACGGCGACGGCGGCCGCCGCGTCGTAGCCACACGCCGAAGACCACATGGCGAAGTCGACGCACCCGTACAGATAGCACTGCGCGGCGTACAGAATGGCCGCCATCGTGTTGTCCGGCGTCTGCAAGGGCGTGGCACTGCGCGCAAAATCCCGGTGGTACGGGCTGAGGTAAAGCTCAGCGATCGAGCGGGACACCTCAGCGAATGCGTCCGGTTCGCCCCGTGTCCCGCGCCAAACCGCCTCTAGAGTGGCCCGCCAAGCGCTGGTCTGACCCGGCTGCCAGCCGCTCGCCCGCCCGGCTCCCCACTCCACTGGTTGGCGCCGCCCGGTCAGCTGGTCTGGCTGCTCTCGCGGCGGCTGAGTTTCAAGTGCCCGCAGCAGCCGTTCCGCGACCGCGGCTGCGAATCCTGCTCTTCGCCGTGGGTCCTCTCCGTGGAGCATCCGGCGTACCGTGGTCTGGACATCAGCGACATAGTGCATGCCAAGCTGGTCCAGCTCAGCTCGCACCAGGCCCATGGACAGGTGCACTGGGGAGCCGGTGCCGGACAATGCCGCACCTGCCGTGGTGAAAGTCATCTACACGCCCCCCAAGCTCGCAACTCCCCACGTGCCACAGGCTCCCCTCCATTCTTATCTCGGGCCGGCCGCAGTGACGCCGGGCAAGCTCGGGCCACACCGCCGCCCCGCCACGTGCGACGACAGGCTGACTGGCTCACGCTTGAGCGAGGTTCCGGATCTGCTGCCGGTACGCGTCAGCGCGGGTCGCGGTGTCATCGGTGGCTTGCCGGGCGTGGTGGAGACCGTCCAGAACGGTGTTGATCAGGTTGGTGAGGCCGTCGAGGTCGCCCTGTTGGGCATAGCCGCTCGCCTCGCGGGTGGCGCCGGCAGCGGTCTCGATCGCGCCGG
>JBOGDL010000057.1:0-17310 GCA_050701815.1 Micromonosporaceae bacterium | reverse complement strand
TCCTTCTTCGTGTACTTCCCGATCGGCTTGTCCATGTCGAAGAAGCCGCTGCCGCTGAAGATGCGGCCGTACCAGCCCTCCATGCTGTAGCCGGGGATCGTGAGCGCGCCCTCGTTGAGCGACTTGCTGTCGTCGTACAGCGCGGTCAGGTCGAAATCGTTGACGGAGCCCATGCCCTCGCAGCGCGGACACATGCCGCCGTGGTAGACGACGTTGCGCACCACGGTCTTCTCTCCGCCGCCCTTGTCGGCGGTCATCACTCCGCTGGCGGTCCGGGTCGGGACGTTGAACGAGTAGGCGGTCGGCGGTCCGATGTGCGGCTTGCCGAGCCTGCTGAAGAGGATGCGCAGCATCGCGTTGGCGTCGGTGGCGGTGCCGACTGTGGAGCGCGGGTTGGAGCCCATCCGCTCCTGGTCCACGATGATCGCCGTTGTCAGGCCGTCCAGGAAGTCGACCTCGGGTCGCGACAGCGTCGGCATGAAGCCCTGCAGGAAGGCGCTGTACGTCTCGTTGATCATCCGCTGTGATTCGGCGGCGATGGTGGCGAACACCAGCGAGCTCTTGCCCGACCCGGAGACGCCGGTGAAGACCGTCAGGCGGCGCTTCGGAAGCTCGACGCTGACGTCCTTGAGGTTGTTCTCACGCGCCCCCTGCACCCGGATCAGGTCGTGGCTGTCGGCGACGTGCGGCGCAGCCGACTGGGCGCCCTTCGTCGTGGCCTTCCTGGTGGCGCTGCTCATCGTGTCTCCATCTGTTCGGCCGTCCGGCTGATGGTCGTGGCGGGGTCGTCACGGCTGGGTCGCCGTGGCTGGGGTCGCCGGACGGCTCAGCGGACCTCGAAGATGCGGATCATATTGCCCGCGGGATCCCGGAAGGCGCAGTCGCGGATGCCCCACGGCTGATCCGTCGGCTCCTGGACCACCTCGGCGTCGCCGGCTTGCAGTTGCTCGAAAGCCCCATCGAGGTCGGGGGTGGCGAGGTTGATGCTGGCGTACGTGCCTTTGGCCATCATCTCGGTGATGGTGCGGCGCTCGTCGTCGGTGATGCCCGGGTCGACGGCGGGCGGGTGCAACACGATTGACGTGCCGGGCTGGTTGGGGGGACCAACCGTGATCCAGTGCAACCCGCCGTACTCGACGTCGTTACGGACCTCGAAGCCGAGGGTGTCGCGGTAGAACGCCAGCGAGGCCTCCGGGTCGTCGTGCGGAAGGAACGCGTTGTGAATGGTGAGGTTCATGACGATCACGCTACGTGCGGCTCAGGGGCCGGCGCTTCTCGATTCCTGATCGGTCTGGTGACTTGTTTCGCCACGCACGGCGGCATCCCCGCCGCCGGGCCCGCCGCCTGCCGCCGGTAGACGCTGGGTGGCGTCCCGACCAGCTCGGTGAAGCGGGTGCTGAAAGTGCCCAGCGAGGCACAGCCGACCGCGAAACAGACCTCGGTGACGCTGAGATCGCCGCGACGCAGCAACGCCATCGCGCGCTCGATGCGCCGGGTCATCAGGTAGCCGTACGGGGATTCGCCGTACGCGAGCCGAAACTGGCGGCTCAGATGCCCGGCCGACATGTGCACGCCGCGGGCGAGCGCCTCGACGTCCAGCGGCTGCGCGTACTCCCGGTCGATCCGGTCCCGGACGCGGCGCAGCCGCGCCAGGTCACTCAGCCGTTGCGCCGCGTCGGATCTGCTGGTCACGTGCGAGATCGTGCCACACAAACCACACATGGAGCGGGATGAATGCCAACTCGACCTGGGCGAAGACGCCGCTTCCCCGGTCGCCACCGGTGGTTCGACATGCTTACGGCCTCGGAGTCACGGTCGGCGGGTTGCTCCGCGCCGATCCGGTGGACGGCTTTCCTCCAGGAACCCCATTGGGCGTGCCTGACACCGTCAGCTGGCACGGGGTCGGCCATTTCGCAGCAGGTGGCCTCGGGTTTCTCAGCTTGAGCATCGCCGGGCTGGTGCTGGCTCGCTGGTTCCGCCGACGGGGCGAGCCTCGGTGGTCCCTCTTCTCCCTGGCCGCCGGCCTCGGCTACCCGGCCTCGTTCGCGATTGCGGCTGCCGGCGCCGGGACCGCCGTGGGGAACCTCGCGCTGACGGCGGCGGTGCTGCTGGGCTGGGCCTGGATCACCTTGCTGCCACACCGCGCCGACCGGGCCGGGGGTCTGCGGTAGAGCTCGGTCGCAAACCGAGCGCCGCGACCGGCCGTCCACCTTACGATTGTGATCATGACTCGGTCGAGAGTTCGGGCGCCTCACGCTGCCGGGCACAGGTCAGAGTGACCGACGCGGAGTCCGGCGCACTCGCCCGGGTGGTCTCGGACGACACGCTGCTGGTGTTCCTGTCTGACACGCACATCGGCGGGACCGCGGGCGACGACATCTTCGACTCCGCGGCAGACCTCGCCGCGCTGCTGGATGAACTGAACCACCATGACGGCCCGGTGGACCTGGTCCTGGCCGGTGACTTCTTCGACCTGCTGCGGATGGGCGACCCTGGCAGCGGCGCCCGTAACGTGGCCGCCGTGATGTCCCATCCGCAGCACCGTGACCTGTTCACGGCGCTCCGCGGCTTCGCCCAGTCGCCCCGGCGCCGGGTGGTGTACCTGGCCGGCAACCATGACCCCGAGATCTGGTGGAACGCCGATCTGCAAGCCACATTGATCGACGCCGGGCTGGTCGATGAGTTCGCTCTCTCGTACCGGGCGAGGTTCGAGTCGCGACCGGGGCAGCTGGTCTATTGCGAGCACGGGAACCAGTTCGACCCGACCAACGCCATCGCCGACTACACCGACCCGCTGGACACACCGTTGGGTTCACACGTGGTGACGGACGTGGTCCGCCCGATCGGCGCCGGCATCGCGATCACCCGGCGGGTGAACCTGCGGGACGTCAGCTACGTGTTCCCGCTCGCGGCGATCCCGCATTGGGTCACCGCCAGGGTGTTCTACCAGGTCATGGGCCAGGTTCTGCGGTGGTTGGCGCTACCGCTCATGGTCGCGTACGTGGCCAAGGAGGTGTTCTCCGCGGTGGCGGGGATGACCGAGCTGTCCCAGATGCTGCGGTCGCTGCTGCTAGGGGTCGGCTACGACCTGTTGGTGCTCGCCGTGGCCGTGGGTTTGCTGTTCCTGGTCAGCCGGCACACCGCGCGCCGCGTGACAGCGACCCTGTCGGACCATTTCGGCGGTCATGGAGCCGACGCCGCGGGCAGTGCGGACGCGGCGGGCAGCAGCGAACAGCCGATCCGCGCCCTGCTCGACAGCGACCGGTCACCGCCGATGGCGCCGCAGGTTTCGGCCGCGGACATCACGGTCTTCCTCTCCGGCCACACCCACTCCCCCTCGATCGACCAGTTCCACCGGGGCGACGGAAGCGCGCCGGTGATCGTCAACACCGGCTGCTGGCTCCGGCAGCTGCAACCCGCCCGCACCTGGCTGAAGGCTCCGCCGGTGTTCGTGCCTGTCTTCGTGCAGACCCATGTGAGGGTGCGGGTGGTTCCCGAAGGGTTGCGGGTGGAGTTGTGGGAGCACCCGAGACGAGCCGAGCAGCGGTTGCCGGCGCTGGAACGCGTCGCGATCGCGGGACGGGCGCCTCGCCAACCTGAGCCGGGTGCGAAGCCACGGGTCGCGGGCGCCAGGCTTTCGCCCGACCCCTGACCGCGTCACATCAGAGCCGTTTACGCAGCTCGGCAGCGTGGAAGATGTGCTCAGCCGCCCGTTCCCGAGCCAGTTTCGGGTCTCGGTTGGCGATCGCTTCCAGGATGTCCTCATGATCTTTGATCAGGGCTCGGGCGGCGTCCGCGCTCGACCAGATCGTGACGTGCGGCGGGAACAGCCGCCACAGGCTCGCCGCGTGGGTGGCGATCGTCTCCGAACCTGCCTCGTAGATCGCGAAGTGCAACCGCCGGTTCATCACTGCCAGCGTCTCGCCGTCGCGGCGCTTGGACTCCCGCTTCAACTCCGCGTGCATCTCCTGGATCCGCTCCAGGTCCGAGTCCTTCATTCGCTCCACCGCGACCTGGGTCGCGAGGCCCTCGATCTCAGCGCGCAACAAATACACGTCCTGGGTACGGGTGGGCGAAAGCTCCCGCACTGTCGCTCCCCGATGCGGGGCGTAGCTGATCGCGCCCTCGGCCTCCAGCAACCGCAGCGCCTCACGCACCGGGGTCGCGCTCACCCCGTACCGCTCGGCGATCTCCGCTTGTCGCAGGGACGACCCGGGCACCACGATCCCGGACGCGATCTCTTCCCGGAGCCGCTCCAGCACGTATGCGGTCTTGCTCAGTGGCGAACGGCTGCCGGGCCTAACCGAGGCCGCGTCAGGCCGCGCCGCGCGGGCACTCGTCATCTCCGGCACCTCACGTGTGAATGTTGCGACCCGTACCCTCGCCGAATCGCGCCGCCGAAGCTACCGGCGAGCAATATACAATCTACTGGACGTAGTCATAGGGGGCAACGACAGTCACCCTCGTCGATGCGCAACAGCGCGACGGCAGCGGCCGCGGCGAGCCTGACGGACACGCTCGCGAGCACCGGCGGCGTCAATCCGTCCACCGGTAGAACCCCTGCCCCGTCTTGCGACCCAGCTGCCCTCTGTCCACCTTGGACACCAGCAACTCGGGGGGTTCGAATCGGGGGCCCAGAGTGCTGGCGAGGTGGCGAGCGACTCCGAGCCGCACGTCGAGTCCCACCAGGTCAGTCAACCGCAGCGGCCCCATCGGATGCCGGTACCCCAACCGCATCGCGGTGTCGATGTCCTCGGCGGAGGCGACCCCCTCCTGCACCATCCGAATCGCCTCCAGGCCAAGCCCGACGCCGAGCCGGCTGCTGGCGAACCCGGGCGAGTCACGTACCACCACAGGGGTTTTGCCCAACGCGACCACCCAGCCAGCAGCCTGCTCCACCACCTCGTCAGCGGTGGCGGCCCCCACCACCACCTCGACCAGCGCGCTGACCGGCACCGGATTGAAGAAGTGCAGCCCGACCACGCGCCGAGGCTCACCCGCTGTCGCGGCCAGCTCCGAGACCGGCAGGCTGCTGGTGTTCGTGGCCAGCACCGCGGTCGCGCCCACCACCTGCTCAAGGTCGCGGAACACCCGGCGCTTGAGCTCCAGGTCCTCCGGCACGGCCTCAATCACCAGCCCGCATCCGGCCATCGCGTGATACGAAGCGGAAAGCCGCAACCGCCCCAAGGTCTGCTGCTCCGGGTCGGGCAGCGAACCCCGTTCCGCACTGCGGCGCACCGCTTTCTCGACTCGGCCGTGGGCCGCGGCGACAGCGCGCTCGTCGACGTCGGCCAGCACCACCTCGACGCCCGCGCACAGCAGCGCATGAGCGATCCCGGCGCCCATCCGGCCGCCGCCCACCACTCCCGCCGGGCTCGGCAGCCCGGTGGCGCTCGGCAGTCCGGTGGGGTTCGGCAGCTCAGTGGCGCTCACGTGGCACGCACCGCGGCGATCACCCGCTGCCACCGGTCCAGGAAGTCGTAGCGGTCGAGCACCAGGGGACGCATGATCACGTTGTGCACGCCGAGCTTGCGCAGCCGGCGGAACTTGTCCACACAGTCCTGCTCCGTGCCGACCACCGCCATCCGATCCGCCAGGTACTCGGTCAGACCAAGCTCCTCGACCAGGCGTCCGTTCGGGTTGTCCTCACCCGGCTGATTGTGGACCGTGAGGTCGTACCGGCGCTCCAGCTCCAGCACCGCCTCGGCGTGCTCCTCGGGGACGGCCTTGCCCTGCAGCGAGAACCGGAACGCGTGCGCCGACGCCGCGGCCAGGCTCGGAAGCACCAGCTTCAGCGCGTCCTCGCGCCGGTCCGCCACCGCTGCCCGGGACATGTACCAGACGTCCAGGTCGTCCAGCGAGCGTCCGGACTGCTCGGCGCCTTCCCGCAGGTACTGCTGCACCAGCGGCACCATCTCCTCGGTGAACCCGGCGCCGACAATCGCCCCGTCAGCCACCTTGCCCGCCAGCCGCAACGCCTTCGGACCGTCCGCCGCCAGGTAGATCGGCACCTTGCGCCTGACCCACTTCAACCGGATGTCACTGCCCTGGTACCAGGCCCGCCCGGTGTCGAACAGGTCGCGCAGCACCAGCGCGTACTCCTCCAACTGGGCCAGCTTCGCCGGGCGCATCCCGAGGTTGAACACACCGGTGTCGCCGGTGGCGAGGCTGATGAAACCGCGCCCGCCCGACAACTCATCCGCGCTCGCGATCGCCGCCGCCGACACCGCGGGGTGCCTCGTCAGCGGGTTGCTCACCACCGGTCCGCCCTCCACCCGCTCGGTGGACGCGAACATGTGGGTCAGCGTCACGTAACACTCCCGGTACTGGGATGCCTGGGTGTCCGGGACCCCGATCCGGTCGATCCCAATCTCTTCGGTACGCCGGGCGAGCTCGCGATACCCGCCCAGATCGTCCGGCACCCAGCTGATGCCGAGTCTCATCTGCCTGTTTCTCCTTCCGGCTCGTGGCTGCTCTCTTCGTCCGGCTTCTGGTGGCTCCGGCCTGGTGGCTCGTGGCCGCTCTCTCGGTCCGGCTCCTGTCGGCCAGCGCGGCGCCCGTACGCGAGCGTGCGCTCGGCGGCGAGCACGATCGCCTTGTCGATGAAACGGCCGTCCGGCATTCGCAGGCTCGCCGCGCCCACCTCAACCGCGTCGGCCAACAGCTGGCCCAACTGCTCCGCCTCCGCGATCTCCGCCTCAGTCGGGGTGTAGACCTCGTGGATCACCGGCACCTGCGTCGGATGCAGCGCCGAGCGCCCGTAGAAGCCGTGGCTCTTGCCTGCCCGGCAACTCGCCCGCAACCCGTCGTGATCAGCCAGGTCGGGCCACACGCTCTGCACCGGCGCCGGCAGACCCGCGGCGCGGGCGGCGAACACCACCCGGGAGCGGGCGTACTGCAGGCCCTCGGCACTCGCGCCGACATCGGCGCGCAGGTCCTGCTCGCCCAGGTGCACCCCGGAGACACGTTCGTGCGCCGAGGCGATCTCGGCGACCCGCTCCACTCCCAGCGCGGTTTCCAGAATCACCTGGATCCGTGCCGCCGAACCGATCTCGGCCAACCAGTTGGCCACGGTCTGCACGTCCGCTGCCGACTGTGTCTTGGGCAGCCGGACCCCCTCCAGGCGGGCCCCGGCCAAGGCTTCCAGATCGTCCCGGAGCAGACCGGTGCCGAGCGGGTTGACCCGTACCCAGGTCGGCTTCGGCGGGGCCGTGCGCAGCACGTCGGCGACCATCCGGCGCGCGTCGGCCTTACGGCTCGGCGCCACCGCGTCCTCCAGCTCCAACACCACCGCGTCGACGTCGGAGGCGTACGCCTTCTCGATGTGGTCCTCGCGGTGGCCGACCACGTACAGGTAACTGCGGTGCAGCCCGGCAGCCGCGACAGTCTGGCTCACCCGGTCCTCCTCTTCCCGGCGTCGCCTGACGCACCGGCGTCGCCGCGGTCATCGGCGGGGCCGGCGAGGTGCGCGACCACGTCCAGCGCCACCACGTCACCGCTGTCCTGGTCCACGGCCAGCGGGTTCACTTCGATCTCCTGAGGTTGCTCCGGCGCCTGCGTGAACCAGCGGGACAGCGCCGCCACCGCGGCCGCCACCCGTCCGAGGGACCGGTCCGACACTCCGCGGGCCCCGAGGAACCCGGCTGCTCGCGGGTCGGCGAGCACCTGCCGGGCGCCGTGTTCGCTCAGCGGCGCCGTGGACCACACAATCGGCTGCTGCTCCACGTCGGCGCCGCCGCGCCCCACCCCGACCACGGGGCCGAAGTGCGGATCGAGGGCGCATCCCACGTACCACTCGGCCTGGATTTTGTGCTGGTGCTCCAGCAGGAACCGCCACTGCTCTCCCTGAGCGGCCGCCCTGGCGCGGGGCGCCAGGGTCTCGGCAGCCTCGCGCAGCGACGCGGCATCCCGCAGGCCCAGCACCACCAGCCCGGCCGCCGCCTTGTGCAGCACCGACGGGCACGCCACCTTGAGCGCCCACGGCGGGGGGATCTCCGCGGCGGCGGACGCCACCCCGGCGACCGTGTCGGCCAGCGCGCCCTGCGGCGAGGCGATCCCGATCCCGCGTAACAGCCGCTTGCCGACGGCTTCGTCCACCGCGACCGCCGGCAGCCGACGCCTGCGGGGCCGCCAATCGGATGGCAGCTCAGGGACCCGTGTCGCGGCCGCGTCCCGGCACCGGCTCAGCACGGTCGCCGCGATCCGGCTGCCGGTGAACCACGGCGTCTGGCCGGCGTCGAGCCGCTGCATCTGGGCGCCGGTGCGCACCCCGCCGGTCCACACCAGACACACCGGCGGCGCGTTCTCGCCAGCCCGGTCGCGCGCCGCGGCCAACCGTTCCGGCAGCACGGCGTCCCCCGCGGTGGTCACCAGCAGCACGTCCGGCCCGCCTGCCAACAGAGCGCGCGCCACGTCGGTGACCACGGGCTCGCGCAGCGACATGCTGATGTCGACCGGGTTGGCATCACCTGGGGTGCCCGGCAGCACCTGCCGCAGCTGCTCCCGGACGGGCTCCGGCAACGGCGGAAGCTCGAACCCGGCGCCGCCCAGGGCGTCGGCGGCCAGCGTGGCGAGCCCGCCGGAGTGTGAGAGGACGACAGCTGCGCGGCCGGTCGGCGGCCGCGACGTGGCCAGGAAACGGACGCACTGCACCAGGTCGTCAACATCATCTGCTCGTACGATTCCGTGCTGGCGCAGCACCCCGTCCACCACCGCGTCATCGCTGGCCAGAGCTGCGGTGTGGGTCGCCGCGGCGGCGCGACCCGCCGCTGACCGGCCCACTTTCAGCACCACCAGCCAGCCGCCCCGGGCGCGGGCGGCGGCCGCGGCTCGCAGCAACCCGGGGCCGTCCCGGAAGTCCTCGCTGACCAGGGCGACCACCCGGGTCCCGGAGTCGAGCAGTCGCTCGGCCAGCTGCTCGGAGCTGACTGCCTCCTCGTTGCCCGTGGACAGCACCGCCTGGAACGAGAAACCGTGATCCTGCGCCCGCTCATGAACCGCCCCGAACGCGGCGCCCCCACTCTGCGACAGCAGCACCGCCGGTAACGCCGGTTTGGCAGCTTCGGGACGCAACCCCGAAAACGTGGTCGCCCACACCGGACCGTTGTCAGCTCGGCCGCCGGGCTGGTCGCATTCCTGGCACTTGGTGGGTTGCGGAGTCGTCGACACGCCGTGGCGTACGGCGTGTCGACAGCGCGTCAACCCACCAGGTGGGTGGACGAGGCTGGCGTAGCCGTTGGCGTTGGGGCCGATCACCAGGACGTTGCCGCGCTTCGCGGCGTCCCGCAGCAGGTCGCGGCGGCGGCGACCAGCCGGACCCGCCTCGCCGAAACCCGCCGAGATCACCACGGCGGCGCCGATGCCAGCCTGCCCGCACTGCTCCACCACCCCGGGAACGTCGTCAGCCGGCACCACCACGATCGCCACGTCCACCGGCCCCGGCAGGTCCGTGACCGCGGGCACGGCGGGGCGCCCGAACACCTGGTCCCGGGTACGGCTCACCGGGTGGATCGCCCCGGAATAGCCCCCCGCCACCAGGTTGCGGAACAACCGGGAGGCGTACCCGGGCTTCTCGGTGGCGCCCACCACAGCCACGGCGCGCGGCGCCAGCAGCCGCGCGAGCAGCCGGGTCGGCACGGCCGGCTGGGTGTTCGCTGACGCTCCCGGCGCGGTGGGCTCGGCATCCATCAGCGCGCCTGCCAGCGGGGCTCGCGTTTCTCCGCGAACGCCCGCACTCCCTCCACCCGGTCCTGGCTGCGGTACGGGTCCGGCTGCAGGTCCAGCCGCAGCGCCGTCGCCAACGGCATCGTCAGACTGCTCTGCAGCAGCGCCTTGTACCGGCGGATCGTCAACGGGGCCCGGGTCAGCAGGGCGCGCACGTACCGCTCGGCCTCGGCGGCCAGGTCTTCGGCGGGGACCACGGCGTTGACCAGGCCCCACTGGGCGGCCTCGGTGGCGGTCACGTTCCGGCCGGTGTAGAGCATGTCGTACGCGATGCCCACCGGGACCAGCCGCGGCAGGATCGCGGCCCCGAAGTTGGCGCCCATCCCCCGTTTCGCCTCCGGCAGCGACAGTTGGGCATGCGTCGCGGCGATCCGCACGTCGCAGGCCATCGCGAGTTCCAGCCCGCCTCCGACGGTCCACCCGTTGAGCGCGGCGACCACGGGTTTGCGGCACTCGTACACCACTTCGAAGGGGTTGCGCAGCCGTTGCCGCATCGGCGCCGGGTGCGCCGCGCCTTCGGTGTCACGTCCTGCCCGTTCTTTCAGGTCCCGGCCGGAGGAGAAGGCGGTGTCCCCGGCGCCGGTCACCAGCACCGCCCACACCTCGTCGTCGTGGTCGAAGCTGGTGAACGTGTCGACCAGGCCCTCCATCACCGACTCGCTGAGCGCGTTGCGGCGCTCCGGCCGGTTTATCGTCACGTAGCCGACCCGCTCGTGCACCGCGACGTCGAGTCCGTCAGGCATCTCCTCGTCTCCTCTCCCGCTTGCTGGTCAGCGGCTCATGTCGGCGTCGCGAGCAGGTCGAACAGGACGCCGGGAGCGTCGAACGCGCGCACCTGCGCGACGATGCGCTGGCACCGCTCGACGCCCAGCACCGGGCCGGCCAGGCGGTGGAACTTCGCCTCCAGGTCGGCATCGTTCACCGGGTTGTCCGGCTCGCCGTACGGTTGGTCGACCCGCAGCACCCGGTTCTCGCCTGCGACGTTCACGGTGACCCGTGCTGGACGCATCGCCGGGAAGTCCCGCACGCAGTCCGCCGCCTCGGTCACCTGCACCAGGTCGACCAGCCGGCGCACCCGCGGGTCCTGCCGCATGTCCGTCTCGAAGTGCTGCAGCGCCGGCGTGCCGTGCAGCAGGGTGACCGCCACCGCGTACGGGATGCTCATCTGGGCGTCGAGGAAGTCGGCGATGTTCCGTCCGTTGTGGCGGGACGCGGAGGTGAAGGTCTCCACGGTCACCGCCCGCACCACGTCCGGGTCGATCGGCGCCTGCTCCCGCAGCGCCAGCACCGCGTCGATGGGGCCGTGCAGATGCCGGCAGCACGGGTACGGCTTGACGTACGTGCGCAGCATCCGCCACTCGGCGCCGAGCCCGCCGATCAGGTGCTCCTCGTCGTAGTCGCCGTCGGCGTACGCACGCAGGTAGCCGTTGCGGCCTTCCAGCACCGTGGCGGGGCCGGTCAAGCCGAGCAGGGCGAGTTCGGCGCTGACGACGCCGTCGTGCCCTGCCTTGCCGGCGTGCAGCCGCTTCACCTCCGCGCCGCTGCCGAGGAACTCGAACAGGCCGCCGGCGTGGGAACCGGCGATGCCGAGCGCCTGGGTGATCGTGTGCGGGTCGCCGCCGGCCAGCTTCGCCACCCCGGCCGCCGCCCCGAACACCCCGACCACGGGGGTGTTGTGGAACCCGCGCCGCCAGGTCGCCGGGTGCCCGGCGCCCGCCAGCCGGCAGGACAGCTCGAAGGCGACCACCGTGGCGACCAGGATCTGCTCGGCGCTGGCGTCCTGCGCCTCGGCCTTCGCCAGGATCGCTGACAGCGTCGGCGCGCCCGGGTGGTAGCCGCCCGGGGTGTAGCCGTCGTCGACTTCCAGGCCGTGCGCGGCGGCGCCGTTGCCGAGCGCGGCGCTCGCCGGGGCCAGCCGCAACGGGCTCCCGACGACTGCGGCGGGACCCTCCGCGGCGTTCTGGCCCAGGTACTTCTGGACGATCTGCGCCGAGTCGGACGCGGAGCCCGCCGCGACCGCGGCCAGGTAGTCCAGGATCACCCGCTTCGCCTGGTGCACCACGGCGTCGGGCAGGTCTTCGAAGCTCAGTCCGGCCGCCCACTCGGCCAACAGCGCGGTGAGCGGCGTGGGAGTCGCCTCGGTCATCTGATCTGCTCCTTCCTCACAGGCTCCGGCCGCGCCGGGATGCAGCGGTCCGCGACGGCGCGGCGGGGGAAGCCGGTCCCGGCTGTGTCGGCACGGCGCCGGCGGCAGTTGGTGTTGGATGGTCCGGCGAAGCGCCGGCGGCAGGCTGGGCTGACGGCGGCGCCGGCTGGTCCGGTGCGGGCTCTGGCTCGGGCGGGACGAACGGCGCGAGCGCCTCTCTGGGGTCGCGATCCGGCAGCGTGGCGACCGCGTCCCGTAACGCTGTGGCGAGCGCCGGGTCCCATCCTGCGGCGCGCAGGCAGCCTTCGGCCTTGGCGAGGACGGCGTCCCAGCTGAGTGGACGCTCAGGCGAGCCCGGCACGTGCTCGATCCGCACCGAACGCTCACCCCCGTCCGGGGCGATCAGCACCACCTCGACCGGGGTCATCACCGAGTCCGTGGACCGCTGGTCCTGCACCACGTCGACCCGGCGCGCCAGCGCCTCCACCTCGGGGTCAGGCAAGGCGCCCGCAACGGCGCCCAGCTCGACCGCGCCGTCCCGGAGCGCGGCGCCGACCAGCCACGGAATCGAGAACTGCGCGTCGATCACCGGCTGGCCACGGCGGGCCCAGGGACGGGCGACCAGCTGGTGGTGGCTGCCCGCAGGGACGTGCACCCGCACCCGGTCCACGTCCGGCCGGCGGGCTCCCCCGGTCAGCGTGAGCGTCCCGTCCACCGCCGCGTGGGTGTAACGGCAGGCCGGGATCGGCTTGAGCGCCAATCGGGTCAGTTCCCAGCCGTCGGCGATCAGTGTCCGGGCGGCTGCCGCCTGGTCGGCCGCCAGCGCCGCCAGCCCATACCGGCCGGCGAACCATCCGGCAGGCCCCGACACCCCGGCCTGGGCCAGGAACGCCGCGGTCACTCCGTGGCGCACCGCGAAACCCGGCTGGTGCCGCTTGCTCAACGCGCCCTCATCCACCACCTGGCGACTGCTCGGCGACATCGTCTGTGACAGCGCCAGCGACACCGCGCGGCGCATCCCGTCGGCGTCGAGCCCGAGCGCACGAGCCGCCGCGGCGGCGGCGCCGACACTGCCCAGGCCCGCGGTGCGGATCACCCCGTGCTGCACGCCCACGGCCAGCGACACCCGGCACAACACCTGGATCCCGGCGATCACGCCCGCGAGCAGATCCCGCCCACCGTGTCCGGTCGCCTGCACCGCCGCCAACGCCGCCGGCAGCGCCACGCTGCACGCGTGCACCACGGCCTCGTCGTGGGTGTCGTCGAAGTCCCAGGCGTGGATCAGCAGCGACAGCGCCATCGCGGCGTCCGCCGGCGGCAACCGGGCCGGCCACCACGGGATCACGGTGCTGCCCTGCCCGGCGGCCCGCTGGTACGCCGCAAGCGACGCCGCCACCCCCGGGGCGACCGCCGCGCCGGAGGCCACCCCGAGCGCGTCAGTCACCGCGCGCAGAGTCGCGTCCCGCACCGCCCGGTCAAGCTCGTCCCACCGCACCCGCGCGGCGCGCTCCAGCAGCTCATCGGCGGCGCCGGCGAGCTTATGCGCAAGGTCACCACCTGTCATTGGGCCGCCCGCACCGCGCGCTGACCGGCCATCACGGCGGCGATCGCGAAGGTGGCTCGGTCGGGGGCGTCCAGCACGTGGATGTCGTGCTCCCGGTACACCGCGAGCGCGTTCGGGGCCAGCTGGGCGCCGCCGTAGCGGGACACGTACAGGGGGACGCTCACCTCGTCGCGCAGCGCCGCCACCCGGTGCGCGATCGCGGTCGCGTACGGGTCGGCGTTGGTGGTGAACTGCAGCAGCATGGCGTCGTACTCACCGCGTTCGGTCAGGGTGGTGATGACCCGGTGGAAGTCATCGGGCCGGCTGAGCATCTGGTAGCTGCAGTCCAGCGGGTTGCGCACCGCCGCGAACGAGGGCACGTGGGGGCGTACCGCCTCCCGGGTTTCCTCTGACAGCTCAGGCAGCGAGATCCCAGCGGCCTCGCCCTCGTCGGCGATGATCAGGCAGGCGCCGCCGGAGAAGGTCACGGCGGCCAGCCGGTCGCCTGCCGGGGGCAGGTTCTGCGCGGAGAGCGTCACCGCGTCTTCAAGCACCCGCAGCGACGGCACGCTGACCATCCCGGCCGCACGCACCACGGCTTGGCGCATCGCGTACGACCCGACCATCGCGCCGGTGTGGCTGAGCGCCGCCTCCCGACCCCGATCCGAACGCGCCATGTTGTACGCGAACATCGGCTTGCCCGCGCGAGCCATCCGCTGCCCGGCCTCGATGAAGCGCGGTCCGTCCTTGATGTCCTCCAGCAGCAGCGCCACCGACGTGGTGTCCTCGTCGTCGGCGAGCCATTCCAGGTAGTCGGCGATCACCAGGTCGGCCTCGTTCCCGGCGTGCACCCAGTACGACAGCCCCACCCCGGCGCCCATCAACCGGGTGGCCAGGCAGCTTCCCAACGCTCCGGAGCCGGTCAGCAGCGCCACGTTCCCGGGGACGAGTTCGCTCTCCAGGCCGCCTGATATCGAGGCGGTGAGCTTGCGGTGCGGCGCGACCACGCCCATGTTGTTCGGGCCGGCCAGCGGAAGGTTGCCCTCGGTGGTGACGCGCACCAGCTCCTCTTGCGCGGCGCGGCCTTCCGGGCCCACTTCCGCGAAGTCCGAGCTGTGCACGATGATCCCGCCGGCTTTCTTCGCGACCGCTTCGCGGGCGACGTCCAGCACGTACCGGCTGGGGACGGTGACGCACACCAGATCCGGGGACCCGTCCAGGGCGGACAGCGAGGTGGCTCGGGCCCGGTTGCGCACCGTGCCGCCAGCCGGGTGCACCGGGTCCAACCGGCCGGGGTAGCCGTGGTCGTCCAGGTAGCGGAAGAGCCGGGCGCCGACCTTGTGCTTGTCGTCGGAGACACCGATCACCGCCACGTGCTCGGGGCGCATCATCCGGTTCAGGTCGGGACGCGGACGGGACGGCGGCGGTGGCTGGTCGTCCACGATCACGCGGGCGTCGACAGCGACGGCGCCCGTGCCGGCGGGGCCCACCATGACGGGGTTGAGGTCCAGTTCGACGATCGACGGGTCGGCGACCATCAGCCCGGAGACCGCGACCATCACCTCGACCAGGGTGTCGACGTCGCGCCCTGGCCCGCCCCGGAAGCCTTCCAGCAGCGGCCAGGCGCGCAGTTCGCGCAACACTTGCCGTGCCTGCGCGGCCGAGACCGGCGCCATCGTGGTGACGCTGTCCTGGTGCACCTCGGTGGCGATGCCTCCGAGCCCGACCACCAGCGCCGCGCCCAGTTGGGGGTCACGTCGCCCGCCGACGAGGATCTCCAGGCCGGTCGCCTGTTGCTGCAGCACCAGGGGGCAGGCCTGCTCGCCGATCTGCTCGACCATGGCATTCGCCGCTGCCGCGGCGGCCTCGGCGTCCGCCAGATCCAGCACCACGCCGTGCGCCTCGGTCTTGTGCGACAGGCCACCGGCTTTGAGCACCACGGGCGCCGCGTTCAGGGCTTCGAAGGCCGCCGCCACCTCGTCTGCCGAGTCCACGGCAACGCTCCGTGCCAGCGGCACACCGGCCGCCTCCAAACGTTCCACCACTGCATCGGGAGGCAGGATCCGCTGCACCGTGAGGCCCTCATTCCGCCGACTGACATCGAACTTCTGGACGCGCTTCTACGCGGAAAATCTGTGGACGCGCTGCTACGCGAAAAAACGTGTGGACGCGCTGCCACGCGAACGAGCTGGGCCTTTACTACATTGTATAGACTTGCTCTGTGTCAAGAGCCGACCCAGCCGCAACCCGGCCGATCGTCGTCGATGTGGGGCAACGTGCCGTCACGGTGTCGTTCAATCGACCGGAGAAACGCAATGCCCTCAACATCAAGGTGAGCCAGGCGATCAGCCGAGTGCTCGACGAACACCGCGACACCCCGTTGCCAGTGGTGTTCCGCAGCGCGACACCGGGCATGTTCGTCGCCGGCACGGACGTGGCGCAGCTCAAGCAGCGCACCGTGGCCGACAGCCTCGCCCGGCTCAACGGCGTGCTGTTCCAGCAGATCCACGACCACCCGTGGCCCACCGTGGCGGTGGTGGACGGGGCAGCCCTGGGCGGGGGCTGTGAGCTTTCGCTCGCCTGCGATCTGCGGATCAGCAGCGAGCAGGCGCAATGGGGGCTGCCTGAGGTACGCCTCGGCATCATCCCCAGCGCGGGCGGGCTCACTCGACTCTCCCGCTTGGTGGGCGCAGGGACAGCCAGTGACCTGGTGTTGACCGGGCGCAGGATCTCGGGGCGCGAGGCCGGCGCCGTGGGGCTGGCGAGCCGAGTGGTCGCCTCCGAGGAACTCGACGACGCTCTGGCCTCGGTGCTGGCAGACCTGGCCGCGGCGGCGCCATTGGCGCAGCGGCTGGCCAAAGAGGCGATGCGCGTGGACGGTGACCGCCACCGCCTGGTGGACGCGGCCGCGCAGGCGCTCTGCATCGACAGCGACGAGGCACAGCAACGCCTGGCGGCCCTGCTCGACCGCGGCAGTCGCAAGCCCCGCGGGTGAACTGTGTGCGACCGAAAGCCCCGCGGCCACGGCCGCACCCCAGAACGGAGGTGAGAGTCCCGTGAGCGCGACATCGGACCTGTCGGTGTCCCTGGACCGGCAAACCCACGTCGCGGTGGTCGAGATCTGCCGCCCCCCGCACAACTACTTCGACACCGCGCTGATCCACGCTCTCGCCGAGACCTGGGAAGAGCTGGACGACGACCCTGACTGCCGGGCGCTGGTGCTGTGCTCGCAGGGCCGCAGCTTCTGCGCCGGACGGGACTTCGGCCGCGCCCGCGCCGAGGGCGACGACCCGGACGCGTTGTACGCCGAGGCGGCCCGGCTGCTCGACACCGGCACGCCCTGGATCGCCGCGGTGCACGGCGCGGCGATCGGCGGCGGACTCGGCCTGGCGATGGCGGCCGATTTCCGGGTCGCCGGGCCGCGGGCGCGGTTCAGCGCGAACTTCGCACGCCTCGGCTTTCACCATGGCTTCGGTTTGACGGTCACGTTGCCGCTGGCCGTCGGGCAGCAACGCGCAACCGAGCTGCTGTACGCCGGCGAGCGGGTCGACGCCGAGGCCGCTGTCGCGATGGGGCTGGCGGACCGGCTGGCCGCCGACGCACGCGAGGAGGCGGTGGCGTTCGCCGAGCGGATCGCGGGGTCCGCGCCGCTCGCGGTGCGAGCGATCCGCTCCACGATGCGCGCCGGGCTGGTCGACCGGTACCGCCAGGCGGTCGGGACCGAGTCCGCACTGCAGGGCCCGCTGCGTGAGACCGCCGATTTCCGGGAAGGGGTAGCGGCGGCCAAAGAGCGGCGCCAGCCCAGGTTCAGCGGCGCCTGACATCCCGACGCCGCGCCCTGGCCGCAGCGACCCGCGATCGCCGTGAAACCGCCGTGGACCGGCCGACGCCTGTCGGC
>JBOGDL010000056.1:0-8381 GCA_050701815.1 Micromonosporaceae bacterium | reverse complement strand
CGAAGGTGTACGCCTCAAGGGCCGTGTTCGCCCGAGCGGCCTCCGGCAGTTCCGCGAACCGGCGTTCGCCTGCCACCGACACCACATCGAAGTACAGCCACCACAGGCACACCGCCGCCGCCACGCCAAGCACCGCCCCGACCGTGATGGGACCGCTGATGGGCTTGCGGGCCGCCCCCACCCCGATCGCGACGACGGACTCGCCGATCGCCAGGATGATGAACAAACCGTGCCGTTCGACCCAGTGCGACGGGCTGTGCAGCCGCCAACTGCCACCCCGGGACGTGGCGTACGTGCCCGCCCAGTCCACCAGCAACGCGAGCGCGAACATCAGCGTCTGCAGCCAGCCGCCGAGCAGCGCACCCGAGAACAGCAGCGCGGCGCCGGCGAGCATGGGCAGCCAGGTGATCGCCAGCTGATGCCGCAGTCCGACGTCCGCCCCCGCCGCCGCCACGTACACGATCAGGTGCACCACCCGCACCAACACGTACGCGCAGACGAACATCAGCGGCCCATTCAGGCCCCCGGGCATGTCCCGCCAGGACTCCGGGATCGTCAACGCCACCACGAAGATGGCGGCCATGGCGACCAGCATCCCGGCTCTGAGCACGCCGGCGTCGGCTCGCGCCTGGTTGCCCAACCAGGTCGGTGGGCTGCGCTCGACCCAAGGCCTTCACGCGCCGCATCACGCCGCGCCGGTCCGCCATCGTTCCCGCACCTCCCGGAGCCAGCGCTCGATCACACAGCGCCCATCAGCAAGCCGAACCGTCGCCATGTTAGGGGGCTACCCACCGGACGGCAGCGAAAGCACACCGCCAGACGCCCAGGTCACGTAGTGAAAACCCTTTGCGATCGATAGACGGTGGCCGAAGCATTGCTGCGGGTGACTCGGCACTGAAGGATTCAACAGATCGGGGGGTGGTAGCCGGCGTCTGCGCCGTGGCGCGCAGACTGTGGGGAGGAACCCATGAAGCGTTTGAGCCGAAGACAGCGGCACGTCCTGATCGGAGTCGCGGTCGGAGTTCTCACCGCCTCCACCGCCATTGTGGCCACCCACTTCATGGGGGCGCAGCCACCGGCGCTGGCGGCGCCGGGCGAAGGCGAGATGCCCGGCGCGTTGGGCCGGCATGTGGAGAAGCTGCACCGGGCGGTGCCCGGCGATGACGGGATGTCGCCCGAGGGGCCAGGCTCTGCGGCGGAAGCGGGCTTCCAGGAGCGGGCGTACCCGGCCAAGACGATCTCGATCGCGGAGATGGACAAGGCCAAGCAGGCGTACGGGAACGCGGAAGACCGGGTGCCTGCCGGAGCCGCGGACCGGAAGCGGTCCTGGAACAACATCGGGCCGAGCCGGGCCCTGTACCCGAAGAGCGAGTTCCGCAACTCGTTCAACTACGTGCCGAACGAGTACGTGGCCGGAGGCCGCACCACCTCTATCGAGATCAGCAACAAGTGCCGTCCCGGCGACTGCTACGCCTGGATCACGCCCGCGGGCGGCGGGGTCTGGCGCACCGTTGACGTCCTCGCGGCGGAGCCGAAGTGGACGTACCTGGGCGGCCCGTTGGGGATCAACGCCGCCGGCAACGTCAGCGTCGACCGCAACGACGCCTCCGGACGCACCGTCTACGTGGGCACCGGCGAGGCCAACACCTGCGCCTCCGGTTGCGTCGGCGGCGTCGGGCTCTACAAGTCGACCGACGGCGGCGACAGCTGGAAGGGCCCGTTGGGCAAGAAGTCGCTGGGCGGCAAGGGCATCGGCGACATCGTGGTCAAGCCCGGTGACCCGAAGACGCTGTACGTGGCCACCACCACCGCGTTGCGCGGCTTGTCCAGCGTGTGCTGCTCGGGGATCGTGCGGCCAATCCCGGACGCCGCGAAGTGGGGCCTGTACAAGTCCAGCGACGGCGGCAAGAGCTGGAAGTTCATCCACAACGGCTCCGACGACGCCGAGAAGTGCACCGGCAGCGCCGATGAGTGGGAGAACAAGACCGCGTGTTCCCCGCGCGGGGTGCGCCACATCGAGCTGGACCCGTCTGACTCGACGATCGTGTACGCCTCCTCGTACGCCCGGGGCATCTGGCGCTCGGCGGACCAGGGCAAGACCTGGACCCAGATCAAGGACGCGCTCAACCCCGCGGTGTTCCAGACCCGCGCCGCGTTCGACGTCACCAAGCTGCCGAACGGCAAGACCCGGATGTACGTGCACGAGGGCAACATCGGCAACCCGTACTCGCGGCTGTTCCGCAGCGACGACGTCGCCTCCGGCGATCCCACGTTCACCGACCTGACCAGCTCGAACGTCGCCGACACCGGGTACGCCTGGTACAACCAGTGCGCCGGGCAATGCTGGTACGACATCTTCGTGCACACCCCGGACGGGCACCCCGACATGGTGTACGCCGGCGGCTCGTACGTCTACGGGGAGACCATCGCGAACAAGCGAGCGGTGGTGTTCTCCACCGACGCCGGCGTCACGGGCACCGATATGACCTTCGACGGCACGGACGAGACGCACCCGAACGGGTTGCACCCGGACCAGCACGACCTGGTGACCAACCCGAACAACCCGCGTCAGTTCTTCGAGGCTGGCGACGGCGGGTTGGTGCGCTCCAGCGGCGAGTTCACAGACCGCTCCGAGTGGTGCGACGACCCGCGGCGGGCGCTGGACACGCCGCAGAAGCTGGAGCGCTGCCGGCAGATGCTCTCCCGGATCCCGTCCAAGATCGAGGGCATCAACAACGGGCTGTCGACGCTGCAGTTCATGAGCCTGTCCGTCAGCCCGCACGACCCGGGGATGCTGCAGGGCGGCACCCAGGACAACGGCACCTGGGAGAATGACAACACCACCACCTGGCGCAACACCATGATCGGTGACGGCGGCCAGTCCGGGTTCGATGTGGCTGAGAAGGACTTCCGGTTCCACACCTTCTTCGACGCCAGCCCGGAGGTGAGTTTCGAAGCCGGCGACATCGGAAGTTGGATCTGGATCGCGGACCCGATCTACGTGCACCCGGGCACCCAGTTCTACGCGCCGATCATCACCGACCCGAAGGTCAGCGGCACCATGTTCGCCGGGACCGGACGCACCGCGTACCGGACCAAGACCTTCGGCATCGGCGACCGTTCTCTGGAGGAGGCCAACCGGATCTGCAACACCTGGACCGGCACCTTCGAGGCGCAGTGCGGCGACTGGGCCGAGCTGGGCTCCAAGCGTCTCACCGACGCCGGGTGGGGAAACCGTGACGGCGGCGCGGTGGCCGCGATCGAGCGCACCGTCGACGACACGTCCACGGCGTGGGCCGCCACGACGACCGGCCGGGTGTTCATCTCCCGCGACGTGGACGCCGAACCCGCCAGCTCGGTGTCCTGGAACCGGATCGACAACCCGAACACCCCGAACCGGTTCATGAGCAGCATTCACGTCGACCCCGAGAACGGGAATCGGGCCTGGATCTCGTACAGCGGGTTCAACGCCAACACGCCCGACACCCCCGGGCACGTTTTCGAGGTGGTCTTCGACCCGGCGACCGGTGAGGCCAGTTGGAACGACCTGTCGCACGACCTGGGGGACCAGCCGGTCACGGATCTGGTCCGCGACGACACCACCGGCGACCTGTACGGCTCCACCGACTTCGGCGTGCTGCGCCTGGAGTCCGGCGACCGGAGCTGGGAAGAGGCCGCCAAGGGCATGCCGCACGTTGAGGTGGCTGGCCTGACGATCCTTCCGGAACAACGAATCCTGTACGCCGCGTCCCACGGGCTCAGCGCCTGGCGGCTGACTCTGTAGATGCCTTCCGAACGTGTCATCGAGAGGGGCCGCGAAAGCGGCCCCTCTCGCGATCCGAGAACTGCCGAACCCACCCGCTCAGCTCGCGTTCACTCAGCGGCTGGGCCCGGCGCGGCCTCGCGCAACTGGCGAGCGATGGGCACGCTGCTGGTGGTCGCCGTGTTCGTGCCACCGCTGCTGCTGCTGGTCTCGGGGTCGTTTCGAGAGCCCGGCGTGCCGCCCCCGGTCGGGGTGGATCTGGTTCCCGATCCGGCCTCCGTGGACGGATACCGGCAGGCCGTTGACCTGGGCGGACTGCTGCGGGCCGGCGCGAACTCGCTGCTGGTCGCAGCCGTCGCCACCCCGGTGAGCGTGCTGGTCGCCTCGTTTGCGGGGTTCGCTTTGGCGCTGTCGTCGCGGCGGGTCGTCACGGGGGTGTTGGCGGCGTCCCTGCTCGGTCTGACCGCGCCCGCCACGGCGTTGCTGGCTCCGCGGTTCGCGATCTTCCGTGGGCTTGAGTTGACCGACACCCTGGCGCCGCTGATGGCGCCGGCGCTGCTCGCCACGTCCCCGCTGTACCCGCTGGTCTACTACGTGATGTTCCGATCCCTGCCGGCGGACCTGTACGACGCCTGCCGGATGGCTGACCTCTCGCCGTCACAGGTGTGGTGGCGGGTCGCGATGCCTTTGGCGCAGCCCGTGACCGCCGGAATCGCCACCTTGACGTTTGTGACCACCTGGTCGAACTTCCTCGACCCGCTGGTCTACGTGTACGACCGGGAGCTGTTCACGCTGCCGCTGGCGCTGCGCTCCCTCGCCGCCGTCGACCCGACGAACTTCCCCGTCTTCCTCGCCGGGGCGGTGTTGACCACGCTCCCCGCGCTTCTCGTCTTCGGCGTCGCGCAACGACGTTTCCTGCACCGATATGGACCGATCCAACACAAAGGAGATCCGCGATGAGGGTTCGGCGCGTGTGTGCGGCAGTGGCGGCCGCCGCTGCCGCGATGCTGGTGGCCGCCGGTTGCGGCGCCGCGGCCGGTGAGAAAGCGGACACGGTGCGGCTGCTGGTCTTCGGCGACCCGGATGAGCTCGCCGCGTACCAGAAGCTGGCCGGGGCGTACCAGAAGGCGACCGGCAAGACGGTGCGGTTGATCGAGGCCAGCGACCGGGAAGACCTGCTCGCGCGGCTGTCCACATCGATCGCCGGAGGCGAGCCGCCCGACATCACGTTGATCAACTATCGGTTCTACGGGCAGTTCGCGGCCAAGAACGCGCTGGCGCCGGTGGAGTCGCGGTTGAACTCGTCCCGCCAGCTCGACGCCAAGGATTTCTACCCGCAGGCGATGCAGGCGTTCCGGTGGGACAGCAAGCAGATGTGCATGCCGCAGAACGTCTCCAGCCTCGCCGTCTACTACAACCGTGATCTGTTCCGGCGCCACCAGGTCCCGGAGCCCAAGCCTGGCTGGACCTTCAACGACCTGATCAGCACCGCCAAGTCGTTGACCCGCGACAGCAGCGGCACGGTGGTGAAGGGCACGGAGTCCGAAGCCGGGGGCCCCCGGGTCGCGGTGCACGGCCTCGGGGTCGAGCCCACGATGATCCGGCTCGCCCCGTTCGTGTGGTCCAACGGCGGCGAGATCACCGACCACCCCACCAGGCCCACCCGGTTCGCCTTCGACACCCCGAAAGCGCGGCAGGTGCTGCGGGACTTCATGGACCTGCGGCTGGCGTACGGCGTGACGCCCACGGATGAGGAAGTGGAAAGCGAGGACGACGAATCCCGGTTCAGCAACGGGCGGCTGGCCATGGTCATGTCGTCGCGGCGGTCCACCACCACGTTCCGGAGCATTGAGGACTTCGAATGGGACGTGGCGCCGCTGCCGACGTACGGGAAGGCCGCCGGGATCCTGCACTCGGACGCGTACTGCATCACCCGGGGCGCGGCCAACCCCGACGGCGCGTGGCGGTTCATGGAGTTCGCGCTGGGCCCGAAGGGCGCGAAGCTGATGGCGGGCACGGGCCGCACGGTGCCGTCCAACATCAAGGTGGCGACCTCCAAGGCGTTCCTGGACCCGGAGCAGGCGCCCCGCCACTCGCAGGTCTTTCTGGACGCGATTTCCACCGTGCGGCCCACCCCGGTGATCTCGACCTGGCCTGAGATCGAGGACGTGACCGGCGGCATCCTGGAAAACGCGTTCTACCGGGGCGACCCGCTGGACAAGGTGATCAAGGAGCTGGACACACAGACCAGGCCGCTGTTCGCGCGAGGTCAACGTCCGTGAGATCTGGGCCAGAACCCGGGGCCCGCGGGGCGCCCGGCCTGCGACTGACCGACCTGCGGGCCGGGTACGCCGACGCGCTGGTGCTGCGCGGAATCGACCTGACGGTGGCACGCGGCGAGCTGCTGGTGCTGTTGGGGCCGTCCGGCGCCGGCAAATCCACCCTGCTCCGGGTGGTCGCGGGGCTGGAGCCGGCGCTCGGCGGCCGGGTCCACATCGCCGGGCGCGACGTCACCAGGTGGCGGCCAGGCAGGCGCAACGTGTCGATGGTGTTCCAGTCGTACGCGCTGTTCCCGCACCTGACCGTCGCTGACAACATCAGGTTCGGGCTGCGGGTGCGGGACGTGCCCCGGGCAGAGGTCGCGCAGCGTACCCGGCAAGCCGCCGCGGCGGTGGGCTGCGAAGACCTGCTGCGTCGTCGGCCGGGCCAGCTCTCCGGAGGCGAGCGGCAACGGGTGGCGTTGGCGCGGGCCCTGGCGCGGCAGCCGGACGTGTTCCTGCTCGACGAGCCGCTGTCCAACCTGGACGCTGAACGTCGCGGGCAGACCCGGACCGAGCTTCGCGCGTTGCATGACCGGATCGGCGCCACCATGCTGCACGTGACCCACGACCAGACCGAGGCGTTGCTGCTGGGCGACCGGGTCGCGGTGCTGCGGGACGGGATGCTGGAGCAGGTCGGCGCCCCGGAGCAGATCTGGCGGACGCCACGTACCCGGTTTGTGGCTCAGTTCGTCGGCTCCCCCGCGATGAACCTGCTGCCGGCCGATGGCCCGCTGACCGCGCCCGGTGTCCCCCGCGCCGCGAACCGCCAGATCGGGATTCGGGCTGAGGGGCTCCGGTTGGCCGATTCCGAGTCGGGCGCTGACGGCACGCTCGGCGTGGTGGAACGCTGCGAGATCCTCGGCGACGACACGTACGTCCACGTCCGACTCAACGGCGACCGGCTCGACAGCGACGGGCTCGGCGGCGGGCACGCGGTAGTGGCCCGGGTTCCCACCTCTGAGCGCCCGGACCCGGGCACGCAACTGTCGGTCACGGCCCGACCGGAGCACGTCCACGTTTTCGACACCGACTCCGGGCTCCGGATCACGGCGCCTGCCGGCGGCTCAGGGTGAGGCCGTGACCGGGCTCTGGTCGCGGCAGTCGCGGCGCCGCGAGCGGCGGGCCCCGCGACGGGAACGGCAGTCGCGGCGCCGTGGGCTGCGATCGGTGCAGGCCCGGCGGCACGAATGGCGGCGCGGCGGGCAGCTGGGGCTGATGCTGACGCCGTACCTGATCGGGTTGGTCGGTCTGGTGCTGGCGCCGGCGGCGCTCACGCTGGCGCTGGGTTTCGCCGAATACGACCTGATCGGCCCGCCGCAGTGGGCGGGCCTGGGCAACTTCATCGAGCTGTTCCGGGACGACATGTTCCATGCCGCCCTGGTCAACTCGCTGGTGTTCGCGCTGGTCGCGGTCCCGCTCCGGTTGCTGATCGCGCTCGGCCTGGCGCTGCTGCTGCACCACCCCGCGCCAGGGGCGGGCGCCGCCCGTACCGCGGCTGCGCTGCCGATCGCGGTGCCCGAAATCGCGTACGGCCTGCTCTGGCTCTGGCTCTTCAACCCGCTGCACGGCCCGATCAACCAGTTCCTCCGGATCGGCGGTGAGAACGGGCTCACCGCGTTGGGCCGCACCCCGCCGCAGTGGCTCACCGACCCCACCGACGCCAGCGCGGCGATTGTCCTCATGAGCCTGTTCACCATCGGGGAGAGTTTCATCATCCTGCTCGCGGCACGTCAGGCGCTGCCCAACGAGGTGTACGAGCTCGCCGCGATCGAGGACGCCACCGGGTGGGACGTGTTCCGTCGCGTGACGCTGCCGCTGCTGGCGCCGGTGCTCGGTCTGCTGCTGCTACGCGACACGATCGCCAGCTTCCAGGTCTCGTTCACACCGACGCTGGTGGTGACCGAGGGCGGGCCTCCCCCGTACGCCACCACCCACCTGTCGCTGTTCATCTACCGCACCGCGTTCGAGTATCTGCGTTACGGGTACGCCGCCGCGGCCACGCTGCTGATGCTGCTGCTGACCGTCCTCGCGGTGCTGGCGCAGTGGCGCCTGATCCGGCGGTACCGCCGCTGGTATGGCCTATGAGCCAATCGCCCAGCGCTCCCGCAGCCCGGCAGCCTGGCAGGGAGTTGGTCAGCCGTCGACGGCGGCGGCGAGGCCGCGGGCGGGGTCCAGGTAGATCCGCGCCATCAGCGTCACCCACTGGTAGACCGCGTCCTCTTTGGCCGCCAGCGGGCCGGGACGGAAGTGCGGGTTCGACACTCCCCGCTGCACCGACTCACACGCGGCCCAGTCCT
>JBOGDL010000055.1:0-19819 GCA_050701815.1 Micromonosporaceae bacterium | reverse complement strand
GCGCCCGGGTGGACGCGGCGGACGTGGCGACGATCGAGCGGATGGTGACCCGGCAACTGGCCGGACATGCCCAAGGCGTCGTGGTGGAACCCAGCCCGCACGGGGTCGAGGTGCTGGTGGAGGACGTCAGCGGGAACGTGTTCCAGGTCATGGTCACCAGCGGCGAGTCCTTCAACGAGACCGCCGTCCGCATCGCCGCCAGCGGCACCGGCGACCGGTACGTGGTGCGACTGCCGCGAGGCGCCCGGACCCTGGCTCTGGGCGACCAGATCGCCACCCAGCTGCAAACGGTGCTTGACCACCGTCAGCACGGCGTCCCGCTGAACCCGCCATTCGACGCGTGGGCCGCCACCCACCCGCACCACTACCACGTCCTCGACCCCGCCGGCGCCCGGGTCGGCGCCGCTGGGCCGGAAGCCGAACGCCTCGCGGAGGAGCAGGCAAGCCTTGCCAATCAGCTCCTCGCCAATCTCCGCGAACAACCCGTCACCGCGGTGACGCTCAACAAAACGCTCACGGCTCTGAGTCGTTGGCGTTTGACCTTCGCCACCGAGCAGGCCTACCTCGACCCTGACGGCACGAACCCGTACCGGGAAAACCGGAGCCGGCGGGTGCGGCGTGCGCTTTCGGAGCGGTCGCTGGCGCTGGCTCGGGAAGGCGTGCTGAGGCTTGACGAGCTTCGCGTCATGCACGGTGGCGTTCGACCCGGCGACGCCATGTACCGGAGAGCTGTGACCCGGTTCGCTGACGCGGCGTACGACCTGCTGCGCGACCCGTTGCTCTTCGGGCAGGAGGACGTGGTCCGCACCTTCCTGATCGCGGTGCACACCGACGTCTTCGGGCACCCGGTGACGCTGCCCGAATTTGAGCACCGGTGGGACGGGCGAAGGGAATTCACCGAGTGGTTCCGGGCGCAACTGGCCTCGCGTGCGCAGACACCGGCGGCCACCGCGGCGGAGAAGATGCTCCGGGCTGTCGAGCCGGCCCTGGCCGACGCGGGGGTGGATCTCGCCACGCTGGCGCCACCAGAGGCACGGATGATGTCAAACCCGGGCTGGAGAGCTCTGGTCGACGCCCTGAGCACCTTGCCGTTCCCGCGCCAGCACGCGCGGGACCTGGTCGTGGCCGCGATCAAGTTCGCGGTCGACAACGGTGGCGTGCAGGTGACCACCGGCCCGGACGGCAGCACGTCGCGGACGGTGCGGTTGCCGGAGCTCGCCGGTTTGGTGGGCTATTACGGCGCGAGGCTCGAGTCCGGAATCGAGGATCTGAGTTATCGACTGCGGCCGGGCAAGTTCTCGGCGTACGGGAGGCGCCGGGCGCGGTCGGCGTTGACAGACCAGGCGCGTCAGCCCACCTCAGAGTTCTACGATCAGCTGCAACGCATGCTGGAACGGGACCGGCGAATGGCGGAGACGCCTGGGCGCGGCGAAGTGGGACTGGACCTGCCCCACACCGGCGTTTCTGTGACAGAGATGCGCACCGCGTTGCGCGAGCAGATCGGCACGATCGGTTTCGCCTCAGCCACCGCCGGGGCGTTCCATGCGCAGAACCCGGCGAACGCGATCGCCAACCTCGTTGACGCGATCGACCCCGCTGACCCGAGCAGCAACATCGCCCGGTACTACCGAGCGCTGGACAACACCTTGCGCAACAGCGACCGCGTGACGCTGCACCGGCTGCCGGACGGGGTGGTCCGGGTCGTGGCGCAACGGGTGGCGCACGATCAGGACGGCGCCCTGCTGCACCGCCGGGGCAACCCGGTCACCATCAGCGCGACAATCCTGCTGCGGCCCGCGCAGGATGGTGTTCTCGCCACAGTGGAGTCGCTGCAGGCGCGGCCAGATCGGAGCATGCGTGGCCACGGTCAGCCGTTGGCCAGCCGCAAGCGGGTGCTGGAAGCCGTCGCTGCCACGGAATCCGGGTTGGCGGTGGAGGTGGACGCCGAGACCCTCTTCCCCGCTCTGGACAAGCCGAACACGATCGTGATCAAACCCCTCGGGGCTGACGCGTTCGACGCCGCCGTGGACTTCGATTCGCAGACCGGCAAGCTGGTGGTGACGGCCGCCGGCATGACGGTGCACACCAGTGTCAACGCTGCCAAGAACGCCCCGGACGGCCAGCTCTTCCGAGCCGTCGAGGCAGCGCTCGCCGACGCGGTGGCCCAGTTGCAGGCCAAGAAGCTGGGACGCCCAGAGAGCGCGTTCAGCATCGAGAATGTGCTGCGTGCCGGGCCGGTGCTCAATGAGGAGACCCTCACCTGGGCTGACCTGACGGTGGCGGACCACGGCCGGATGGCCCGATTGCGGACGCTGTACCGGCAGTACCTCACCGCTCCGCGCCCGGAGCGGGTCCGGATGCGGGCCGAGTTGCACGGCATGATCGACTCGTTGGGGCTGCGACAGGGGCAACCCGGCAGTGAAAAGCGGCGGGAGCTGCTGGCGCCGGGGGTCCTGCCGCTCGTGGTGGAGTTGGGCGGAGCGGAACGCAGCCGGTTCGGCTTTTTCGACACACCGCTCGGGGTGCAGCCTGCGGGGCGCACGTTCCTCAAGAACCTGGTGCCGGACGCGGTCGGTGTCGCCGCGCTGGCTGGCCTGGGGGCGGCGACCGGCAGCTACACAAGCCTCATCAGCACCGGTGTCCCCATGGTCGTGGTGTCGGTTGGTCTGAGCGCGATCGAAGTGTGGCTGGCGAAGCGGAGATACAGCCGCGAGGAAGTCAGCGAGCGGCTCCGGTCGGTGCGCGAGAAGGAACACATCGAGCTGCGGGAAAGGGCGAAGCGCGGGCAGTGGTCACCCGATGGCAGCCTGCCGGAGCTGCCGATTCGGCGCCGGAGCTACAACGAGCTGATCTCGGCGAAGCTCCGGCCGAGCCGGCGCGAGTCCGTGTTGCCGTCCGTCCCCGCGGGCTCGCTCTCAGCCCTGCGGTACATCACCGCCAAGTTGAAGCCCTACCGGCCGGGCCAGACCTTCACGGCTGCTGAGCAGTCGCAGATCGCGAACGCGATGCCGTGGATATCCTCAGCGCCCGGTTTGGGCAAGGCGGCTGCTGAGTCGATCGCCGGAATGCCGATGGCGGGGGAGCTGGCGCGGGCTGGGCGGTTGCACGCTCGTGCCTGGAGAGCGATGCGGGTGGAGGAGCTCTCGGGCCAGATCTCTGAGATGTTCGAGAAGGCCGATCGGCTGCTCAGACAGCTCAGCCGGCTGCACCAGAGCGCGTCCGGTCAGCAGCGCGTCGAGATCGAGAATGCCATTGGCCGGCTCCGTGCGGTGCGGGACGAGCTTCGCAACGCGTACCGGACGCACGTGGTTCCCGAACGTGCGAGGGTCGAACGGGGCCTGTCGCGACCAGCCCTCCGGCGGGGTCTGTCGGTGCCGGTGACGGACAAGGCGCCACTCGGGATTCCCAGCAAGCGGGCGTTCCGGATCAAGGAGATCGTGCCGGGCACGGTGCAGGCGCTCGCGACCGCCGCTGTGGTCCAGCTCGCCGGGGTCCCCGCGTTCCTTTTCCTGGTCGCAGCCACGCCCATTGTGGCCGCCGCCATCTCAGCCTGGGCGGACCGCAAGTACCAGCAGGACAGGGTGGCTGACCGGGCTGAGCGTCGGATGGACCTGCAGCGCAAGCAGGACCAGGAGACACTGCGTCGCTTCGACAAACTGATCACTGCTCTCGGGCCCAAGTTCGGCGCCCCGCAGCCCGGGTCGCAGCCTTCGGGTGGACGGCAGGCATGGTGGCGCAAACCCGCCGAGGGCCTGCCGGCTCGCTTCCGGAGATCTCGCCCCCTCGGCCAAGCGGGGCAGACCGCCGCGCAACCTGCGGCCGGCGCCGGTCAAGCAAGCGCTGAGGATCTAGAGGTACGGGTCGCCACACCGCGGCTCGACATGTTCATCGTCCGCCAGGTCGCCACCTCACTGGGCAACTCCGGCGCGGCGGGCTTCACGGTGTGGCTGTTGACCCAGAACCCGGTCTTCGGGCTCTTTGTCGGCGCATACGGCGTGATGCGTGGTGTCGCCCGCGGCTACATGGACTGGCACGAGGAGACCTACCGGAACCGGCTCAAGGAGGATGAAGAGGAATACGAGCGGGGCCTGAAAGCCGAGGCGAGGGCCGCCAAGCCCTTGGACGAGATCCTTGCGGATCTGGACGAGCTTGCCGACGAGGCAGGAGGTCTGGACGAGCAGATCAAGCTGCCGGACTGGGTTGATGACAAGGTCAGGCGGACCCACGAAGCGCTGGCCCAGCACGGCGCCACGGCGGTGCTCAGGTGGTTCACCACTGTCATCACCGCGTACGGCGAATCTCGTGGCGACATCCTGGACAAGTACCTGGACCAGTTCGGGGGCAACGCCGCCGACCGGGCGCTCGGCCTGCACCGCAGGTACGACGAGACCCTCACCGTGGTGGCTAAGGCCAACCTGCTGCTGGAGCCGGCTACCGAGTTGTTGTTGGACCACGACATCGAGTTCATGGAGTTGGCGCCGTGGTCGGTGCGGAGGACCAACAACTCGGAGTGGATCCAGCTTGCGCGGGTGTTGCATGGGCTGCCGTTCCCGCGCAAGACGGCGCCGTGGCTGCATGCCGCCGCGATCCAGTTCGCGCTTCAGAACGGCGCTCTCGTCACCGAGACTGACGCCGATGGCAACACCGCTGAGCGCGCCGATCTGGCGCAGCTGGCCCATCTGATCGAGTACTTCGGGCAACGGGTCACCGCGACCACGAGGGGACGTAGAGCACTCACCTCACTTGCTCGTGGTCTTGATGACCCTCAGACCCGGCGCCAGTTCTTCGAGGAGGTCGCAGCGAAGCTGCGGGATGGCCGGGACGCCGCCAATGCGGCCCAGCGCGCCACCAGGACGATTCCTTTCGAGAACGACACGGCCGCGGCGTACCAGGTGGAGAACCCCGCGAACCGGGTGCTGGATCTGCCCGAGGCGCTTGCGGGGCGCGGCTACACGAGTTCTCCTGCCAGCAGGTATCACCGGGCGTTGCAGGCAACCCTGAGAGCCCCGGAGCTCTCGACGGAGAGGCTGCTGGACAACGGCGACATCGAGGTCCTGCATCACCGGGTCTCCCGGTGGCGGGGAGTCACCACACGTGACGGCTTTGGCCGCCCAATCGTGATGACGGCACATGTGATCAGGCACGCTGACGGCTCTGAGCACCTCGCGTCCTTCAGCGCCCGCCCCGACCGAGGCCTGGCGCGGGAGATCGCTCGTGAGCAGGCCGCGGGGCCACCGGCCGGCGGGGCTGGCCGAGGCGGCAGACCGCCCGGTGGACGCGGGCCCGGCGGCACGCCACCAAGCGGCCCTGGACCGGGCAGCGGTCAACCTGGCGAAGCCGGCGGCCCGCGCCGCCGTCAGGGAGCGCGGCAGAGCATCCACACCCGACTGCGTCAGCTGTTCAGCCGCACACCCACCACCGATCTGCTCACGCCCGACCGCACGCTGGCTGACATTCCCGCTGGGCTTCGGGCCCGGCTGAGCGTGGCGGACAAAGCGAAGGTCCGCGAGATAACCGACGTGGTGGCACGGCTTGGCGCTGTCACCGACCCGGACCGCCGCATCGAGTTGCAGGAGGAGCTCCGCGGGCTGCTGCGCAACGCCGGGCTGGTGGCGGCTGAGGGCCGGACCCCCACCGAAGCCGAGCGCGCCGCGATGCGAATCCGGGGCAGGGCCGCAGCCAGACTGGTCACCCCGGGTGTCGCGAGAACACTGCGCCACTTCGGCGCGCCGGTGCCGGGCGCCACGGGACGGTTCCGGACACGTACCGACATGTCCATGGTGGAGCAGGCCGATGTGACCAGAGCAGGTCAGTCGATCACGCTGCCGCGCCGCAAGTACGTGATGTGGGGCGCCTTGGCGTTCGGCACTGTGGAGAGCATCACGGCTGTGGCCGCCGAACTTGTGGGGGTCCCGTTCCTGGCGGCGGTGATGTCGGTTGGCGCCGTGGTCGGGCCGGTGGCATTCGCGTTCGGCAGGCGAGCGTTCGACCTTCGAAACAACCCGCGCCTGGCTGAGGAAGCGCGGCAGCGTCGACTGGCGCAACGGGCAGAAGTCGATGGGCTTGCCGAGACAGCGCGGGAAGAACTGGACGGGTTCGAGCAACGCCTGGGCGACACCGCGGAATCTGTCACGCAACTGCGCGCCGACATGCGGCGGTTGCAGTCTCGTCGCAGCGTCTTCGCGCAGCAGGGACAGGCGACCAAGAAGCAGGCCGCAACAAGAAAAGGGCTCCCGTCAGCCGCCAAGTGGCGGCAGCGCCGCACCGTTGAGGAACAGCCCGACGCCAGCGGCGCCACAACGCAGCCGGCGACCCCGACGCAGCCCGCGGTCCCGGCGACATCAGGGTCGCCAGAAGCCCCCGTTGTGGCGGCCAGACCGGCGCCGTGGAGTTGGCACTTCCTGCGCCAAGGCCCGGCCGCTGTGGTCACCGCCGGGTCGATTGTCGCGTTCGCAATCGGGGCGCACCTCGCGGGTGTCAGCGAGCACATCGGCTTCCCGGTGTGGACGTTGTCGGCGATCGGCGGCGCCGCCGCACTGGGCGAGGGTTTGGCGGGTCCGCTGCACGACCGTGGGTTCGCGCGTCAAGAGACCGAGGCCACGGCGGAGTTCGAGGCGTACAAGCGACGCTGGCGGGCAGCCGCGGTACGGGCGCGTCTGACCGGGCGCCACGAGCAACACCTGGCCGGGATGCAGGAGCGGCTCGCGGCGGCACAGCAGCGGATCGCGGGCTTGAGCCGGCTGTCGGCCGCGGCCGCGCAATCCCGAGCGCCGGTGGCCAGCTCGCCGAGTTCGCCGACCGCAGCGCGGGTGGCGGAGCAGGCGGATCAGGCCGCTGCTGTCGGCGCGCGCCCGTCCGGTGTCATGAAGTTCCGCCACTTCGTGCTGCAGACCGTGGCTTCTGTCGGAATTCCCTGGGGCATGGCCAGCGTTGGCATCGGCCCGATCGTCGGCAACTACACGCTCACTGGGGTGATGGCCATGGGCGCCGGGGCGGCCATCATGCCGTACGCCGCCATCAGGTACTGGAAGGCGCGATTCGAGGCACGGGCAGCATGGCGTCAAGAGCGAGCCGAGTTCCTTGAGCAGCTTTACCAGGCGGCTGAGCACGCGGACGAGAGGTTGGGCAGCCCGCTTGAGCAGTTGCGGCAGCTGATCGAGGGCTTGGAGCGGGACGCGACCGAGCTGGAACGTCGCGGTGAGGTGTTCACCCAGCTGCAGCAGCAGGCCCGTTCGGGCGGCCAGGGGCGGACCCGGGTACGTCCTCGGGCCCGTGCCGAGGGCGCGGTCTCCGAGCAGGCCGACCTTGCGGCGGCACGCGCCGGCGCGCCCGACAGCGCCGAGAGCACGTCGCTGGTGGTAGCCGGCGAGACGGTCGATTCCGCGCCTGCCAGGCCAGGGCTGTGGCGGATGATCGTCTGGGCCGGGGCGCCAGGGCTGGCCCACGCCGGCGCGATGATCGGGATCGCGTACGCCTACTCCCACGGCGTGTTCGGCTCCGGGCACGTGGCTGACTCCGGCTTGTTCGGGCTCCCGTACCAGATCGACTCGTCGTGGAACAGAGGCTTGATCTTCGGCACCGCCGCGGTGTCCATGACGGTCTTCGGCGCCATGGCCGAACGCTGGTTCGCCAGGCAGATCATCAAGTCCGGCAAGCCCGGGGTCCGCCGCCGCCGGTCGGGCGCGGTGGAGGTGGAGTCCCAGAACGGTGGGGCGACCGATCGCGGATTCGTCCGCCGTACGGTGGGATGGCTGGTACGTCCCAGGCCACGGCTGACCGAGTCCACCTCGAACAGCGGTTGGTCTCACACCAACCTCGCCAGGGGGTTGTCGGCGAACGCTGAGCATGCCGCGGACGGGGCGCAGACCCACATCGAGCAGATGACCGAGCAGCTCCGGGAATCCCGGGCCCTGATGGACCAGCTGTTGAGCCGTACGGAGGTGTTCGGCTCGTTGGAGCTGGCGTCGGTGGCGAACGCGCCGGTGAGCCCCGCTGGCCCGACAACTGGACCACGGGGGCCCCGGGCCAGAGTCCGGCAGGCCGTGTCGAAGCGGGTGCCAGAGTCGGTCCGCAACAAGCTCCGGCTTGGCAACGGAAGTGCCGGCTTCACCCTCGAGACTGGCACTGCCTCGCCGCCGGCGACTGCGCCAACCCGTCCCGCGACTACGCCGCAGAGCCCGCAGAGCACCCCGACCCGCCCCGGAACGGCCTCGCCGGATCCGGCCACCGGCTCGCCCGACCAGGCGACGCCTCCACCACGTACGGGGAAGCCTCGCCCGTGGCATCGTCCGTGGAAGTCCCGGCGCAACCGGAAGGGCTTCAAGATCGCCCAGCCGCCGTACTACGTGGAGGACTACACGTACTTCCTGTTGGTAGAGGTGGACACCGTGACGCCCGAGCCGCCGGACAAACCAGAACCACCGGACAAGCCAAAGCCACCAGACAAGCCAGAGCCGCCGGATCAGCAACCCGCCGTGCACACGGTGCGTCCCGGGGACACCCTGTGGGACATCGCCGGACGCGAGCTGGGCGACCCGAGGCGCTGGCCCGAGATTTACAAGCTCAACCGCGGCCGGAAGCAGCCTGTGGGCGGCGCCTTGACCGACCCGGACCTGATTCACCCGGGTTGGGAGCTTCGGCTGCCGGCTCGCGGGAAGGGCACTGTGGCGCAACAGCCAGCCGCGCCGCAGCGTACGCCCAACGATGAGCTACGGGCGCAGGAGCAGCAGCCGCAGGAGGTGCCCGAGCCGAAGTTGCGCACCAGGCCCGTGGGCATTCTGGTGATCGGACGGGAAGCCGAGCGCGTGGCTTCGGCCCGGTGGATGGTGCAGGACCCGCACTGGGTGGTGGGCCCAGACATGTCGGCGGCGATGGGTCTGTCAACGGCGCCGGCGCTGCTGGAGCGGCCGGCGGCGGAGGCCGCGGCGCGCCGTCTCGGGTTCGTGTTGCCGAGCGAGCCGGAGTTCCACGCCATGATGTGGGGCGGCTGAGCCGCTGAAGCGGCTGACCCGCCGCAGGGCCGGGGCCAGCTCGATGCAGCCGCGCTACTCGTTGCCGGCGAGGTCGAGGTAGACCACGTTGCTGGCGAGCAGCGCCTGCAACTCCCAGAAGGTGTGCAGCAGCATCTGCTCCGGTGCTGTCTCGGTCTCGGACATCCCGGCTTCGTCCCGCAACAGCTCGCCTTGGATCCGGCCGAACTCCCACAGGCTCCCGGCGCGGTGGCCAAACCGCCACAGCTCAAACCCGTAGCTGCTGGTCTCGACGGCTGGCTGGCCTTGCAGCCCGATGCCCACCGCGACCGGCTCTTCCCTGGTCACACCCACGCCGAACATCAGGGGCGCCGGACGGTACGCCATCGCGAACTCAACCGAGTCCTGCGTGTTCATGGTGACCTCAGCCAGGACGTCCTCAGCCAGCAGATCGGCGACGATCTCCGGAGCGTTGTCGAGGCCGGCTTCACGGGCCACCGCGACGATGTGTTGGCGAGTCCACGGACGCACGGCGTCCTCGCCGGAGAAGCCATGCGCCAGCGCCCAGATGCCGAACTCGTCGTCGCTGCGGAGTCTGACCGGGGTCTGGCCGACCCGCACCGTGTGATGCTGCAGCGGCTCGTCAGGCCCAGGAAAGTAGGCGCCGACATAATGGCCGATCGGCAGGATGATCGTGTCCTCGCCGGCCGGCTCGGCCTCGGCGGCCTTGGTTGCTTCCTGGCTCACTGCCTTGGTCGGCTTCCGTCGCGTCGCGGCGCCGTCGCCCCCGGTCTGCTCCGCGTCCGACGCCTTGGAAGGATTCTTCTTGGCAGCCATCTCACTCCGTCGGGTCGAGGTACACCGCGCCCCCGGTGAGCAACCCGTGCAGGGCGTGGAGGAACCCGGTGAGCACCACCTCAGGATCGGTGCTCGCGGGGTCGGTCTCGCCATGACTGCGTTCAGCCTCGGCAAAAAATTGGCACACGTCCCACAGGTTCGCGGCGGCCGGGGACCATCGCCACAGCTCGAAAATGTTCCGGGAGACCTGCAGCATCGGCGTGTTCAGCACGCCGATGGAGAAGGTGGTCGGGTCCGCTGCGCTGTTTCCGAGACCAAGCAGAGTGGGATGCAACCGGTACGCCTCAGCGAACCGCACGGCCTGGCGGGTTCCCGGGAGCACCTCGGAGACGAGATTCTCTGCGGCGAGGTCCTTGATGATCGCGGCGGAGTCGGGAACCCCGCTGCGCTCTGCCAGTTCCAACACCGCGGACCGCGTCAGGGGGTCTTCGGAGGGGCGGTCGGGCTGGCCGTGGCACAGGCCCCAGATCGCGAAGGCCGCGTCCGCCAGCGCGATCACGTCGTCCGCTCGTCTGACCTGGTAGAGCCGCTCCTCAGGATCATCCTCGTCGGAGAAGACTCCCGTGAAGTGGCCGATCGGGAAGACGAGCGGCAACGCGCTGGCTTGGGGGTCGTTGGTGGCCATCGCTGGCGATCGTAGCCCGCAGCGGCAACTGATGAGGCTCCGGGAGATCATCGACGGAGTCCCACGCGGGGGCGCTGGGCGGTGGCGAGCGGAGTCGTGGCGGACCCGGAATAGTCTCGAGCAGACACCGGCGACAGCCTCAGCGGCGGGGAGCCCATCGACAGTGGCTGAACCGTTCGAGGTAGCGGCAGGAAGCGAGGCGGCAATGAGTTCCCCTGGTGGCCAGTGGTGGGAATGGGAACCTTCGGGACGCCAGCAGGCGAACCCGGCGGTGGATCAGGTGTTGGCGGAGTTGATGTCCGACCCGGATCACTTGTCGCGGCAACTGAGCCAGGATCTCGCCGCGGTGGCGGCGCTGGGGCGCACCGGCGGGAATGTGGCGCCGGACTTGGAACCGGCGGAACTGGTCACCGCCGTACGGGCGCAAGCCGATCAGCTGGGCTTCGACTCACCGGTGGCCGCGGCTGCTGCCGCGCTGCGGCATGTGGGTGAGCTGCCGATCGCGGAGCGTGCGGAATCGGCCAGCACTGGGGAAGACGGTCAGCCGCCGAACGGCGCAGCGGCGGTGGGGCCGTACCACCGCAGCGCCTCGATGACCGTGGCCGATGGGGAAGTGGTTCGGGAGTGGATTGACGAGGCCGGCCAGATTGAGTTGATCTTCCATCGCGAGGCGCGTGAGCCGAACGACTCCGGGGTGCTCGTGGAAGCCGCGGTGCGGGTCGAGCCGTCCGGGGAGCTGTTCCTCACCTCGTACGGGTGGCCCACCCGTGCGGTTGACCGTCCGGTGTTCAGCTTCGGGGGGACAGCCGCCGGGTACCTCCAGCAGCTGTTCGTCGATCTCGCCGCGGCAGCTGAGGAGCCGCGTCTGTTCGAGCGCGCGATGTCAATGGCGTACGGCGTGACCGTCGCCGTCAACCGCGAGGGCAGCTTGCCCGCCGAGGTCTTGGAGCCAGCGCAACGTGAAGTGCTGCGGCTCGTGGTGCGGCAGGCGGCGCTGCTCGGGGGCTACCTGGACGACGCGATCAGCCTCGCTGAGGACGGCGGTCTCGCTGAGTGGATGACCGCGTGTGTGCGGCGCTCAGCGGCGGAGTCGCTATTCGCCGGCTTCCTCGGCAGCGCCAGCTTCGAGCTGGTCAACTCTGAGGCGTTGGAGGAGCTCGAATCCGCGATCGCTGAGACCGCTGGGGAGCTTCCGACCGCCGCTCGGCGGGCCCTGGTTCCCGTTGACACGCCGCCCAGCCATGACTGGTGGCTCGCCGAGGCCTGACCGGCTCAGCCTTCTTCGGTCGCCGGCTCCAACGTCGTGTCGAGGTATGCGGCGTTCTGCGACAGCAGGATGTGCAGGTGCTCCAGGATCTCTGTGAGCATTTTCTCGGGGCTGGCGTCAGCACGCCGGCCCGTCCCGACCTCCTGCTCCACTTTGGAGAACATCTCGGCGGTTTCCCACAGGCTGCGCCCGAGCCGGCCCCACTGCCAGATCTCGAACACGAAGCTGTCGACCTTCACGGCGGGAGGCACGCCGATCAAGCCGATGGCGAACCGAAGCGGATCGTCCGGGCTGTTGCCGAGCCCCATCATCAGCGGTTGCAGCCGGTGCCGCCGGGCGAATTCGACTGCCCCCGGGCCGGTCGACTCCACCTCAGCCACCACGCCCTTGTCGGCCAGCGCGGCAAGCACCTGGTCAGCGTCGAGGCCGAGTCGCTTGGCTTCGTCCAGCACTGACCGTCGGGTCCACGGTCCCTGGCCGGAGTCGCCCGGCAGCCCGTGGGTGAGCGCCCACGCCTTGAAGTGGTCCTCGTCCGGCAACTGCGGCACGTCCACCCCGAGCCGGATCTTGTGGTACTTGAGCGGCGCGTTGGTCTTCGGGTAGAACGTGCCCATGTAATGGCCCACTGGAAAGATCAACATTTCGGTCATGTCAGCTCCGTGGGCTCATCCAGCCAGGCCAGGTCGAGGTACGCCGCGCTCGCGGTGAGCAGCGGGTGAATGGCGCCCAGAAACCCGGTCAGAATCCGCTCCGGCACCGTCTCGTCGGGATCAGTGCCGCCGGCCCGCTTCGCGGTGTCGGCATGAGCATGGCAGGCAGCCCACAGATTGTTGTCCACGTGAGCCCATTCCCACATGCTGTACACCTCGCCGGCAACCTTGATCACGGGCTGGTCGAAGAAGCCGATGCCGTGCAACCACGGCTCCTCGGGAGTGTTGCCCAGACCCAGCATCAGCGGGATCAGCCGGTACGACTCAGCGAAGTCAACCGAATGCTCGGCACCCGGGACGGTCTCCACCACCAAGCCGTCGGCGGTGAGGCTGGCGAGGATCTGGCGCGGGTCACGTACCCCCGCTTTGGCAGACTCTTCTTCCACAGCGGCACGCGTCCACCGGGTATCGCTGATCCGCTCGGGAAGGCCGCGGGCGAGCAGCCACACTGCCAGCTGCTCGTCATCCAGCCGTAGCACCTGGGCGCCGATCATCACGTTGTGGTGGCGCTCCGGCGAGCCCACGGTGGGATAGAACGCGCCGATGTAGTGGCCGATCGGGAAGATCAGCGGCTGTTCACCGGGCGCTTCGTTGGTAGCCATCGCCATCGATCGTATCGGCGTTCGGCAACGGGACGTCCCGGGCGGGGTCGGCGCGACACGTGCCTCTTGGCGGTGGCCGGTAGGTTTGCAGCGAGGCGTCGGGCTGGGCGAGGGCGCAGCGCACGGTCGTTTGGGGAGGAGGGCTGCGGCGTGGCAGCGGAGTGGCAGCCTGCGACCGGTCTTGAACGTGCTCTGCAGCAAGCGGTGCAGGAACGGGATCAAGCTGCTTACCTGCAATTGCTGGAGGGTGTGGGCCTGCTGGTGCCGGTGCGGCAGGACGCCGAGGGCAGGACCACCGGTTGGGTCACGTCGGTCACCAACGAGCGCACGTTCCTGCTCGCGTACACCTCCCAGGAGGCCCTGTCCGCGGTGGCTGGCGAGCGTCAGGTGCCCTGCCTGACCGTTTCCCTTGACGATTTTGCCCGTCGCTGGCCAGACCCGGCCTGGTGGCTGGCCATCAATTCCGGGCTGCCCACCGAATTCGTGCTCGCCCCGCAGCAGTTGCTGGAGCTGGCGGAGAGCAAACCCGCGGAGCCCCGCCGCGACTCAGTCGGCGACGTCGGCTCGGCCGGGGCGCAAGGCGGATCGGCTGGTGCGCCACCGCAGCAGGCTGGGGCGAGGGGGGACGACCCCGCTGCCGCCGTAGCCGGGTCGCTGGCGGATTTTCATCCCGCCAACGAGGTCGAGGCCGCCATGCTCGCGGCGGTTCGACGCGGCGACACCGACGGCTATCTGAAGGCGCTGTTGCTCGCTGAGGTCGTGGTGCCTCGCGGCCACGAGGGGGTCCCGCTCTCCAGCGACCCGGACTTCAACGGGCACACCATTCAGGTGGACGGAGAGCAGTGCCTGCCGTTGTTCACGTCCGAAGAGCGGTTCAGGCAGGTCTTCAGCGAATCCGCGAGCGTCTCGTTGGAGGCCCTGGAGGTGGTGCGGCGGTGGCCGGACCAGTGGCTTTCGCTCGCGGTGAACCCTGGGTCGGCGGTTGGCGCCAGCCTGCCCGGCTCGGAGGTCCTCGCGCTCGCGGAGTGGGCTGCGGAGATCGGCCTGGTCGAACTCCTGGAGGAGGCCGAGCTCCCGGAAGACGAGGACAAGCACCCAGAGACCCAGACAGTCCCGTCATACGAAGAGTCGGCTCAATCAGCTGACCCGACGGCCATGGAAAACACTGAGCCGGCTCCCGACACCACAGACCGGACCAGTGAGCCTTTTGCCGAGGCCGGAGAAACTCTGCAGCGGGTGCTGATCCCGGATCATGTCAACTTCTACCTGCAGCGGGGCTATCACATGGTGAGCGGCTTCGTGCACCGGCTTCGCGATGTCAGCCGGACAGCCACTCCCGCGAAGCTCTACGCGGAGCTCGGCTTGGACGGCGCGGATTCGCGGTACCTGGTCTCGGAGTCGGTGGCGCACGTGGTTCGTTGGCCGGCGTACGGCGACGGCGGTTACGGCGACTCTCGTCCGGTCGACAATGGTTCCGGGGCCGTGCCCCAACGCCGGGTTTCCGGAGTGCCCGTGCCACACGGCGCGGAGATCTGCCGGATCGACGAGACCGGGCAGGCGTACGTGCTGGCCACGTACGACGCGGACGGACGCGCGTGGTGCCTGGAGTCGGAGGAGCCGCAATGACAAGCGACCACGGCTACGTCGCCACCTGGCGAGGCGCCGAGTACGAAGCGAGTCCCGCCCCCGACGGCCAGGTGCGGCTGTACGTCACCGAGTCTCACGAAGGCTTCGCCCAGCTGCCCAACGGACGCGGCGTCACCGTTGTCCCGGCGGACGAGGTGGAGCTGCGTTACGTGCGTGTCACATGCATGTGGCGGGGCGCCCGCTGCATGGTGATCGGCGAGCATGGCGGGTGGCTGCGACTGGAGTACCTGGGTGACGTCTCAGAGCAGGCGGAGCACCTCGGGATGGACCGCTTTGATCTGGCGGTCTATCAAGGCTGGGCGCCGCGAAGCGAAGTGTCCGATCTGGTGCGACAACAGCTCTGATCTGGTGCGACAACAGCTCTGAGTTGGCGCCTCAGCGGCGGTAGCCGGCCAAGCTTTCCCGGTACGAGGCGAGCACGGCCTCAAGCCGGTCGCGACGGAACCGTCCCGGGTCCTGGTGGTAGATCATCCATCCTTCCGGGGCGGTGAACGCCTCTTCAGGAACGCTGTCCTGTCCAGAAGGGACGAACTTCAGCACCTCTTCCAGGGCGGAGACCGCCACCTCCAAGGCTTCCTCGGCCTCTTCTCGCGCCTCCGGCTCTCGAAGCTCGATCGGATCGGCGGGGACCGCCTTGGCGAATTGCTCGGCAACCCACAGGAACTGGCCAGGGTCGATCAGGCGAGATGGCTTGGTCCCGCCGTACGCGGGCGGCGCCGGAGGCATTTCGGGGTCGAGGTGGAACGCGAACCGGCGCTGTTGATCACAGCTGGGACAGTCGCCTTCGTAGACCGCGACCAGGGCGTCGCCATCTTGTTCCAGCCAGTGTCGCGGCTCAAACTCGGCCTCGCCGCAACGGCACGGGTTGAGATCCATGTAGAGGTGGCACTCGGTGGATGACCTGGCGAGGAGCATGGTCCGAGGCTACCGGAGCACGGCCACCGGGCACTGCCGCAGCAGGGCCAGGTCTCGCAGCTGGGAATCGATGGCCGGCTCGGTCCCTGATGTGGATGCAGCTCTGCGCCAAGGCGGTCCGCTGGCCGGCACCCCGTATCGTGGCGGCCATGGCTCCTGCGCAAGCCGACCCCTTCCGTGAGGCGTACCAGGCGATGCTCGACGCCGCGGCGCCGGTTGCTCAGGTGCAGACCGCGTACGCCGCCGAGTACGCCATCTCAGTGCTCATGGGCGGGGTCTACTCGCTCGCGTCCGAGAGCGACCGGCGGGGTCAGATCCACGAGTTCGTGGACAACTTCGTGAAGTTCCTGGGTCGACGTCGAAGTGTCGAAGCGTTGGTGACCTTGGCTGGCCTCTCCGGGGTGGCCCCAGGCCCCGGCGCTGACCGGGCTGGTCGCGCGGTGCAGCGTTTCGCCGAGCGGGACATGACCGTGCCGCGGTGGGTCACGCACGCCGGCAAGGTGACCTGCACCGGCGCCTGGCATGTGAACGACGTCTTCGGGGACCAGACCCATTACCTGATCGGGTACGCGTACAACGACCCCGTGGTCGGCGGTCCGGAGCACGTGGTGTGCGCCCTGGTGGACCACAACCGGGGCACGGTCGCCGACCTCGTTGTCTCCTCACCCGCGTCGGACGTGGTGGACGGCTGGCGGGAGACCGCCAAGCACACCGAAGGGATGGTGACCGTGGATCCGATCGAGCCGGCGGTGGCCCGAGCGCGGGTGGAGCCGCACCTGCTCCGCACCGAAGGTTCAGCCCCGCCGGGAGGCCAGCAGTTCCTCGACCACTGGGCGCTGCTGGCGGCCCGGCTCAACGTCCTCCCCCAGGTGCCCGGAGAGCGACCGAAGCCGCTGGCTGCGGAGGCGCGCAGCGCGATCGTGACGTCCTTCCTCGGCTCCCCGGAGGGCCAGCAGGCCACCTCCGCGCTCGGCCCCGACGTCGCCCGCGCCGGCGCCAAACTCATGGTTGATTACGCCGTGGACGCGAACAGCGGTGATCCACTTCGCTGGAGCCCACAAGCAGCACAGCTCTTCATGAAGGAGTGGGTCCCCGCTCAATCGCTGCCCGGTGACGCCGCCGTCTGGCTCCCGCAACTCATGGACCGCTTTGTCACGTACGCGGCTCACGTCAAGGAGTTGCCTCCGGGCGCTTTGGCGGGCACTCGCGGGGCGATCGCGCAGCTTGCCGGCGGGCAGCCTGACACGGGGGCCCCCGGGGCTGACCCGGCGGCGAATCCGGATGGCTCCTCCGGCAGCACGCTCGACCCGGCGATGAAGGCCGAGGTGGTGGAGCAGGTGCTCAGGGACATGATGGCCGACGGGGTCGATCCGCACGATGACGAAGCTGCCCGGCGGTGGTTGGCTGAGTACCTCGAAGAGGGGAATGACCAGCAGAGATGACCAAGTCGGGGTTGCCATCGCTGACACGGCACGCTGGCCGGATCGTGCGGTTCGCCGCGCCGCTGTTGCGGATCCGCTACCCCGATGGGATGTACGTCAACCTGCGCGGGTTCCCCGACTGGACCCCGTACGCGAGGGCTCTGGTGGAGATCGCCGGCCGGTTACCGGATCAGCCGCGCCGGTCCGTCGACGAGGCGCGGGTGGTCGACGTGCTCGCCGCGAATCAGGTGATGGCAGACTCCGCAGATCCGCTCTGGAAGGACGCCGAGCCTGGCGCTGCGGCCACCCCTGACGGATGGGTGTGGGCGCACGTCGGGGCTGGTGGCGCCCGCGCTGACAGGTCAGAGGGGGAGGGGCCTCGGCGGTTGGCGCTCGTGCCCGCTGAGGCGCATGCCGCGTTTCGCCACATCGGCCATGTCGCCGGTCGGGGCGCAGGCGACGGGTCCCGCGGCCTGACGATGCAGCCGCCGGCGGAACGGCCGTCGATGATTCCTCGACGCACCAAGGCGACGGAAGCCGACGTCGCGGAGTTGGAGGCGAAACTCGAAGCGGGGCTCCCGGCCCCGTATCGGGACTTCTTGCTCGCCGGCAACGGCGGGCTGCCCGCGACTCCGTTGGCGCATCCTGGGTTCGGGTTTCTGGTCGACCAGTCGTTCTTCGGGTTCCGCCGTAAGGACTGGTTCGCCAACGTGACGAACGCCCGGCAGTGGTTGGCCGACCGGTTCGCCGGGGATTTTCTTCCCATCGGGCACGTTCAGGGAGGGCTGCTCGCGGTGCGGTTGAGCCCGCCCGGCCCAGGGTCGGTGTGCTACTACGACGATGACGACCCCGCCGATGACGAGTCGTACGACGCGGAAGCGGTGGGCGCCCACCTGCTGCGCCGGTGCGCTGACAGCTTCGACGAGTTTCTGGACGCGTTAGCCCCCGTGCCCGACGGCCTGGTGGCGGCGGCGCAATCGATGGTGGCGGGTGGCATGGCGCAGCGCGTCGTGGATCGCAACCAGGGTGGCGCGCTGCCGCGAGACCGCCGGCCACCGACCAGCGGGCAGTAGTTGAGCGTGGCGCCACGACAGCCCGGGACGGGGCGGGAACCCACGACACCAGAGGAGCGCGACAATGAGGAGAGCTCGAATCGGACCGGGGGGCATTGGATGACCATGGCGAATGGCGCGGAAGGACAGGACGCGGCAGAGGCGCGCTACGTCGCCGCCCGCCTCGAGGAGGACTACGTCGGCTGCGTCAAGGAGCTGCTGTCGATGACGGTCTGGCTGCCGGTCAAAGGGCCGAATAAGGACTTCATCGTGGCTCACCGCGGCGATCAGGGGTTGGTGCGGGCGTACACGTCCCCGGATCGCCTGACCGCGATCGCGGCTGACGACGTCGACCCGGCCGCAGCTTCACGACGTGAGTTCCGAGAGTTGATCAACGCCTGGCGGCACCCCGAGATCGGCATCGTGATCAATCCCGACAGCGAAAGCGAGTTCCAGATTCCCCGGAGGTTGTTCGATCGGGTGCTGCAGATCCAACGGAAACTGCCTCAAAGCGGCCGGTCAGACAGCGACACGGCGCCGCGCCGCCCGCTCCTGGCGCCCATTGACGCGCCTGCTGAAGTCGACGGCTTCCAGTTCGTCGCCATGGTCGACACCATCGACAAGCGCGGGATGCCAGGGCTGAGTCCGGAGCGGGGCCGAGTGGAAGGCGAAGCGGAGAAGCAGCGAATTCGGCAGTACCTCGACGGTGGCGCCGTGGTGCAGTACGTGCCCGGGTTCGTCACCGACATGTTCGACCCCAGCAAGGGCGAGGCGGCGCCAGCCAGCAGCCGTACCGATGGCGAATTCGTATGGTCCGACGGCGTCCGGTACTACCTCGAGGAGTACGGCATCGCCCCTGAGCCAGACTTCTACCGGGCGATCGTCGCAGCCGGTTATATGTGCCCCGAACTGTCGCAAGCCAAAGTGGAAGCGGCTGGCAAAGCGTTGCAGAAGCGCCAACGCACGGCGGCGAAGCTGTACCGGAAGTGGCGGGAAGAACAGGACAGCAGCAAGCCGTGACGGGGATTGCTCGAAGCGGCGTCCGGCGGGGCGGTGGTCGCGGCCCGCGGTCTTAGCGCTCCTTGCTCCAGCGCAGGATTTCCCCGGCGACCAGCTCCGGGCATTCGTGCTGGGGGAAGTGGCCGATGCCGTCCAGGGCGCGCCACTCGTACCGGGCGGAGACGTACCTGCCGGAACCTTGGGCGGTGCGGGGCAACACGCAGGTGTCGGCGCTGCCGTGCAACTGCAGAGTGGGCACACTGATCGGACGCTGCATCCGCTTCACGAACCGGAATCCGCTGACCCGAAGCGCGCTGCGCAGCGCCCAGCGGTACGCCTCGAGGGCGCAGAACGACGCTTGCGGGATCTGGATCGCGGACCGGCAGGTTTGCACGTACGAGGAGAAATCCTCGCTGTCTCGCCACGCTGGGCCGGCCCAGCTGCGCATCATCATCCCGACCCGGTGCGCGTTGTGTCGGGTCAGCACGTGTTCGTACCGGGGGAGTTGGAATTTCAGCAGGTGAGCCGAAGCGGCGAGCTGGCCCCGAGGGTCTGCTGCGAAGGCGGTTCTGAGTCGCAACGGATGCGCCGCGGAGAGCACCACGAGTCGGCTCACCCGTTGCGGGTGAAACGCCGCGGTGATCCAGCCCAGGATGCCTCCCAGGTCGTGACCCACCACGATCGCGTCCGGTTCACCGAGGGCACGGATCATGCCGGCCACGTCGCCGGCCATGGTGTAGCCGTCATAACCCCG
>JBOGDL010000054.1:0-16680 GCA_050701815.1 Micromonosporaceae bacterium | reverse complement strand
AAACAGAAGCACAAAGCACACACAAACATGTGATGCACAAATGCACTGGCAAACAAAACACCCTGTTGAGTTCTCAAAGAACACACACCAAACACCACACCCAACCAAATGAGCACCGCGCTTGGGGTTTGTACTAGCTGGTCAGCTTCGCAGAGCGCATCATTAGTGATGCGGCTGCACTGCCCAGGTTTCAGATTATCTCGGCCAGAACTATACCGACTCTGAAATCTTCGATTTACCCGGGGCCGTCCGAGCTGGCCGCTCTCGCGTCCCTCGCTCGCCCGTTTCCCCTCGGGCTCGACATAAGTTACGCGCTGCCGGAGTCGTCGTCAAATCGACTCGGCGTGATCAAGACCACGCAACCACGATGCCCGGCACGAACCAGGATGAAAACGTACTAGAGCGTCGATATCGCACCGGCGTGGCGGGCCTAGAACCAGCCCGGGAGCGTACAAGTGCGGTCATGACACGGCCTCGACACCGGCGACCGTCCGCTTGCCCCGACGCAGCACCAGCCAACGCGAGTGCAGCAGCTCGTCGGGAGAGATCGGGGTCTCGCCGTCGGTCACCCGCTGGTTGTTCACGTACGCGCCGCCGTCGGCCACAGTGCGACGGGCCTCACCGAGACTGGAAGCCAGGCCGGTGTCTCGAAGCAGGTGCGGCAACGCCGGCAACGGCCCCCGTACCTCAGTCAAACCCGCCTCCACTAGCGCCGCACGCAAGGTCGCGGCCGGAAGCTGCCCCAGTTCGCCACGTCCGAACAGCGCTTGGCTGGCTGCGACCACCTGACGGCACTCGTCCTCCCCATGCACCAGGGCAGTGAGCTCCTCCGCCAGAGCGCGCTGCGCGGCACGGGCCGCTGGCCGTTCGGCGGTCGCCTTCTCCAGCTCCTCGATCTCCTCCCGAGAACGGAAGCTGTAGTACTTCAGGTACTGCGCCACATCCCGGTCGTCGCTGTTGAGCCAGAACTGGTAGAAGGCGTACGGGCTGGTCAACGCGCTGTCCACCCAGACCGCGCCGGACTCGGTCTTGCCGAACTTGGTCCCGTCAGCCTTGGTGACCAGCGGCGTGGTGAACGCGTGCACCGGGCCGGCGCCGCGGCGTCTCACGTAGTCCACCCCGGCGGTGATGTTGCCCCATTGATCAGAGCCGCCGAACTGCAGCGTGCAGTCGTGCCGACGGCGCAGCTCGTAGAAATCATTGGCCTGCAACAGCTGGTAGCTGAACTCCGTGAAGCTGATCCCGCTCTCCAGCCGGGCCTTCACCACCTCGCGGGCCAGCATCCGGTTGACCGGGAAGTGCTTGCCCACGTCCCGGAGGAACTCCACGGCGCTCATCGGGCCGGTCCAGTCCAGGTTGTTCACCAGAACCGCCCCGTTCACGCCGTCGTACGTCATGAAAGGGGCGACCTGTTCCCGGATCCGTTCCACCCAGCCGGCGACCACCTCGGGCGCGTTAAGGCTGCGCTCCCCCGCCTCTTTGGGATCGCCGATCTGTCCGGTGGCCCCGCCGACCAGCAGCAGCGGCCGGTGGCCCGCCTGTTGCAAACGGCGTGCGGTGAGCACCTGGACCAGCGATCCGACGTGCAGGCTGGCGGCGGTGGGATCGAAGCCGACGTAGTAGGTGACCGGGCCGTCGGCGAGGTGCTTGCGCAGCTCGTCCAGATCCGTCGAGTCCACGATCAAGCCGCGCCATTGCAGGTCGTCAAATACGTTCACGAGGGCGATTCTCCCGCACTCGGGGCGGCCGGTCGCAATCGGTTTCGCCGGGTGTGCTTGCGGAAGGCGCTCACCGTGGGCTCGTCGGCAAGCCAGAACCGCCAGGCGGTGTCGGTCGTCACCCCCACTCGTGGGCCTGCCCGCACCCGGTCCGCCGGCGCCGGCGGTCCCAGCGTCAACTCCAACGGCCCGGACCCGTCCAGCATCGAGGTGTCGCCGGCCGCCCGGTTCACCGCGAGCGCGCGCGTCAACCGGGCAGGCCCCCGAGCCAGATCCCGGTCACTCGACCGGGGCCGCCGGGATCTGGCTGTCTCAAGCCCGGAAACCACCTCGCCGGCGCGTAACAGCACGGCGCTGGCGTGTCCCGGCGGGCTGCACACCACGTTCAGGCACCAGTGCATGCCGTACGTGAAGTAGACGTACGCCTGCCCGGGCGGGCCGAACATCGCGGCGTTACGCCGGGTCGGGCCGCGATGCGCGTGCGATGACGGGTCCTGGCCGTCTCCGGCGTACGCCTCGACCTCGGTGAGCCGGATGGTGACGCCACCGGCGGCCACCTGAGCGCCCAGCAACCTGACCGCGATCTCGGGCGCCCGGCGTACGAGCAGCTCCGGCAGCGCGAGATCCGGGCCGGCGAGCACCGCCGACAACTGGGCGGGCAACGGCGTCGCGGGGTCAGCCACTACTGCGGAATCACCTGCTCACGTGCCCACTCCCGCCACGTGGCGACGCGGTCGGAGAGGGCGGCCAGCTGATCCGCCACCGGGCCCGGACCGGTCGAGCCGGGCGTGGTCCGGGCTGCCAGGGCGCCGTCCACCGAGAGGACCTCTCGGACCTCAGGTGTGAGATGCCCGCTGATCCGGGCCAGGTCCTTGTCGTCGATCTCGCCCAGCTCGCAGTCGCGGGTGACGCAGACCGCGACCAGTCGGCCGGTGACCTCGTGCGCCTCGCGGAACGGCACCCCACGCCGGACCAGCCATTCCGCGACCTCGGTCGCCAGGGTGTAGCCGATCGGCGCGGCCGCGGCGAGCCGGTCGACCCGTACCGACATGGTGGAGATCATGCCGGTCAATGCCGGGAGCACCAGAGACAGCGTGTCCACCGCGTCGAACACGGGCTCCTTGTCTTCCTGCAGGTCGCGGTCGTACGCCAGCGGGAGCCCCTTGAGCATCGCGAGCACCCCGGTCACGTGGCCGATCAGCCGTCCGGCCTTGCCACGGGCCAACTCTGCGATGTCCGGGTTCTTTTTCTGCGGCATGATCGACGAGCCGGTGGCGTACGCGTCGTCCAGCACCACCCAGCCGTACTCCTGGCTGGTCCAGAGCACCACCTCTTCACCGAGCCGGGACAGATGCACCCCGAGCAACGCGGTGATGAACAGGAACTCGGCGACGAAATCCCGATCCGAGACCGCGTCCACGGAGTTGTCCGCGGCCGCGGCGAAGCCCAGCTCAGCGGCGACCGCGGCCGGGTCCAGCGGCAGCGACGAGCCGGCGAGCGCGCCCGCGCCTAGCGGGCAGATCGCGGCACGCGCGTCCCAGTCCCGCAGCCGCTCCAGGTCGCGCAGCAGCGGCTGCGCATGCGCCAGCAGCTGGTGACCGAACGAGATCGGCTGCGCATGCTGCAGGTGCGTCATCCCCGGCGCGGGGGTGCGGACGTGCCGGGCGGCCTGATCCGCCAGCGCGGACCCCAGCTCCACCACCGCGGCGGCCAGGCCACGTGCGTGATCCCGCAGGTAGAGCCGCAGATCGGTGGCGACCTGGTCGTTGCGGCTGCGTCCCGCCCGGAGTTTTCCGCCGAGCTCGCCGAGGCGCTCCAGCAGCCCGCGCTCCAGCGCGGTGTGCACGTCCTCATCCTCGATCACGGGCCGGAACTCACCCGAGGCGCAGGCCGCTTGCAGGTCGTCCAGCGCGGCCAGCATCTGGCCCAGCTCATCCGCGCTGAGCAGCCCGGCGCGGGCGAGCACCCGGGCGTGGGCCCGGGAGCCGGCCAGATCGTACGGGGCGAGCCGCCAGTCGAACTGCACGCTCACCGACAACCGGGCCAACGCCTCGGCAGGGCCGCCTGAGAACCGGCCGCCCCACAACCGGGTGGGGCCGCCGCCGTCGGTCTTGTCAGTCACCACGCTCATTCTGCAGACGCCTGCCCCGCGGCGCCGTCCGGATCGGCTTCGCCCACCCGCGTGTCCCGGATCGCAGCCAGCTTGCTGGGCAGCCCCCACAGGTCCACGAAGCCCTTGGCGGCGGCCTGGTCGAACGTGTCGCCGGCGTCGTACGTGGCGAGGTGGAAGTCGTACAGCGAGGCCCGGCTGCGCCGTCCGGTGACGACCGCGCGGCCGCCGTGCAGGGTGAGCCGGATGTCGCCGGAGACGTGCCGCTGGGTCGACTCGATGAACGCGTCCAGGGCCTGCTTCAACGGGGAGAACCAGAGCCCGTCGTACACCAGCTCGCCCCAACGCTGGTCCACCGCGCGCTTGAACCGGGCGGTGTCCCGCTCCACGGTCAGGCTCTCCAGCTCCTGGTGCGCGGCGATCAGCGCGATCGCGCCGGGGGCCTCGTACACCTCCCGACTCTTGATCCCGACCAGCCGGTCCTCCACCATGTCGAGCCGGCCCACGCCTTGCCGGCCGGCGCGCCGGTTGAGCCGGTCAATCGCCTGGTACGGGGTGACGGCCTCGCCGTCGATCGCGACCGGGCGCCCCTGCTCGAAGGTGATCACCAGCTCGTCCGGGTCCCGGGGCTCGGCTGGGTTCTCGGTGTACGAGTAGAGGTCCTCGATCGGCGGGTTCCACACGTCCTCGAGGAACCCGGTCTCCACCGCGCGACCGAACAGGTTCTGGTCGATGGAGTACGGCGACTTGTGGGTGACGTCGATCGGCAGGCCCTTCTCCTCCGCGTACGCGATCGCCTTCTCCCTGGTCCAGGCGTAGTCCCGGACCGGCGCGATCACCTTCAGATCGGGCGCCAGCGAGGCGGCCCCGACCTCGAACCGCACCTGGTCGTTGCCTTTGCCGGTGCAGCCATGGGCGATGTGGGTGGCGCCGTGGGTGCGGGCGGCCCGCACCAGGTGCTTCACGATCAGCGGCCGGGACAGCGCGCTGACCAACGGGTAGCGGTCCATGTAGAGGGCATTGGCGCGCAACGCCGGCACGCAGTAGTCGGCGGCGTACTCGGCCCGGGCGTCGACCACTTCGGCTTCCACGGCGCCGCATTCCAGGGCGCGTTGCCGGATCACGTCCAGGTCCTCTCCGCCCTGGCCCACATCGGCGGCCACCGCGATCACCTCGGCGCCGGTCTGCTCGGCGATCCAGCCGATCGCCACGGAGGTGTCGAGCCCTCCGGAGTACGCGAGCACGATCCGCTCGGTCATCAGTTTGCTCCTCGTATCGCAATGAGTTGGGTTCGATTACGTGCCTGGGCCTGCCCCCAGCACGGTTGTCAGCAGGCGGACTTGGCTGACCGCCCGGGTCTTTCAGTTGTCTAGTCGGCTACGGGCTCGGGGTTCACCAGTCGGGCGCTGGCTTCGTCCCGACCGGCCCAGCTGAGCAGTTTCGCGGCGAGCAGCGCCCCGCCATCTGGCTGCCGGGCCACCACAAAGATCGTGTCGTCCCCGGCGATGGTGCCGACGACGTCTTCCAGCCCGGAGCGGTCCAGCGCGCTGGCCAGAAACTGGGCCGCTCCGGGCGGGGTTCGCAACACCGCCAGGTTGCCGGAGCAGTCCGCGCCGGTGAGCAGCTCACGGAGCAGCCGGTGCAGCCGCGCCGACGCCTGCTCGGCGGCGCGCAGCGGCGGGTTGCCGTCCTCGGGGATCACATACACCGAAGGGCCTTCCGCAGCTCGGACCTTGACCGCGCCGAGCTCGTCCAGGTCCCGGGACAGCGTGGCCTGGGTGACGAAAATCCCGGCTTCGTGCAGCAGTTCCACCAGCTCGGTCTGGGAGCGGATCGAGCGCTCACGCACCAGGTCGTAGATCCGGGCATGGCGCGCCGCTTTGGTCACGGGCGTGGTCGAGGTCATCAGGATCCTCCTTGATCCAGAAGCCACGTCAGCAGCGCCTTCTGGGCGTGCAGACGGTTTTCCGCTTGGTCGAACACGGCGCTGGCCGGACCGTCCATCACCTCGTCGGTGATTTCATCGCCCCGATGCGCGGGCAGACAGTGCAGCACGATCGCATCGGGCGCGGCGTGGCTGAGCAGCTCGCGATTGACCTGGTACGGCCAGAACGGGGTACGCCGGTCGCGTCCGTCGGCTTCCGAGTTCATCGAGGTCCAGGTGTCGGTGGCGATCACCTGGGCGTCCTTGACAGCCGCCACCGGGTCCTCCCCCGCGCTGACCGAGCCACCGGTCCGGGCGGCTATCCGGGCGGCCCGGCGCAGCACGTCGGGCTCCGCTTGGAACCCGTCGGGGGCGGCCAGCCGCAGGTGCATCCCGGCGGTCGCCCCCGCGAGCAGGCACGAGGCAGCCATGTTGTTGGCGGCATCGCCCAGGTACGCCAGAGTGCGCCCCGCCGCCGCCCCGAACCGCTCCCGGACGGTCAGCAGATCGGCCAGCAGCTGGCACGGGTGAAACCTGTCGGTGAGCGCGTTGACGACCGGGGCCGAGGACGCCGCCGCCAGCTCCGCCAGCCGCTGATCCGAGCCGGTGCGGATCACTATCGCGTCCACGTACCGGGAGAGCACCCGGGCGGCGTCCGAGATCGACTCACCACGTCCGAAATGGGTGGTCTGGGCGTCGATCACCACGGGACGGGCGCCCAACTGCGCGATGCCCACCTCGAAGGAGACCCGGGTGCGCAGCGACGGCTTCTCGAAGATCACCGCGATGGAACGTCCCGCCAAGGCCGGCTTGCCCAGCGGGTCTCGCTTCAGGTCCGCGGCGAGCTCCAGGATCCGGCGCTGCTCGGCCGGGGTCAGGTCATCGTCTGTCAGGAAGTGACGCGTCATTCGACCCCTCCCGAGGTGTCAGAGCTGGTTGCCTCGCCCGGAGTCGCGGGCGCCCCCGCCGGCGAAACTGGCGCTGGGCCCGCCGGGCTCGCCGCCGCCGCGGGGCCGCCCGGCTCCTGATGTTCGGACAGAACCTGCGACAGGGCGCCGGGCAGGGCTGCCAGGAGGCTGTCGGCTTGAGCCTGGGTCAGATTCAGCGGCGGGGCGAGCCGAAGCACGTCGGGGCGCACCGGGTTGACCAGAAAACCCAGCTCGCGGAGCTGGCCGGCCGCCTGTGCCGCCACCGGCTCGGTCAGCACCACGCCGAGCAGCAGGCCGGCGCCTCGCACCTCCGCCACCAGCGGATGCCGCAGCTCCAGCACCCCCTGGACGAGCCGCTTCCCGAGCTGCGCAACGTGCTCCAGCAAGCCGTCGGCCTCGATCACTTCCAACACCGCCAGGGCGGCGGCGCAGCACACCGGGTTGCCGCCGAACGTGGAGCCGTGCATGCCCGGCTCGAACAGCGCAGCTGCCGGGCCGAACGCCAGGCAGGCGCCGATCGGCAACCCGCCGCCGAGCCCCTTGGCCAACGTGATCACGTCCGGATCCACGGCGTCGGCCTGATGCGCGTACCAGTGACCGGTGCGCCCGACGCCGGTCTGCACCTCGTCCAACGCCAACAGGGCGCCCTGTTCGCGGGTGATGTCGCGAGCCGCGGCCAGGTAGCCAGGCGGGGCGGGCACGATCCCGTTCTCCCCCTGGATCGGCTCCAGGATCACCATCGCGGTGTCGCTGTTCACCGCGGCGGCCAGCGCCGCCACGTCGCCGTACGGGACGTGGCTGACGTTGCCCGGCAGCGGGGCGAACGGCGCGGAGCGGGACGGTTGACCGGTCAACGCGAGGGCGCCCATGGTGCGGCCATGGAAGCCCCCCGCGGCCGCGACCAGATGACGCCGCCCGGTGAGCCGGGACAGCTTCAGCGCCGCCTCGTTGGCCTCCGCGCCGGAGTTGCCGAAGAAGACCCGGCCGTCCCGACCCGCCAAAGCCAGCAGCCGCTCAGCCAGATCAGCCACCGGGGCCGCGGCGAAGAAATTCGAGACGTGCCCCAGCGCGGCGACCTGGCGGCTCACCGCCCGCACCACGGCGGGATGCCCGTGGCCCAGGGTGTTGACGGCGATCCCGCCGTACAGGTCGAGGTATCGGCGCCCGTTCTCGTCGGTCACCGTGGCGCCCTCGCCGCTGACCAGGGCCAGGCTGGGCGGCCCGTACGTGTTCATCAGCGCGGCCGACCACCGCTCGGCGATGCTCATCTCACACCTCCGTCCAGCGCAGCCGTCGCGGGGTCCGGGACCACCATGGTTCCCAGCCCGGAGTCGGTGAACATCTCCAGCAGCAACGAGTGAGGCGCCCGGCCATCGATCACGTGCGCCTGCGGCACTCCGCCGCGGATCGCCCGCAGACAGGCCTCCATTTTCGGGATCATCCCCGCTGACAGGCTCGGCAGCAGCTGGGCCAGGTCGTCGGCGGCGATCTCGGAGAGCAGGCTGGTGCGGTCGGGCCAGTCCGCGTACACGCCCTCCACATCTGTCAGCACCACCAACTTGTGCGCCTGCAACGCGACCGCGAGCGCGGAGGCCGCGGTGTCGGCGTTCAAGTTGTGGACCACCCCGTCGGCGTCCGGCGCCACCGTGGAGACCACCGGGATCCGACCAGCGTCGATCAGGTCGCAGATGGCGGCGGGGTTGACCCGGTCCACGTCCCCGACCAGCCCCAGGTCGACTTCGGCGCCGTCCACATGGCCGGGCCGGCGCACCGCCGTGAACAGCTGGGCGTCCTCCCCCGACATCCCCACCGCGTACGGACCGTGCTCGTTGATCAAGCCGATCAGCTCTCGTCCGACCTGCCCCACCAGCACCATCCGCACCACCTCGGCCGCCTGCGGGGTGGTCACCCGCAAGCCGCCGCGAAACTCGCTCTCGATGCCCAGCCGGTGCAGCATCGCGCTGATCTGCGGCCCGCCGCCGTGCACCACCACGGGACGCAGCCCCGCGTGACGCAGGAACACCACGTCGGCGGCGAACCCGGCACGCAGCTGCGGGTCGGCCATCGCGTGGCCGCCGTACTTCACCACCACGGTCGCGCCCTGGAACCGACTCAGCCAAGGCAACGCCTCGATCAACACCGCGGCCTTGCTCTGCGCCGTCTCGAGGGCCTGCCGGTGCTCCCCCGCCGTCGCTGAGCCGGCGGGCGCCGCAGAACCGGCGGGCGCCGCAGAACCGGCGGGCGCCGCTGCGGAGCGGGCGGTCATGACGCGTACGCCGAGTTCTCGTGCACGTACGCCTCGGTGAGGTCGTTCGTCCAGATCACGGCGTGCTCCGTCCCGGCGTGCAGGTCCACTTCGACCCGTACCGCGCGCCCATCGAATCGCACCAGCTCGCGGGACTGGTCGGGCTGGCCCGCCCGGCACACCCGTACCCCGTTGAAGGTCACATCGATCGCATCGGGCTCGAATTGAGCCCCGGTGGTCCCCACCGCCGCGAGCACCCGTCCCCAGTTGGGGTCCTCGCCGTGCACGGCGCACTTGAACAGCGCGCTGCGCGCCACGGCACGCGCGGCCTCGAGCGCGTCGGACTCGCCCGCGGCGCCCCTCACCTCGATCGCGATGTCGTGGCCTGCGCCCTCGGCGTCGCTGAGCAGTTGCATCGCCAGGTCCCGGCACACCTCGGTCAGCACCGCGGTGAACTCCTCAGCCGACGGGGCGAGGCCGCTGGCGCCGGAGGCGAGCAACGCCACGGTGTCGTTGGTGGACTGGCAGCCGTCCGAGTCGACCCGGTCGAAACTGACTCTGGCAGCGGCCCGTAGCGCGGCGGCGCAGGTCGCCGTGTCCACCACGGCGTCGGTGGTGATCACGCTCAGCATGGTCGCCAGCGCGGGCGCGAGCATCCCGGCCCCTTTGGCGATCCCGCCGACGCGCCAACCGTCGCCTTCCGCCGCCGCCTGCTTGGGTCGGGTGTCGGTGGTCATGATCGCGGCGGCGGCGTCGGCGCCGCCCCGCGTGGAGAGCGCCGCCGCCGCGGCGTCGACTCCGCTGAGCAGCTTTTCCCGGGGCAGCTGCTCGCCGATCAGGCCGGTGGAGCAGACCAGCACGTCGCTGGCGTCGACCCCCAACGCGGCCGCGGCGCGCTCCGCGGAGGCATGCGTGGTCTGGAACCCTTCCGGCCCGGTGTAGCAGTTGGCGCCGGCGGAGTTGAGCAGCACCGCCCGGGCCCGGCCGTCGGCGATCACGCGTTCGCTCCAGAGCACCGGGTTGGCCTTGCAACGGTTGCTGGTGAAGACGGCGGCGGCGGCGTCCGACGGGCCGTCGTTCACCACCAATGCGACATCCTTGACCATCGCCTCGACGGCGGGCGCGGCTGCGGGCGCTGCCAGTCCAGCGGCGACGCCGGAGGCCCGGAAGCCGCGCGGCTCGGTGACGCTCATGGGGCCACCCCGTCGACGGCCAGGCCCGCTGCCTCCGGCAGGCCGAGCATCAGGTTGGCGCACTGCACCGCCTGGCCAGCGGCGCCCTTGCCGAGGTTGTCGATCGCGCTCACTGCCGTCAGCCGGCCGCTGTCGGAGTCGATGGTGGCTTGCAGATGGCAGGAGTTGGAGCCGTAGGTGGCGGCGGTGTGTGGCCAGCTTTCGGCCGGGAGCAGATGTGTGAAGACCTCGTCGGCGTACGCGGCGGCGAGCGCCTCCCGCACGTCCTGCTCGGTGATGCCGGGTTGGGCGGCTCGCGCGGTGACGGTGGCCAGGATGCCTCGGGGCATGGGCGCCAGCACCGGGGTGAACGACAAGCTGACGGCGCCGGTCGCCTGCTTGATCTCCGGGGCATGCCGGTGCCGACCCACCTTGTACGCCGACACGTCGCCCATCACCTCGCTGGCCACCAGGCCCGGGGTCGGGGCGCGGCCCGCTCCGGAGGCGCCTGAGGCAGCGACTGCCACCACGTCCTCTGGGTCGGCCAGCCCGGAGGCGATCAGGGGCGCCAGGGGCAGGCTGACCGCCGCCGCATAGCAGCCGGTCGCCGCCACCCGGCGGGAGTGCGCGATCCGTTCCCGCTGCCCCGGCAGCTCGACCAGCCCGTACGTCCAGGCGCCGGCGTGCGCGCCGCCGTAGTAGGCCGTCCAGGCGTCGGCGTCGAGCAGCCGGTGATCCGGACCTAGATCAACAATCGCCTGCTGGTCGGACAGCTCAGCGGCCAGCGCCGCGGATTGGCCCGCCGGCAACGCGAGGAACACCAGGTCCGCCTCACGCAAGGCATCAGGATCGGTCTTTGCGAACCGCATCTCGGCCAGCGAACGCAGCTGGGGATGCAGCGCGCCCACGGTCTGCCCGGCGCTGCTGTGCCCGGTCACCGCAACCAGGTCAAGGTCCGGGTGACGCGCCAGCAGCCGAAGCAGCTCGCCTCCGGCATACCCGCTGCCACCGGCCACCGCGACCCGCACACCCACGACACCACTCCTCACGCATTAGTATGCATAGGAGCGTATCACGATTCATTCGTATGCGTTATGCGGCAACCTCAGGCAGGGCCTTCCTTGAGCGGCCGGCTCAGAGGAGGCGTCATCCAGGATGTCCCTCCTGACGCCCTTCCCGGTCCAGCGCTCGCACCAGCTGAGTGCGGTTACGCACCCCGAGCCGGCGATACAGCCGGGTCAGGTTCGCCTCCACCGCCTTCACCGACAGGAACAGGGTCCCGGCGATCTCCCGGTTGGTGGCGCCGCCCTTGACCAGTTCCACGATCCGCTGCTCGGTGTCCGACAGCGGGCCATCCGCGCGACCGCCATCCAGCCGGGACAGCTCCGCGCGGGTCACCGCCACCCACGGCTTCGCGCCCACCTCGGCGAACCTGCCTTCCGCCTCCGCGAGCGCCTCCCGCGCGGCGCTGCGTCGGTGCGCGCGGCGCTCCAGAACCCCGAGCGCCAGGTAACAGCGCGCGATGTCCAGCGGGTACGGGTGGTCGGTGTGCTTGTCCAGGGTGGCGCGCAGATCATCGGCGGCGCCCCGGGTGTCGCCCCGAGCCGCACGCGCCAGCGCCTCCACCCGGGCCAGGTTGAGCAGCACCACACGGCGTTGGAACTGGTCGGCGTACCCCCGGATCTCCGAGATCACGGAGAGCGCCTCATCGCGGGCGCCGACCGTGATCAGAGCCTCCACGAAGTCCGCGTGCCACGGAACCACCGCGGGGTCGATCTGGCGCTGCTTGCGCTCCATGCGCAACGCTCGCCGCATCAGCTCGGCCGCTTCGGCTGCGTCACCAGCGAGCAATGCGGCCTGACCACGCGCCGAAAACGCGACGCTCAGCCACTCCTCGTCACCTGCCGCATCGCACGCCGCCACCGCCGCGTCCGCGTAACGGATGGCCGCCTGCGCAGAGCCCGCGTAGAACTCGGCCCCCGAACCCACCACCAAGCCCGGCCCAGGAGTGCAGTCAATGTCTTCGAACAGCTCCGCGCAGCGCCGCCCCATGGCGAGCGCCTCGACGCCCCGACCCACCCGCATGTAGATCGAGGTGAGGGAGACCAACACCCACGCCACTTCGCGTTGCATGCCGGCCTGCTGCACCTCGGCCCAGAGTGGCTCGATCTCCCGCAACGCGCCTGCGACGTCGCCCCGGAACAGCAGCGTCATGGCCCACAGCTGGCGGGATTGCACCACGGCCGAACTCAGCGGCATGGAAATGGCCAGACGCCATGCCTTCTCCTGCATCTCATCAGCCGCCGGGTCACCCAATGTGGACTTCGCGACTCCTCGCAACGCGGTGGCGTCGATCAGCAGCTCGACGTTGCCGCACTGTTCAGCCAGCCGCTCAGCGACTTCGAGCTCCGCGTCAGCGCTGACGATGTCGCCGTCGTAGTAGACCTTTTCGGCCCGGCGGACCCGCACCGCGGCTTCCAGCTCGGGATCGCCCATGGCGTCGGCGAACGCGGCCTCCAGCAACGGCCCGGTGTCGGATTTGTCCTGCCCGGTCAACACGAACAACAGCAACCGGGCGGCGACACGGGTGGTGCGCGGCGCCTCCGGGCTCAGCGCCGCCATCGCCGCCAAACGCGCTTCCTCGGACAGCCCGGCGTTGTACGCGTGCTGCGCGGTCTGCAGCATCCGGGCCGCCACCTGCTCGACGTTGGTCTCCAGGGTCCGCTCGGCGGCCAGCCGGGACAGCTCCGCCGCGATGCTGGGGGCGCCCCGGGCCGCCGCCGCGTCCGCGGCCCGATCCAGAGTCGCCGCCAGCTGCTCATCGGCGTGCGGAGCGGCGAGGGCGAGGTGTCGCGCCCGTTCCACCGGCTCACGGGCGTGCTCGGCCAGCGCCGCGTGCGCCGCGATCCGATCGGGCGTGCTCGCGTCGGCGTACACCAATTCCCGGAGCAGCGGATGGCTGAAGCGGATCACATCGTCGTTGGAACGTGCCAGCACTCCCGCCTCAGCAGCCACCGCCACCTCGGCTTCCACCCCGCATGCGGCAGGGAGCGCTCGGCTGGGACGCGCGGCGGCGGCGATCAGCAACAACGCCCTGCGCACCGGCTCAGCCAAGGCGTTCAGGCGCTCCACCAGCAGCGCCCGGAGCCGGTCCGGCACCGGCAGCGGCTCCGCCGGCCCCAGCGGCCCACGCTGCGCCAGCGCCCGCCCCAACTCCAACGCGAAGTACGGGTTGCCGCCGCTCGCCTCATGCACCCGGCGCAGCGCCCCTCGCGGGTACGCCGTGCCCAACCGGGCCCGGAGCAGCTCCGCCAGCTCCGGCTCCGTCAACGCGGCCAGGGGCAGGTCCAGCAGCGGCTGCGGGCACAGCGCCTGCCGGCTCGGCTCCTCGCCCTGGGCGATCCGCTCCGCCGCCAGCACCCGCACCCGCGACGCCGGCAACCGCCGGGCCGCGAATGCCAGCAGCTCGGCGCTGGGCTGATCCACCCACTGCACGTCGTCGAGCACGATCAGGATCCGCCGCTCGGCTGCCAGGGCGCGCAGCAGTTCGAGCACCGCCAGGCGCACCGCCAGCTGATCGTGTGGCGACTCGCCCGCCTCCCTACGCATCAACGCGATCTCGAGCGCGGCGAGCAGGTGGGCAGGCAACACCCCACGCGCCTCGGGCAGCACGGGACCGAGCAAGTCGATCAACGCGAGGTACGGCAGCGCCGACTCCGAGGGCCCCGGAGAGGTGCACATGACGCGGTCGCCCCGGCCGGCTAAGTCGACCGCGACGGCCGTCGCCAGAGTCGACTTGCCGATCCCAGGCGGCCCGTGCAACAGCACGCTGCCCGCGGACAGGTGTTCACCCACACGCCGCCGGACATCTACCCGTCCGATGAGTTTTGGCCGTTCCTCCACGTCGAGAGTGTCTACCGTGCGGGACAAAAACGCCACGGCCACCCCCAAATGTCCGCACTGGAATGACGGAAAGTGCCGTCATCGACTCACTAGGTGACGCTCAGCAAGCTGAGCGCCGGTCCATCGTGGTCACAAGGACTGACCCTAGCCACCTCGCAGCGTAGCGCCGACTGTACGCGCAGCCTCAGCCACCGCCGCGTCACGAGCCGCCACCGCCTCTTCCACGGTGAGGGTGCGGTCACTGGCGCGGAACACCAACTTGTACGCCAGCGACTTACGCCCCGCGCCCAACTGCTCGCTGCTGAACACGTCGAACAGCCGAGCCGACTCCAGCAGGTCGCCGGCGCCCCGCGCCAAGGCCCGCTGCACCTCGCCCGCCGGGACCGACTTGTCGACCAGCAGCGCTACGTCCAGCAAGGCCGGCGGAAAGCCAGACACCTCAGGAGGGCGCGCCAACCCGGGGAACGGGATCAGATCCAACTCCACCTCCATCGCGCACACCCCCCGCGGCAACTGCAACGCGTCGCACACCGCGGGGTGCAGCTCCCCGGCGTGTCCGACCAGCACGCCGCCAAGCTCTCCCGGCAGCCGCAGCTCGGCGCAGCGACCCGGATGCCACGGCGGGTAAGCCGCAGCGACGGGTGTCAGCTCGTACCCGCAGGCCTGGGCGCTGACCTGGGCCGCCGCCACCGCGTCTGACCAGTCCGCGGTCCGGCCCTTGCCGTGCCAACCCGGGGTCTCGACATCGCCGAGCAACACCGTCGCGGCCCGCCACGGCTGGTGCGGCACGAACCGCTCCGCCGCCGCCAGATCCTGGTCGCTGGGGCGTTGCTCCACTCCCAACGCGGGCGGCACGCCCGTCTCGGCGGCCTCGGGAAGGAACACCGTGCCGAGCTCGTACAGCGCCAGGTCCCGGTGACCGCGCCCCAGGTTGCGACGCAGCGCCGCCAAGAGCGGGCCCAGCAGGCTGGTGCGCAGCTCCGGCTCCTCATCGGACAGCGGGTTGGCGAGCCGGCACGCGACCCGGCGCGGATCATCGGCCGGCAAACCGAAGTCCTCATGCAGGGACGGCGACACGAACGGGTACGACAACACCTCGACGAACCCGGACTCGGCCAGCGCGCGCGAGACCGACCGACGGCGGCGCTGATCAGCCGTGATGCCCCCGCGCGGCGGCGCCGACGGCAGCACCGACGGCACGTTGTGATAGCCGATCAGGCGCACGAACTCCTCAACCAGGTCGTACGGGTCGGCCAGATCCGGACGCCAGGTCGGCGGCGTCACTTCAAAGCCGTCCTCCGTCTCGGTCACCTCACACCCGATCGCCCGGTACGCCCGCGCCTCGTCGCTGGGGCCCAGCTCGGATCCGCTATCGCCGGAGTGTCCCTGCAGCCCCCCGATCCGCACCGCCAGCCCAGCCGGGATCCGGATCCGCTCGGGCGGCCGCACGTGGTTGATGTCGAGCAGGCTGCGATCGGCCGCGCCGCCCCCGTACGCGACCAGCAGCCGCACCGCGCGCTGCAACGCGGGCAGCGCCAACTGCGGGTCCACTCCCCGCTCCCAGCGCTTACCCGCCTCGCTGGACAGCTTGTGCCGGCGCGCGGTCCGGGCCACCATCACCGGGTCCCAGTGGGCAGCCTCGAACAGCACGTTCACGGTGCCCACGTTCACCTCGGTGGAGGCGCCGCCCATCACCGCGGCCAAGCTGATCGGGCCGGTGTCGTCGCAGATCACCATGTCCTCCGGGTCAAGCTCGCGGGAAGCCCCGTCCAACGTGGTCAGCCGCTCGCCGGCGCGCGCCCGACGCACCGTCAGATCGCCGGCGAGCCGGTCCAGGTCGAACGCGTGCATCGGTTGGCCCAGCTCCAGCATCACGTAATTGGTGATGTCGACGGGCAACGAGATCGGGCGCATCCCGGCGTGCGACAACCGCCGCCGCATCCACTGTGGACTTTGCGCGGCGGGATTCACGCCCCGCACCACTCGGGCCGCGAACCGATCACACCCGACAGGGTCCTCCACCCGCACCGGGTACGCGGGCGAAAGCGCGCCGCCCCCCGGGCTCTCCACGCCCGCCGCCGAGCCCCCCGACGCAGCCCCTGACCGGGACGCGGCCGGGTCGACGTCCACAGCGGCCGGGTCGACGTCCACGGCAGCCGGGTCCTGGAACGGCAGCTGCAACGCCAGCGCCAGATCCCGGGCCAACCCGCGGACGCTGAACGCGTACCCCCGATCCGGGTTGATGTTCAGATCGAAGATCACGTCGTCCAGCCCGATCACCGGGCGGGCGTCGTCACCCGGCGCGGCCTTCACATCCGCGGGCAGCACCAGGATGCCGCTGTGATCCTCGCCCATGCCCAGCTCCCGCTCGGAGCAGATCATGCCGTTGGAGACGTGCCCGTACGTCTTGCGGGCGCTGATCGCGAATCCACCCGGCAGCACCGCGCCCGGCAGGGCCACCACCACCAGGTCACCCGCTGAGAAGTTCACCGCGCCGCAGACGATGCCCTGCGGGGCGTCACCGCCCACATCCACCTGGCAGTGGCGGATCGGCTTCTTGAAGCCGGTCAGCTCCTCGATCTCGGCGACGCGGCCCACCACGAGCGGGCCGGTCACCCGCTCCCGGAGATCCTCCACGCCGTCGACCTCGTACGCCATCCGCACGAACGCCGCGTCCAA
>JBOGDL010000053.1:0-20855 GCA_050701815.1 Micromonosporaceae bacterium | reverse complement strand
CAGATCGCGCAGTACGACGCGGTGGAAGAAAACCTCTGCTTCGGGCGACTGGACTTTCATGAGGAAGAACATCGCCACATCGGAAGAATCGGCATCTTCGACGAGACAGCGGACTACCGGCCGCTGTTGCTGGATTGGCGGGCGCCGGCCGCCCGTCCCTTCTACGTCAGCACCGCCGCCTCACCTGATGGGGTGCGCCGACGCCGCCACATCCACACCCGGGGACGTGAAGTCACTCATGTGGATGACGAGGCGCTCGACCTGAACACCGTCGACCCGGACCGCCCGGACGCGTTCGGGCTGATCGGGGAGGCGTCGCTGCTCGCCGCCCTGAACGCGAACCGAACCGGCCGGATGACTGACATCGTGCAGACGATTCAAGCCGAGCAGGACGAGGTGATCCGCTCCCCGCTGCAGGGTGTGCTGGTGGTGCAAGGTGGACCCGGCACCGGGAAGACCGCGGTCGCGTTGCACCGCGCGGCGTACCTGCTCTACACGTACCGGGAGCAGCTGTCCAAGCGCGGCGTCCTGGTGGTCGGCCCCAACGCGACATTCCTCCGGTACGTCTCCCAGGTGCTCCCGTCACTCGCCGAGACCGGGGTGCTGCTCCAGACCGTGGGTGAGCTGTACCCGTCCGTGAGCGCCGAGTTGTCGGAGTCGCCGGCGGCAGCCGAAGTCAAGGGACGAGCCGAGATGGCCAAGGTGCTCGCCGCCGCGGTGCGGGATCGGCAACGCGCGCCCGACCACGTGCTGGAGATCCGGGCCGAGGTCGGCCTCTCCGTGGAAACGCTTCGGCTGGACCGCCGGATGGTCGAGAAGGCACGCACCCGGGCCCGTCGATCACGCAAGCCCCACAACCTGGCTCGGGCGATCTTCCGCCGCGAGATGATCAAGGCATTGACTCGGCAGCTGACGCAGCGGCTCGGCGCCGACCCGTACCACGGAAACGACTCTCAGGATGGCGCGCGCCCGGACCACGGCGAGCCCGAGGGCATGGGCGGCTCGGGCGGCGACGGCTCCGCTCAGCGCGGCGCCGGTTTCGCGGGACGGCGCAACCTGCTCTCCGCCGACGACGTCTCTGACCTCCGTGAGGAGATTCGCGAGTCACCCGAGGTACGTGAGGCGCTGGACTCGCTGTGGCCCCTGCTGACACCGCAACAACTGCTGGCGGATCTGTACGGGTCCGACGAGCGAATCGCCGCCGCGACGCCGGGGTGGTCCGCGGAGGAACGCGCGCTGCTGCGACAGGAGCCCGTCCCGGACGACGCCAGCGCGACGTCACAGGCCGCCGGCTGGACAGCAGCCGACGTGCCGTTGCTGGATGAGGCCGCCGAGCTGCTCGGCGAGGACGACAGCGTGACCCGGGCGCAGCAGGAACTGGAACGCCGGCGCCGCATCGGGTACGCCGAAGGCGTGCTGGAGCTGATGGCGGGCTCCCGCTCGTTCGACTTCGAGGACGAGGAGGCGGAGGTGCTGGTCGCCATGGACCTGATCGGCGCCGAGCAGCTCGCCCAGCGCCAGGAGGAACGGGACTACCGCACCACAGCCGAGCGGGCGGCGGCGGACCGGACCTGGGCGTACGGGCACGTGATCGTGGACGAGGCGCAGGAGCTCTCCCCGATGGCCTGGCGGCTGCTGATGCGGCGCTGCCCCAGCCGGTCGATGACCATCGTGGGGGACGTGGCGCAGACCGGCGCGCTGGCCGGCGTCGGGAAGTGGGCGTCGGTGCTGGACTCGTACGCGCCCGACCGGTGGCGGCTGGGTGAGCTGACCGTCAGCTACCGCACCCCCGCCGAGATCATGGACGTCGCCTCGGAGGTGCTCGCGGTGATCGACCCGGCCGGCACGCCGCCCCGCGCGGTGCGCTCCACCGGGGCGCCGCCACGTCGACTCCGGGTCGGGCCCGCTGACTTCGGCGCGGAGTTGGCGCGCGAGGCGGCCGCGCTGGCGGCGGCGGTCGGGCAGGGGCGGGTCGGCGTGATCGTGCCCGCCAGCCGGGCAGAGGAGTTGAGTTCGCTGGTCAAAGCCCAGATCCCGGACGCGGCGGTAGGCGAGAACCCGGAACTGCTGAGCCAGGTCACGGTGCTGACCGTACGGCAGACAAAGGGTCTGGAATTCGACTCGGTGCTGGTGGCTGACCCGGATCGGATCACGGCTGACTCGCCCCGGGGGCACAACGACCTGTACGTCGCCCTGACCCGAGCCACCCAGCGCCTGACCATCCTCGAAGCCGGCGCCGACCTGGAACCGGCCCGGTGAACCTGCGGGCTGCCTTGGCTGGCTGAGCGAGCCGGGCTGGGGGCAGCGTTCGAATTGCGACCTCAGGCGTGTGCCGTGAGGGTGATCAGTATGGCTACCGACGTGACCAGGGCGCCGCCGCTGGACGCGGATCAGCTTCACCTGATCGACATGTGGTGGCGGGCGGCGAACTACCTGACAGCCGGGCAGATCTACCTGTTGGACAACCCGCTGCTTGCTGAGCCGTTGCTCCCAGCGCACATCAAGCCCCGGCTGCTCGGGCACTGGGGCACCGGCCCAGGCCTGAACCTGCTGTACGCGCACCTGAACCGGGTGATCTCGGAACGCGACCTGAACGCGATCTTCGTGACCGGCCCCGGCCACGGCGGACCCGCGATCGTGGCGAACACCTGGCTCGATGGCACGTACGGGGAGCTGCACCCGACAGTCGGCCAGAATCTGGACGGAATGCGGCAACTGTTTCGCCAGTTCTCATTTCCGGGCGGGATCGGCAGCCACGTCACGCCGGAAGTGCCCGGCTCGATCCACGAGGGCGGCGAACTGGGCTACTCGCTGGCTCACGCGTACGGCGCCGTCTTCGACCACCCCGACCTGCTCGCGGTGTGCGTGGTCGGCGACGGCGAAGCCGAGACCGGCCCGCTGTCAGGCAGCTGGGCCTCCACCGCGTTCCTGAACCCGGCGCGGGACGGCGCGGTGTTGCCGGTGCTGCACCTCAACGGCTACAAGATCGCCAACCCGACGGTGCTGGCCCGGATCCCCGAAGCCGACCTGGTCGACATGCTCCGCGGTCACGGATATCAGCCCTTGATCGTCGACGGGGAGCCTGCCGCCGGCGCCGCCGACCAGGACGCCGAAGCGTCCACGGGCCCGAAGGACGGCGCCGACGCGAGCGGGCGGATTCGGGCCGCGCTGGCGCATCAGCAACTCGCCAGCGCGCTGGACGCGGCACTTGATCAGATCGCCCGGATCCAGCGCCAGGCGCGCGACGGCGCCGCTGGCCGTACCCAGGACAGCGACCGGCCGCGCTGGCCGATGATCGTGCTGCGCACACCCAAAGGCTGGACCGGTCCCCGGGTGGTGGACGGCGAGCAGGTCGAGGGCACGTACCGCGCTCATCAAGTGCCGCTGAGCGAGGTGCGGGAGAACCCCGGTCACCTGGCGATGCTGGAGCAGTGGCTGCGCAGCTACCGCCCGGAAGAGCTGTTCGACCCCGACGGGGCTCCGGTCGCGGCGATCCGCGCCTGGCCTCCGCGCGGTGAGCGCCGGATGAGCGCCAACCCGATCGCCAACGGCGGCGAGCTGCGGCCATTGCGACTTCCTGATTTTCGCCGGTACGCGGTGAGCCTGCCCGCCCCCGGCGCGGTGACAGCCGAGCCGACCCGCAAGCTCGGGGAGTGGCTGCGCGATGTGATCGACGCCAACCGGCGCCAGTTCCGGATCTTCGCCCCGGACGAGGCGAAGTCGAATCGCCTGGACCCGGTGTTCGAGGTCACGGGACGGGCGTTCGACGCGCGGCGGAACCCGTCCGACGACCACCTGGACCCAGACGGACGGGTGATGGAGGTGCTCTCAGAGCACCTCTGCCAGGGCTGGCTGGAGGGCTACCTGCTCACCGGTCGGCATGGGGTTTTCACCAGTTACGAGGCGTTCATCCACATTGTCGACTCGATGTTCAACCAGCACGCGAAGTGGCTGAAGATCAGCGGCGAGGTGCCGTGGCGGCGCCCTGTCGCGTCCTTGAACTACCTGCTTTCCAGCCACGTGTGGCGGCAGGATCACAACGGCTTCTCGCACCAGGACCCGGGCTTCATCGACCACGTGGTGAACAAGAAGGCGGAGATCATCCGGGTCTACCTGCCACCGGACGCGAACACCCTGCTGGCCACCATGGACCACTGCCTGCGCAGCCGGCAGTACGTGAACGTGGTGGTGGCGGGTAAGCAGCCGGCGCCGCAGTGGCTGTCGATGGATGACGCCGTCGAGCACTGCCGCCGCGGCCTGGACACCTGGGAATGGGCGGGCGTCGGACGTGACGAAGCCCCCGACGTGGTGCTCGGCTGCGCCGGTGACGTCCCCACGCTGGAGACTCTCGCCGCGGCCGACCTGCTGCGGCGTCACCTGCCTCAGCTGAAGGTGCGGGTGGTCAACGTGGTGGACCTGATGCGGCTGCAACCGCCATCGATGCACCCGCACGGCCTCCCGGACCAGGACTTTGACGCCATGTTCACCACGGACAAGCCGGTGATCTTCGCATACCACGGGTACCCGCAGCTGATCCATCGCCTGGCGTACCGGCGCAGCAATCACCGCAACCTGCATGTGCGCGGCTACATAGAGGAAGGGACCACCACGACCCCGTTCGACATGCTGATGATGAATCAGATGGACCGCTTCCACCTGGTGCTGGACGTGATCGACCGCACCGGCCTGGGGTCCAGCCAGTCGGGATTGCGGCAGCGGATGACCGAGGAACGCGCCAGGTGCCGCGCGTACACCAGGCAGCACGGTGAAGACGCCCCGGACATCCGTGACTGGACGGCCGAGTGGGCGCACAGCCGGTGACACAGCCCGAAAGGAAGATGATGAGAATTCTCGTGGTCAACAGCGGGTCGAGCAGCCTCAAGCTGCGGGTGCTGGAGGTCGACGACGGCTCCGACCACGACCGAGGGCCTGACGCCGAGCCGGCGCGAATCTGGAGCCGGGACGAGCCGCCGGTCTCGGAGCTGTCTGACCAGGCGATCAGCGACCTGATCTCCGATGCTCCCGACGTCGACGCGGCGGGGCACCGCATCGTGCACGGTGGCGCGGAGTTCACCGGGCCCGCCCTGCTCGACGAGCAGGTGCTCAAGCAGCTCGAGGAACTGGCCGACCTGGCGCCCCTGCACCAACCGCCCGCGCTGCGAGCGGCTCGCGCGCTCACCCAGGCACGGCCGGATCTGCCCGCCGTCGCCTGCTTCGACACGTCGTTCCACCGCACCATGCCGGAGGCTGCGGTCACGTACCCGCTGCCTGAGTCGTGGCGGCGCCACCCGATCCAGCGGTACGGGTTCCACGGCCTCTCGCACGCCTGGGTCGCCCGCCGGGTCGCCGCGTTGGTGCAGGTCGGGCCCGGTGGCAGTGAGATCGGTGGTACGGGCGAGCTGCGGCTGGTGAGCTGCCATCTGGGCGCCGGGGCCTCGCTCGCCGCGATCCACAACGGCCGCTGCGTGGACACCACCATGGGGTTCACCCCGCTGGAGGGGCTGGCCATGGCGACCCGGTCGGGCAACGTGGACCCGGGCCTGGTGTTGTGGCTGATCCGCCGCGCCGGGCTCACCCCCGATCAGGTCGAACACGGGCTGAACCACGAATCCGGCTTGGCGGGGTTGGCGGGAAACGCTGACATGCGCACGGTCCTGAACCTGGCCGACGCCGGCGACGAGGCCGCCAGCCTCGCGATCGAGGTGTACCTGCGTCGGCTGCGCGCCGGGATCGCCGGGATGGCCGCGGTGATGGGCGGGCTGGACGCGCTCGCGTTCACCGGCGCCATCGGCGAGCACGCCTCGCAGATCCGCGCCGGGGCCGCTGAGGGCCTGGAATTCATGGGGGTACGCCTCGACACCGGGACCAACCAGGCCGCCGCCACGAACGAGCACGCAGACGTCGAGTTGACCGGCCCTGCCGCCACCGTGCGCAGCTATCGCGTCCAGACCCGGGAGGACATTGAGATCGCGCAGGACACCGTCACGCTGCTCACCGGCGGCCGATGAACCGCACCGGCCCGGGGCGCCTGGGCCCTGCCGCTGCCAGCGGCCTCAATCCGTCGCACCCGACGCATACGCTGAGCGGATGGCCCTCAAGGCCCATCGGGTCGAGCACGCGCGGTGACGTTGCCCGAGCCTCGGATCACAGGCTCTGCTGCGCGTCCGGTTGCAGCACGTCGTGCCGTGGCATCCCCACCGCTCGGTGCAACGCCAACGCGGCGTCGCCCAACGCCTCTCGGGCTCGTTTGCTGAAACCGAAGAAGTTGGCGTACCCGTGAATCAGATCGTCGAAGCAGCGGAACGTGACCTCCACACCCGCCTCAGCCAGCTTCTTGGCGAACGCCTCTCCTTCGTCGCAGAGCGGGTCGAAACCAGCGACTGCCAGGTACGCGGGCGGAAGCTGAGCCAGGTTCGGGGCCAGCAGCACGGAGATCCGGGGATCCGCGGGATTGGCTCCGCCCACGTAGTGATTGGCGAACCAGGTCATGCTGGCGTCGGTGAGGAAGAGCCCCTCCCCGAACAGCTCCCGGGAGCGCCGGAATGTGGTGTGGTCGGTGGCCGGATAGAACAACAGTTGGTACGCGGGCCGCACGCCGCCGGCCTCAGCCGCGCCTAGCGCCGCCGCGATCGCGAGGTTCCCTCCGGCGCTGTCGCCTCCCACCGCGATCGCGGCCGGGTCGACCCCCAGCTCGTCGGCGTGGCTGGCAGCGTGCTGGAATGCGGCCAGCGCGTCATCGGCCGCCGCTGGGAACTGGTGCTCCGGCGCCAGCCGGTACGCCACCGACAGCACCCGCACCCCGGAGTGCCGGGCCAGGAACCGGCACACATTGTCGTGGCTCTCCAGACTTCCGACCACCCAACCACCGCCGTGGTAGAAGACCAGCAAGCCTGACCTGGGCGCCACCGGCTCGGGTGTGTAGAGCCGGGCCGCCATCGGATCATCCGCGTGGGGGCTGGGGATTCGCAGGTCCCGGACGGTCACCGGCTCCACCAGCCGTCCCCGGATGATGGCGTCGCCCTCTTCCAGCGCCCGGCGCGCCGCAAGGGAGTCTCCGCCGCCGAGGTTGCGCCCGGAAAGCCGCTGCAGTTTCAGGAAGAGCTGCATGTCGGGGTCGAGCTGTCGACCGGCGAGCCGGGTGGGCCGGCCGGCCAAGGCTCGGCGTGCCGACTTGGGCAGCGCGTAAAGCGCCCGCAAGGCGGTTGCCTGGGCGCTGGTCGCCATCCCGTTCAGCAGGTGCTGCCGCTCTCCCACCCTCGTCTCCTCGCTGTCCGGCGCCCCGCGAATTGTCGCGTGCGGTGTCGCACCGTCTCCGGTTGGCCACACGCCGCTGACATGTGCTCATAGCTCACGCCTTATGCCCGGAGACATTCCCATTTTTCGTAGCGTTAGTGCTGGTGGTCGGCCACCTTACCTGCGAGTAGCCGCGCCGCGCACGGCCCCGCGTCCCGGCACGCGACTGCGTCCTGTGCCACAAGCCGTTGACTTAAAGTTTGCTTCAGGTTGAAGACTTTCACCACGGCCGCAACGCCGCACCGGAGCCATCGACCACAGCCAAGGAGACAACCATGAGCGCCCCAAGCCGGCCCGTCGCCGTGATCACCGGAGCCTCCGCAGGTCTCGGCCTGGCCACCGCTCACGCCCTCGCCGCACGGCGCTGGACGCTGATAATCGACGCCCGCGGCGAGCCAGCCCTACGACGAGCCGCCGCCGAACTCGGCGAGTCCACCGAGGTCACCGCGATCGCCGGGGATGTGTCCGACCCGGAGCACCGCCAGCAGCTCGCCGACGCGCTCCCCAGCGGGCGCCTGGACCTACTGGTCAACAACGCCAGCCTGCTGGGGCCGAGCCCGCAACCGGCCCTCGCGGAATACCCGCTGACGACCCTGCAGCAGGTGTACGAAGTCAACGTGTTCGCCCCGCTGGCGCTGACCCAGCTGCTGCTGCCGAAGCTCGGCGACGCGGCCGGGATCGTGATCAACATCAGCTCGGACGCCGCGATCGAGCCGTACCGGGGGTGGGGTGGGTACGGCTCCGCGAAAGCGGCGCTGGACCAGCTCACGAACATCCTCGGCGCCGAACACCCAGACCTCGGGGTGTACGCCTTCGACCCCGGCGACATGCGCACCGAGATGCACCAGCAGGCGTTTCCCGGAGAAGACATCTCCGACCGGCCGGTGCCTGACGCGGTCACCCCGGCGCTGCTGCACCTGATCGACGCGCGGCCCGCGAGCGGTCGGTACCAGGCGTCCAAGCTGGGGGTGATCGCATGAGCGCGCCGCCGCTGCAGAGCGCCCAGAGCCACCTGCCGCAGAGCGCCCAGGGCCGCGGTCACACCCGTGACCGGGCACGCCGCCCGACCCCGCGTCCTCGGACCCACTTCGCGCTCCCGGACACGTTGGCGGCGCACGCTCCACCGGAGGCGCGCGGGCTGGCCCGGGACCAGGTCAGGCTGCTGGTGGCACGTAGCCCGGGCAGCATCGACCACGCCGAGTTCCGCGACCTGCCCGACTACCTCTCCCCCGGCGACCTGCTGGTGGTGAACACCTCGGGAACCCAGGCCGCCGCGGTCGACGGCACGGTCGGCCCGGGCCGGACGCCCGTGGTGGTGCACGTGTCGACACCGCTCGGGGGTGAGCAGGCCCGGCGGGAGTGGGCGATCGAGCTGCGTACGGCCCCCGACGCCGCACAACCCGTACTCGACGCCGCGCCCGGAGACCGAATCGAGGTGAGCCACCCCGGCGCGACCACGGAGAGCGAAGCGGCGGTGGTGGCGCTCACCCTGCTCAACGGCTACCCGGAACCCGGAGCCGACGACCGCAACCGGCTGTGGCGGGCACAGGCGGAGGGGGCGCTGGAGACGGTGCTGACCCGTGAAGGACGACCCATCCGGTACGGGTACGTGGCCGACCGCTGGCCCCTGGCGTCGTACCAGACAGTGTTCGCCACCGAGCCTGGCAGCGCCGAGATGCCCAGCGCGGGCCGGCCGTTCAGCGCCGACCTGGTGACCCGGCTCGCCACAACGGGCGTGCTCATCGCGCCGGTCACGCTACACACCGGCGTCTCGTCCCAGGAATCTGGCGAACTGCCGCTGCCGGAATGGTTCCGGGTGCCCGCTGTCACCGCCGACGTGGTGAATTGGACCCGCGCGCGAGGGGGCCGTGTGATCGCCGTGGGCACCACCGCGACTCGCGCCCTGGAGTCGGCGGTCGGCGCGGACGGCGTCGCGAGCGGCGCCGGGGGCTGGACCAACCTGGTGATCGGGCCGGACCGGCCAACCCGTGCGGTCGACTCGCTGATCACCGGCCTGCACGCGCCGGACGCGTCCCACTTGTTGCTGCTCGAGGCGGTCGCCGGCCCCCGGCTGGTGCGGATGGCGTACCAGGCGGCGCTGGAGCACGGATACCTCTGGCACGAATTCGGCGACACCAACCTGCTGCTGTCCGAACGGAAAGCGCCCAAGGCCGCCGCCTGACGATAAGGACAGCCCGCGCCCGTGAACCCAGCAGCCGGACCCGCGCGCTGCAGGGTTCACGGGCCCGCCAGATTTCCGGCAGGCGCCGCGGCTTCAGCGCGCCGGGATGTCAGCGCTGCTCAGTGACGGGGTGCGCTCTGGTGGGCTGTCGGGGGGGTCAAGAGGCTTCGGACACGGGAAGGACGCGGCCCTCCACCAGGCCCCGCACAAAGCTGCCGATCTCTCGAATCGCCTGCCCCGCCTCCGGGAAAAGGCCCACCGCCACTGGGAACGCGTGCACCTGACCCTCCCAGATCTGGAGCACACAGGGCACCCCGGCGGCCGCCAGCCGCTCCGCCATCAACTCGCTGTCGTACCGCAGGATCTCGCCTTCAGCGGCGATGATCAGCGCTGGGGGAAGCACCGACAGGTCGTGGTTCACCGGCGACAGCAATGGATCGATCGGAGTCACCCCGCCGGCGATCATCTCCGCGATCTTGGGCAGCCGCTTCACCGGCGCGTACGCGTCCCGCGCCCCGTTGGGGTGGGACAGCTTGGCTTCGCAGTCCAGATCCAGCCACGGCGAGATCGCCACGATCCCCGCCGGCCTCGGCAGGCCCTCGGAGATTGCCTGCAACGTGGCCGCGAAAGCCAAGTGCCCGCCGGCGGAATCACCAGCGAGCACGATCTTCTCGGGGTCCGTCCCCTGGTCCAAAAGGAACCGGTACGAGGCCACACAGTCAGCGATCGAGCCCCTCAACTGCACAGTGGGGAGCTGCCGGTACGCCACCGAAAGCGCTGGCAGGCCGGAGGCTCGGGAGATTGAGGCGACCGCGGGACGGTGCGTGCCCAGGCCGCAGAACAGGAAGCCGCCGCCGTGGAAGTACAGCACCGCGCCGTTTTCGGCGGCACTGCCAGCGGCGCCGCCAACCGAGGCCGCGGCGCCGACTGAGGCGGCTCTGCCAGTCGAGGCGGCGCTGCTCTTCGTGGCGACCTTGCCACGTTTCGGGGTCGAGCTCACGGCGGTTTTGGCTTTGCCGGCAGCCCTCACCGCAGGCTTGTCTTTGCCAGCTACCCGGGTCGGTTTGTCACGGAGGTGTCGCTTCGCGGCGCCGGTGTCGGCCACGTGCTCGCCAGCAACCTGCTCGAACGCGGCGGGCTCTGAGCGCACCCATTCGGCTTCGAAGTCGCCGAACTGCACCGGCTCAACGCTGGCCCAGCGGGGCGCTGGCCGTTGCAGCGCGGCGCGCTCCAAGACGCCGATCACCCGCATGCTCCACGGCGTCAACGGGACGGCAGCGAAGACGGGACGCACCAACCAACGCGCCAGCAGATGAGCCATCCGCGCCTGCCGGCTCACGTCCTTGCGAAGCTGGACCACCGCCTTCGCCATCTTGGCCACCTCCTGCGGCGTCATCTAAGGACCAATATAGGGATCCGCCCCTGGAAAAAAGACACCCGAAAGCCGTAAAGCAAACAGTCGGTTAACCTGGCGTAATGGAGAATTTGCCTGACGTGAGGAATATCTCCGCGGCCTAGCGGAGAGTCATCGTCCGAGCTAACCGCAGTCCCTGGTTCAACACGGCCAGCAAAGCGTCGCGCACGGATAGTCGGTCCCTTGCGTCAAAAGCCACCACCGGGACAGCCGGGTCAATCGCCAGCGCCCACCGCACATCCTCCACGCTATGGCTGAGCATCCCGTCGAACCGGTTGATGGCCACCACAAAAGGCATGCGGGCCTGCTCGAAGTAGTCGACCGCCGGATAACAGTCATCCAGCCGACGAGTGTCAACGATCACCAAAGCGCCCAGAGCACCCGTGACGATGTCGTTCCACATGAAGCTGAACCGGTCCTGCCCAGGAGTGCCGAACAGGTAGAGCTTCAGGTCCGTGTCGATCGTCAGCCAACCGAAGTCCAAGGCCACCGTGGTGGACCTCTTGTGCGGCACCTGGCTGGTGTCGTCCTGCCCCCGGGGGTCGGTCACCGCCGCTTCGGTGGTCAACGGCTCCATGTCGGAGATCGACCTGACCGCCGTGGTCTTCCCGACCCCGAATCCGCCCGCGATGACGATCTTGACGGGTATCGGCGGCCTACGTGATGATCTCGCGTCGACCGGCGGCGGGTGCTCAGCGAAATTGTTGAAGTCCACGTATCACTCTCTCGATCGTGTGCGCGTCGCGGGACAGGTCGCTCGCCGGGTTCGCCACCGCGAGGTAGCCGTGCGCGGCCAGATCCCCCACCAAGACCCGGGCCACCCCGATGTGCAACCCGAGACGGGCGCCCACCTCCGCAACGGCATGTGGGTCGACGCAGAGCTCGACAATGTCGCGTTGCTCGAAGGCGAGCCGGGTGGCGTTGGCCTTCCCCAGTCGCGTCGTCACCACCTGGGCCTCGATCGCCAAAGTCTCGTCGATCGGCCGTACGCGTCCCGAGGTCAGCAGATACGGGCGCACCGGGCTGACGGCGTCGCCAGGTTGGTCAGCAACGGCGGCAGGCCGGGGTTCGTGCCCCGCTGCGGGACCAGGCTCAAACCGGCCAGGCGACCCAGCAGGCCCAGCCGGCGGGGGCTGAGGCGACCCGGGAGTCGCAGACCGCGGGTGCGGCTGAGGCGGCTCAGCAGGCCCATAGGACGGGGGCGGCTCAGAAGACCCGACTGGCCCGGCAGGGCCAGGCGGACGAGGCGGCAGCGGCGGCGACGGCCCTGCGCCGGCAGCTCGACCGAACTCGCTCCGGTCGCCCCAGTCCAGTGCCAACCGTGGACCTGGCCAGTTCGAAGCCGGCTCCTCGGGCTGGTGGTCACCGGTTTCATCGTGATGGGAAACAGGCGGCGAATCCTCCAGGTCGGGTCGAAGCCTCTCCCTCAGGCGCCGCCAGACACGGTACCGATGGTCGATGTCGCCCCGCGGTTCAGGAACCGGCCCCTGCCCAGGTATGTAGGGCCGCACCAGGCGCGGCGGCACATTCTCGGAGCCGTCCTCGGGCGCCGCTCCGCTTTCCTGCCAGCCGTTGTCCTGCCACTCGCCGCTTTCGCGCGCCGCTGCGGTGTCGTGCCACCCGCCGCCTTGCTGCCACCCACCACCCCCGCTGGCGTACGGGTCCTGGCGGGGATCGTCCATCGCGCTCATGCGCTGACGCTGATCTTCAGCTCCTCAATGAGCTGGGGCGTGAGCACGCTCCCCGCACGGTTGGTGAACCTCGCCATCTCGTACGCGACATTTCCCAGGTTGGCCTGTTTGGACGCGAGCACCCCCAGCAGCGATCCAGCGCTGATCGTGCTCACCACCACCCAGCCATGACTCAACTCGATGATGACCTTGTCCGGGTCACCCAGCGGGTAGCACCGGGACGCCCCCGTCGCAAGGCTCATGACCGCGGAGGCGATGGCGGCGAGCCGTTCGGCCTCTTGCCGCCCTCCATTGCTTGCCGAAGTCGCCATCAACAGACCGTCAGCGGAGACCGCTATCGCCTCGATCACTCCGGCGGTGTCCGAAGCGAACCGGCTCAGCAGCCAGTTGAAGTTCTGCACCTCCATGCTGGCGTACGGTGCGGTGCTCATCGTGTGCTTTCCTCCTCAACAGGAGCGCCGGACTCGGGCGGCCACACAATAGGCCTCCCACCGGTCTCGTGGTGTTGACCAGTGTCAGTCACATCGGCGGCTCGGGCCACCGCTGAGGCGAACGCGTCCAGCGTCATCCGCTCCCGCTCGGGGTCTCGAAGCATCCGCGGCGTCTCAGCAGGGGCCGGAGCAGCGTCCCCGCTCCGAGGTTGCGGCACGGCGAGATTGGCTCCCGGCACCCGACGGGTCAATCCACCGCGGTGAAGGGGTGGTTCGTCAGGCGTGGCGGCCGCCCCTGGCGTCGGAGCGCCGGGCGGCGGCGAGTAACCGCCCGGGTGCTGCGGGCCACTCGGATACTGCGGGGCGCCCGGGTGCTGCGGGCCACTCGGATGCTGCGGGCCGTCCGGGTGCGGTGCGTGGTGGGGTGCTTCACCCGCGAACCACGTGAAGCCCTCCTGGGCCCCCACCGGCATCGGCGATTGAACGGGCGCACCTGCTGCCGGATCCAGCGACGCGGGCCGGACCTGGCCTGATTGCCAGACCCCAGCGGCCGGCAACGCCTGACGCTCCGGGTGACCCCACAGCTGAGTCGGCTCCACCGTCAGCAGCCGACTCGGCAGGTCGATCACGGCGGTGACTCCACCACCCAGGGTGGACCACAACGTGACCCCGAGCCCGTGCCGCCGGGCGAGCCGACCCACCACGAACAGGCCCAGCGTGGCGGTGGGGGCGAGGTCGAGGCGTTCCCGCTGCACAAACCGCCGGTTCTCCTCGATCATCTGCTCCTGCGGCATCCCGATCCCGTGGTCGATGATGCTGACCCGACACCCGGCGTCGGTGTAGTCGGCTGACACGCCCACCACAGTGGTCGGCGGCGAGTACGAGGTGGCGTTCTCCAGCAGCTCGGCGAACAGCAGCGAGAGGTCGGGTACGGCGTCGGGGGCGATCGTGGCGTCGCAAATGGACACCAGACGCGCCCGTTGGAAGTCCTCGATCTCGGCGAGCGCGGAGCGAAGCACCGTGGCGAGCTGAGCCGGGACCGCCAGACGGGTCTCGTCCTTGACTCCGGACACCACGAGCAGGCTCTCCGCGCTGCGCCGCAGCCGCATCGACAGGTGGTCAAGCTGGTACAGCTCAGCCAGCAGGGCGGGGTCCTGCTGGTTTCGTTCGAGCTGGTCAATCAGGGACAGCTGACCGCCGACCAGGTTCTGGGTGCGACGGGCCACGCTGGCGAACATCATGCTCACGTTGCGCCGGGTCAGCACCTGGCGTTCGAGCATCATCGCGGCGGTGGACTGCACCTTGTTGAAGGCCGTGGCCAGCTCCCCGACCTCGTCTTTCGAGGTCACCGGTATTGCGGTCAGGTGCACTGGTCGATGTTCGACATGCTCCTCGTCCGAGACTCTCGCAAGCTCCGCGCTGGTGAGCGCCGCGACTGCCCCTGCCGCATCGGTGAGCCGGCGTACCGGGTTGGCGATGGAACGGCTGACGGCGACCCCGAGCGCGATCACCAACACGATCACCAACGAGGTGGCGACACCGACCCCCCAGGCCACAACCGCGGCCCGGTCTGCCTCGCTGACCGAGTCCGCGTGGATCTGGCGCACCACCCGCGCCACCATCATCTCCCGCATCATCGCCTGGGAGTCTGTGACTTCGTCAGTCGTGGCGGTGAAGCTCCCAGGCAGCGCGGACTCGGTGTTTTGGGCTTGCTCGACGAGACGGTCAAGCTCTTTCGTCGAGTCGCTGTCGTTCACCGATCGCATCAGGGCGATGTGGGGCGGGTCGGCAGCCGCCAGGAACCGCTCGCTGTGCAGGCGGCGCAGCGTGACCGCCTCGCCCAGCAGTTGCCTGCCCAGCTTCTTGTCCTCCGATGTGATCATCAACGCGGCTGAGATCCGGCTGCTCTGCTCGTTGAACCGCACCGCGGAGTCCACAATCTCCAATGGCCGGCTCGGCGCCCTCTCGTCCGAGTTGTGGTGGTGCATCCCGAGCGCGCCCACCGTGGACTCGATGATCCGCCCATACACCTGGTAAATGTCAGCGGAATCAGCGGTCCTGGCCAGCGAGCCGCGACGCGCCCGGTCCAGGTGGCGTAACGCGGCCATGGCTTCCTTGACATGGTCGGTCGGCAGCTCCGGGGCCATGTCGGCGTTGAACCTGGCCATCTCGTCGTCGACCGTCGCTTGCCGGAGCAACAACTCCTGCCGGTCCGTGCCGGCGTTGTTGAGATAGGCGACGGCGGCGAGGCGCTCCCGTTGCAGGGCGTGCAGCATGTCGGAGACGTGCACCGCGTGGAAGACCGCGTTCGCGGTGCCCGAGTAGGTACGGGCCTGGTCAACCTGGTTCGCCACGACCGGGGCGGCCAACAGCACGGTTGCCAGCACCGGCCCCAGCAGCAGCAGGTTGAGCTTGTCCCGGATGCTGGCGCGGCCCAACAGACCTGACTCACCTGAAGGCATCGTCGGCTCCCCTCTGGGCGGCGCGGACGGCCCGACCGACGTGTATCAGCTCGGCCCGGTTCAGCAGGTGGTGGGCGTTGGCCAACTCACTGGCGGCCAGGTGGGCGTCGTCTGGGTTACGCGTGCGATCCGGATCGTCGCCGCTGTGATGCGTGACCCGCGAATGTTCCCGGCGCTGCGGGCCGGGAAGGCTCAACCAGATCAACGCGATACTCAGTAGCAGCCCCAATCCGGCCGCCACCAACACCCCTGCTCGCTCCCGGCTCAGCTCGGTCAGCTGGCTGCCCAGCCTGGATTCAAGGTCGGCGGCCACCTGCGCCGAGAGCAGCAGCGCTCCTTCGCGCACCTGGGCGCCGCTGTCACGCACCCGCTTCGAATCGATCTCGCCGCCGTCAGCGGCAGGTTCCGCTGAGCGCGTCAGGTGGCGCAGCGCGCTGGAAAACTGATCAAGAGCGTCAAACCCGGCGGCGCTGCTGAAAGCCGAGCCCTGACCCTGTCGCAGCCCCTGGGTGACCGCCTCACGCGCCACCAGGATCCGGTCCAGCGCCACTCGTACGAGTTTCGAAGCCTCATCGTCCTTGCCGTTGGAGCCGGCCGAGATCGCCACCAGGTCCGCGACCTGCCCTGAGTGGACGATCACCTCGGGGAGCCGCAGCAGGGCGCCCGACGCCTCCGGGTGGGCGGCGGTCGACAGCTGCGACGCGTTGCCGACGCTGGAGACCAGCGCGAGAGCCTGGGCGCTCACCTTCGAGTACGTGTCGAACGCCTGCTGACCATCGACGCTCTTTCCGGCCGCGTCGCGTACCGACTTGCGAATCTGGAGCCACCGCTGGCCGACTCCGAGCGCGGCGCCTTCCCGCTGGTTGGCGGCGTCGACCTTCTTCACCGCGGCGGTCAGCGGCCCGGCGTCGACCTCTCCGCCAGTCACCGCGCTCGACTGCGCGTTCGCCAGCTCGCCGATCAGGCGTGTCAGCGGATTGAGGATCCGGGCGCCGCTGCGTTCCACCGCGGTCGCACCAGCTCGTTGCTCGGCCATGGACCAGAAACCCATGAAGATGTACGTCATCGGGGCGAGCAGCACGGCGAGCGCCAGGTAAACCAGGATGGTCCGGGTTCTTCGACTGATCGGTGGGCGAGTCGACTCATGCGATCCCCCGACACTCATCTTTGCAGCCTCATCTGGCCTCGCAGCTTGATCAAGATCTGTGCCTGTGCCACGGACGTCACGTCCGGCCCGGGGCGCTCCGACGCCTACCTCGGCGCCGCCGGCGGCCTTGAACGCGTTCTGCGAGGTCGCAGGCGCGTCAGAGAATGTCCACGCAACCCAAGCCGGCGGTGTCGCCGCCCCGCCCCGATGCGGGGAGGCTAGGAGACAACAGGAATCAGGCCGCTGTCAACAAGCGGGCATCAATGATGACCGACTGCCGCAAAGCGGTCACACAACGATGGTTGCGACAAGCTGCCCAGCAGTTATGCGGACAGTCCTGTGGACGCGCTTCTACGCGAAAGATCGGACGTCCCTTCCAAATCCAACCCGTACGCCGCGGCACGACTTTCAAGCCCGGGCCACAACGCCGTCAGCACGTGGTCCGCCGCCTGGGTTGGGGACACGTCGCCCCGAGCCTGGCGCCACAGCTCCACCCGCTCGCAGGCGCCCACGATGATCTCCCCCCAGGCCTCGCGTTCGGTCTCCGGAATCGTCGGCGCCTGCCCCGCGACCAGCCCCGCGATCAGCCGGGACAGGTCCCGCCGCACGGCTTCCACCTCATCGTTGGCTGACCGGTTACCCAGTTCCCGCACCACCGCCCAGCCTTGCTCGTGCCCGGCGACGAATTCGTGGTACGCGTGCACCCCGCGCCACAGCATCTGGCGGGGGGACACCGCATCGGCGACGGCTGCCGTGATGTGAGCGGTCAGGTCGGTGCCGAACTTGACGATGGTCGCCAGCAGCAGCCCTTCCTTGGACCCGAAGTACGCGTACAGCATCGGCTTGGTGACGCCGACCCGGCCGGCGATCTCGTCCATCGAGGCGTCCCGGTATCCCCGCTCGGCGAAGACCTGCTCAGCCACGGCGAGCATCTGCCGCTCCCGATCGGCACGTGGCATCCGGCGACGCGTTGGCCGCTGGCCCTGAGCCGCGTCGGGAGGGCTGTCGCCTGGGCTCGGCATGGTGGGAGCGTACACCTTTCGCGGAGTAACTTACCTGGAGTATCTTACTCGAAGTAAGTTCGCCCTAGAGCGCCCCCTGAAGCCGATCCGACATGTCACCGAAGCACCGCACGGGAAAGGCCGCAGATGACTCACATCGCCCAGCCAAAGCCGATATCGGCCGTCATCGTCGGCGCTGGATTCTCCGGCATGTCCGTGGCGATCGGGCTCATCAGAGACGGCATTGACGACTTCACCATTCTCGAGAAGGCCTCCGACGTGGGCGGGACGTGGCGCGAGAACACATACCCCGGCTGCGCCTGCGACGTGCAATCCCACCTGTACTCCTTCTCCTTCGAGCAGAATCCCGCCTGGACCCGGATGTACGCGGGGCAGCAGGAGATCTGGGACTACCTGCGCCGCTGCGTCGACAAGCACCAGCTGCGCCCCCGGATCCGCTTCAACACCGAGTTCGCCAGCGCGGAGTTCGACGAGGAGACCAACCTGTGGCAGGTGGAGACCAGCCACGGCGACACGATCCTGGCCCGCTCCCTGGTGCTCGCCCAGGGCCCGCTGCACCAGCCGCGCCACCCCGAGACGCCCGGTGTCGAACGGTTCCGCGGGAAGGCCTTCCACTCGGCCAAGTGGGACCACGAGCACGACCTGACCGGCAAAAGGGTCGCGGTCATCGGCACCGGCGCCAGCGCGATCCAGTTCGTGCCGGAGATCGCCAAACAGGCCGCCGAGGTGGTCCTGCTGCAGCGCACGCCCGCCTGGGTGATGCCCAAGATGGATCGGAAGATCTCCAGGTTTGAGCAGCGCTTGTACCGGATGGCGCCGGCGTTGCAACGGCTGCACCGGCACACGATCTACTGGCGTAATGAATTCCGGGTGTTCGGGATGATGCACCCGAAAGCCATGAAGGTGTTGCAGCTGATCGGCAAGCGACACATCCGCAGCCACATCAAGGACGAGCAGCTGGCGCAGGCGCTCACCCCGGACTTCGCGGTGGGCTGCAAGCGGATCCTGATCTCCAACGACTACTACCCAGCGCTGGCACGCGGCAACGTCCGGCTGGTGACTGAAGGCTTGGCTGAGGTCACCGAGACCGGCGTGGTCTCCGCTGACGGGGTCCAGCACCCGGCAGACGTGATCATTTACGGCACCGGGTTCCACGTCAGCACCGGGTTCGAGACCCTGCGGATCACTGGGCGGGGCGGCCTGAAGATCCAGGACGCCTGGACGGACGGCCCGGAAGCGCACCTGGGCTCGACGGTGTCCGGCTTCCCCAACATGTTCCTGATGCTCGGGCCCAACACCGGCCTGGGGCACAGCTCCGTGCTGTTCATGGCCGAGGCTCAGACCCGCTACATCCGCAGCGCCCTGCGGCTGCTGAAGCGTGGCGCCCAACGCATTGAGGTGCGCCGCGCAGCGCAGGCCGACTTCAATCACTCGCTGCAGCGCCGCCTGGCCGATGCGGTGTGGTCCAAGGGCGGTTGCCGCAGCTGGTACGTGGATCCAGACGGCAAGAACCGCACCCTGTGGCCCGGGTTCACCTTCTCGTACTGGTGGCGCACCCGCCGGCTCAATCCGGCTGAATACACCGTGAGCAGCTGACCCCCCAGCCTGTAGTCGACGCCACGTACAGTCGCGGAATAGCACCTGTGACCGAACTTGTTGAAACGGCTGGCACCAGGGCTCAGCGCTGCCGTCGGACCCTTGTGGCGCGCTGGCCGAACCCGAGATCTGACTGGAGGACGGCGCATGGCGACCGTGGAGCTCACCAAAGACAACTTCGTGGAGACCGTCAACGACAACGACATCGTGGTTGTCGACTTCTGGGCGTCGTGGTGCCCACCCTGCCGGCAGTTCGGCCCGATCTTCGAGCGAGCTTCAGACCGTAACGGGGACGTGCTGTTCGGCAAGGTCAACACCGAAGAGCAGCGCGAGCTTCAGGCGGCATACGAGATCGCGTCCATCCCGACCACACTGTTCATCCGTGACAGCGTGCTGGTGCACCAACAGGTCGGGGTGATGAACGGCGACCAGCTGGACAAGATGCTGAACCAGCTTCGAGGGCTGGACATGGCCGAGATCCACGCCGCCGCTGAGAAACCCGCCTGACCCGATCGCACCCGACCGACCTGTCGCGCTCCACGGTGCGGTGCGTCACCGTGCGTGCCCTGTGGCGTTGAGTTAGGAGACAGGCGGGCCTGGATTCGCCGGCTGCCGCCTCGCCGACAGGAGGCAGCCGGTGCAGATCCGGCCAGATCGCCCCGCGGAGCGCGCACCGCGCCGGAGTCTGCCCAGCGGCGTGACGCCGCTGAACGGGAGTGACCCGGCTGCGATCGGCCCGTACCGGACCCTCGGCAGGCTCGGCGCCGGCGGCATGGGAACGGTCTACCTCGCCGCCGCCGAGCATCAGGGAGACCGCCTGGTCGCCGCCAAGGTGGTCCATCCGGAACTGGCGCACGAAGAGCACTTTCGGGCCCGCTTCCGAGCCGAGGCGCGGTTGGCCTCTCGAGTGGCCGCCTTCTGCACCGCGCCGGTGCTCGACCACGGGTACGCCGACGGGCGGCCGTACCTGATCACCGAATACATCGAAGGGGCGCCCCTCGACGAGATGGTGCGCCGCAGCGGATCGCTCGCCGAGTCCATGGTGTACGGAGTGGCGGTCAACATCGCCGCCGCCCTCACCTCCATTCACAACGCCGGCCTGGTGCATCGCGATCTGAAACCCGGCAACGTGGTGCTGTCACTGTCGGGCGCCCGGGTGATCGACTTCGGGATCGCGCGCGCCCTGGACACGCCGTCCGGGTTGACCCGCACCGGGATCGCCATGGGAAGCCCCGGCTGGATGGCGCCGGAGCAGATCCTGGGCAAGCCGGTCACGTCCGCTGCGGACGTGTTCGCGTGGGGATGCGTGGTGGCGTACGCCGCGACCGGTCGGCACCCGTTCGGCGATGGCGACGCGTTGGCGCTCAGCTACCGGATCCTGCACCACGAGCCGGTGTTGGACCGAGTGCCCGAGCCGTTGCGGACCATGGTCACGTACGCCTTGCGCAACACTCCGGAACGCCGACCGAGCGCGCGCGAGCTGCTCACCAACCTGAGCGGCAGCACCGCGAACCAACCACCTGAACCGGCCCCAGAGCCCGGGGACACCACCACGGTGGCGGCCCTGGCCGCGGCGGCCCACGCACGGTTCTCGCCCCCGGCGAGCGTGCCGCAGGG
>JBOGDL010000052.1:0-11427 GCA_050701815.1 Micromonosporaceae bacterium | reverse complement strand
TGTGCTTGCCGTCGCCGTTGCGGTTTTCGCAATCGCGCTGATCAGGCTTTCTTCGTACGGGTTGCCAGGCGGATGCCGCGGTAGCCGAAGCCGACCGCGAAGACCGCCAGCCCGCCCAGCACCGCTGACAGCGGGAGGGTCGCGGCCAGCGTCACGCAGCCGATCGCGCCGAGGGCTTGCAGCGCACGCGGATAGCGACGGCGCTCGCGGGGTTGGGTGAATGCGGCGAGGTTCGCGATCAGGTAGTAGATCAACACGCCGAATGAGGAGAACCCGATCGCGTCCCGTATGTCCGCTATCAGAATCAGCACGCACACCGCGACCGCCAAGGCGATCTCGGCATGGTGCGGCGCCTGAAATCGCCGGTGCACCCCCGCGAGCCAGGTAGGCAGATCCCGCTCCCGAGCCATCGCGAGGAGTGTGCGGCCGACGCCGGCCATCAGCGCCAGCAACGCCCCCAGCGACGCGGCTGCGGCGCCGACGCCGACAACAGGCGCGGCCCAGGCCCAGCCGCTGGCCCGTGCCGCGTCGGCCAACGGCGCGTCAGTCCCGGCCAGCCGTTCCGGTCCGAGCACCAGCAGCGCGCTGACGGCGACGACGGCGTACACCACCAGGGCGATGGCGAGGGCCGTGACGATGGCGCGGGGGATGGTGCGCTGCGGGTCGCGGACCTCTTCGCCCAAGGTGGCGATCCGGGCGTACCCGGCGAAGGCGAAGAACAGCAGACCGGCGGATTGCAGCACGCCGTGCCAGCTGACCTCCGGGCCCGCCCAATCAGACAGCCGCCCGGCGTCTGCGGTCCCGCCGGTGAAGCAGCCGATCACGACCAGGGCCAGCACCGCCAGCACGATGACCAGCAGCACCCGGGTCAGCCGGGCGGTGCGGGTGACGCCGCGATAGTTCACCGCCGCCAGCCCGAGCACGGCCGCGATCGCGACCGGTTTACGCCAGCCCTCCGGCGCCACGTACGCGGCGAAGGTGATCGCCATCGCGGCGCACGAGGCGGTCTTGCCGACTGCGAAACCCCAGCCGGCCGCGAACCCCCACCACTCGCCGAGCCGCTTCCGGCCGTACACATAGGCGCCCCCTGACACCGGGTACGTCGCCGCGAGCTGAGCAGAAGCGGTGGCGTTGCAGTACGCCACCACGCCGGCCACGGCGAGGCCGGTCAACAGGCCAGCACCGGCGGCAGCCGCGGCGGGAGCGAACGCCGCGAACACCCCTGCCCCGATCATCGACCCAAGGCCGATCACCACCGCGTCCGGCAGGCGCAGCCGTCGCGCCAACTGTCCCTGGCCGTCGCTGCTCAACAGTTGCTCCCGGCCCGGTCGCCCGCCGGGCGGGGCAGGTGGTGGTGGGGCTGGAGCGAGGGCTGGGCCAGCCGGATCATGTGCCGAGCATCCGGTCCAGCAACGCGTCCAAGGTGATGGCGCCGATCATCGGCTGGTCGCGGCTGGTGACAGCCGCCAAAGGGGTACGGCTGCGAGCCATCATCGCGGCGACCTCCAGCACCGTGGCGTCCGGCCCCACCACCGGCAGCTCGCGATGCTCGTCCGGAAGCAGCTGCGCGACGGTGCGATCCCCGACCCGTCGCAGGAACTCGTCCGCCGCCGCTTCATCAATCACCCGCGCCAGCGCGGGGTCGTCTTGCACGTACGGCGGCACCACCAGCCGCAGCACCTGCGTGCCCGCCAGGATCGTCGTGGGCCGGCCGGTCTCGTCGACCACGATCAGGCCCGGCAGGTCGCGAGCCGCCAGCAGGCGCGCCGCTTCCAGAGCGGGGGTGTCGAAGCCGACGGTCGGGAACGGGGTCGCGAGATCTCGGGCTCGCATCTGGCGCCTCCTGCCGGGTCGCGTGTCACGTCAAGCACCGATCAGGTTCCCCGGACGCCTGGCGGCCACCTTATCCGCCATCGCGTCGAGGGGCACGCTATTGATCAACGCGGCAGGGGTGTGAGGTGTGTTCCGCGAACCCGGCGGCGCCGGTTCGTGATCATTCCCGTCGAGTGTCTCGAAGACTTCACCCAGCTCCCAGTTCACGCTTATGCGCTGTTCTCCTGCGTGGCACTGTTGGCGTCGTTGAACCAACACCGCACCGAATCCAGATTCATCACTCAACGACAGCGGCGAGCCGACGACGCCGATGCCAACGTCCTCGTGTCGAGGCGGACCCGGGCGTCACCATCGGCCCGGCCATCGACCGCCAGGACCGGGTCGCGGTACTGGCGGTCGACCATCCGATGGCTGGCCCGGACAGCACCTCGTGCATGAGGTTGACACCTAGGCGGTGCGAGTCACCGTGACCGCCGCGTGCGATGGCGGGCCGGTTACGGGGTGAGAATGCTGATGCCGAGCATGCGCGCACCGGTCTCCGTGCGGGGGCGGTGCGTGCTTCCCGGGGCAAACACCACATAGCTACCCGGCCCAAGACGCTGCCCTCGGTCGATGAACTCTCCCGAGACCACGTAATAGCGTTCCTCGCCCTCGTGCACGTCCACCTCGGGCCACTCGGTATCCGCAGCGAAGTCGTACACCCACCCGCTCGCCCACTTCGTGGCCGGTAGGCGTCGCCGGATGATCCCGGGAACGACCTCCACTGCTTCGACCTCGTCAACTTGCAGGATCTGGACATCGGCGGGTTCTTCTCTCATGGACCCATTGTCGCGGCGCATCCTCTACCGACCCAGGGTCTGCAATGACGCCTTCAGATACTTTCCTGCCATGAGTATTCACCGGGTCATCGCGCTGATCCTGCCGCCGCAGTCCACCTTCGAGTTGGCATGTGCCGCCGAAGTGTTCGGCGTGCCCCGCCCGGGTCTGCCCGCCGCCTACGACTTCGCTATCTGCACACAACGTCCGGGTGCCGTGCCCACCCTGGCTGGCTACGACATGATGGTGGCGCAAGGACTGGTCGCACTCGACACCGCGGACACGGTGGTGATCCCCGGCTGGCAACGCCGAGACCAGCCTGCCCACGCCGATGTGATCGAAGCGGTACACCGAGCCCACCGGCGGGGCGCCCGTATCGTAGCGATCTGCTCCGGCGCCTTCCTCCTCGCCCAGACTGGGCTCCTAGATCACCGCCGGGCAACCACCCACTGGCGGATGGCCGCAGAACTCGCCGCCCGCTTCCCCGACGTCCATGTCGAACCCGACACGCTGTACATCGACTTGGGCGACATCGCCACCAGCGCCGGCACCGCGGCTGGCATCGACCTGTGCCTGCACCTGGCCCGCACCGACCACGGCGCGGCATACGCCGCAAGGATCGCCCGGCACATGGTCATGCCACCGCATCGGGAGGGTGGGCAACTGCAGTACGCTGCTCCAGCCCTCGAGGACCGCCCGCTAGATTCCCTGGCCCCACTCCTCGACTGGGCCGTCGAACGGCTACACCAGCCCCTCACCGTTAGCGCCCTCGCCGGACACGCCAACATCTCACCGCGCACGCTGGCCCGAAGGTTCACCGATCAGCTCGGTATAGGCCCTGGACGATGGCTGCTCCAGCAGCGCATCAGAGCGGCCCGAATCCTCCTAGAAGAAACCGATCTCCCTGTCGAGACCGTCGCGAGCAGAGTCGGCCTGTCTTCAGCCGCTAACCTCCGCAGACGCTTCCACACCATGGTGAGGACCACGCCCGCCGCCTACCGCCGTTCTTTTGGTCGCAGCGCCACGCCCCCTCACGACCAGCCCGCGCCACCAGCACCAAACCGGCGGATACCCATGCCCTGACACACGCATCCGGCCCCTTGATCGCCGTGATCTGCAACAGACACTTGCCGGACCGGTGGCCAGCTTCGGTCAGGCTTGTCGACCGCTCAGATTCGGATGGCGATGTCGACCAGGCAGGTGATGTTCGGGGCCCGGGCGGTGAAGACCCGCCCGACGAGGTCGTCGTGCACCGGCGGACCCAGCTTGCGGTTCAGGCCGCGTTTCTTGAAGTCGAGGGGCACGCTATTGATCAACGCGGCAGGGGTGTGAGGTGTGTTCCGCGAACCCGGCGGGTATGCGAGATGACACACGTGGAGCCATCCGAGGGGGAGGGTATGGACGAGCAGGCGAGCAAACCGAGTGACGATGGCAAGGACATGATCGACCTTCTGGTGCAAGATCACCGTGAGGTTGAGCGGCTCTTCGTCGAATTGGAAAGCGGCGTGGGAAGCGCACAACACCGGAGAGACCTCGCGGACACGGTGATCGCGGAACTGGTGCGCCACTCGGTAGCTGAGGAGATGTATCTCTATCCCACCGCTCGGCAGGCTCTCAAGAACGGTGAGGACATCGTTGAGCATGAGCTCGCCGAACACGCCGAGGCAGAGCGGACCATGAAGGCGCTCGAAGCCGTTGATTCGGAAGACCCTAGATTCAACGAGCTGTGGCACAAGTTGGCCGAGGAGATCCGGCACCACGTAGCCGAAGAAGAGAAGGACCTATTCCCCCGACTGCAGGGGGCGTGCGACAAAATGCAGCTCAAGGACTTGGGGCGCAAGCTTGAGGCTGCCAAAGCGGTAGCGCCCACCCGGCCGCACCCGGCGTCGCCGGACCGTCCGCCGTGGAACATGGCACTCGATCCAGGCGCGGGTCTGGTGGACCGGGTCCGAGACACGCTGAGCGGTCGGAAGACCTCGCCCCAGGACCTGGAATAAGGCGACGGAGAACGCCTCGTGCCCAGCGGCGCCGGTTCGTGATCATTCACGAAATGCGACGTTCTGGCTCACCAGCGTGCCGCTGCCGGAGATCACGTCCAGCCACCCGGGGCCGCGGGTGACGGTGCATCACCAGTTTAGTGGGGCCGGCCAGGGCACGGATGTTCAGCACCTGTGAACTTCGGGAAAGACGTATGCATGACGCAGCACATTGGTCGCTTCCAGAGTCACGTGGTGGTCGGCGCCGATGGCTCGGACTCGGCGACCGAGGCTGTCGTGTGGGCGGCGCATGAGGCAGCGCTGCGGCGGCTGCCGCTGCGCGTCGTGCATGGGCTGGTGTGGCCGCAGGTGTACGCCCCTATCGGGGGGGCCGTGCACAAGGGGTCGGGAGACGGGCTGTGGGAGGGCGCTGAGCAGATCCTGACCGACGCCGCCGGTTCCGCACATGCCGCCCAACCAGACATCGAGGTTGACACCAGCCTGATCGAGGACACCGGCCCAGTCGCGCTGCTGGAATCCGGGCGGGACGCCGCATTGCTGGTTGTCGGGTCCCGGGGGCCGGGCGGGTTCAGCGGCCTGGTCGTCGGCTCGACCGCGGTCCAGCTCGCGCGGCACGTGCTGGTGGAGGCGTCCGCCGAGGCGCAACTGCTGGTGGTCGGCGCCCGTGGCGTCGGTGGGTTCCGGGGGCTGCTGTTCGGCTCGGTGAGCCAAGCGATGCTGCACCACTCGCACTGCCCAGTCGCTGTGGTGCGTCCGCAGCCGTCGTGAAAGACCAGGTGATGCGGGTGACGGCCGACAGAGTTCTCGAAGACGCCGCTCGTGTCGCGTTGCGCGCGCCGTCGATACACAACACGCAGCCCTGGCAGTGGCGGGTGAGGCCCGGCATTCTCGAGTTGCATGTCGACCCGCGGTGGCAACTGAAGCTGGCGGATCCGGATGGGCGCCTGATGGTGTTGTCGTGTGGAGCGGGATTGCACCACGCGCGGGTGGCCATTGAGGTGGCTGGCTACCGGCCGACCGTCCAGCGGATCCCTGACCCGGATCGGCCGGACCTGCTGGCACTGATCACACCCGACGAGGTGGCCCCGCCGGACGATCGGACGACCCGATTGCTCGAGGCGGCACTGCGTCGGCGCACCGACCGTCGCGCGGTGCGGAATGTGCCGATCCCGCAGTCGGCGCTGGACCGGATCCGGCAAGCCGCCACCGCTGAGGGGGTATGGCTGCACCTGCTCAACACCGACCAGGTGCGCAAGGCCCTCGTCGCCGCGGAGCACGCGGAGAGCGCCGAATACGCAGACTCCGGGTACCGGCAGGAGCTTCGGGCCTGGACCAGTGTGCAGACGCAGGCGACAGCTGGGATCCCCGGCGCGGTGCTGGCGCCACGCGGTCGCAGCTATCCGGCGGTGGGTCGCTACGCGGTGCTCTTCGGCGACAGCGACCAACCTGTCTCATGGCTACGCGCCGGCGAGGCGCTGTCCGCCATGTGGTTGACCGCCACTGAGGAAGGCCTCGCCGTGCAACCGATGAGTTCGCTGATCGAGGCGCCTGCCGGACGCGCCGTGCTCCACCAGATCCTTTCCGGCATCGGATCCCACCTGGTCGTCCATTTCGGGGCGCCATCGGACGCAGAATCCGGTGCCCGCACCGGCCGGCGGCTGCCCGAGGAATCGATCGAGGTGGTCGACGAGGGGCTGCCGCAGCCATGAGGCGGGCGCCGCCCGATCCACCAGCGTCCAGCCAGCGCGGCGCGTGACGGCGCGGCCTGGCGCGCTCACCCACAGGGCCTGGCGAGGAGAGCACCAGCGGCAGGCACGGGCGACGGCAGGTCGCCCTCCACAGCGACAGGGGGCACGGATGAACGGGTCACGCATTCACGGTGCGGTGCTGCTGATCGTGGCGAGCGTCGTCCTGGGCGGCTGCGCTGCGGGTCCGAACAACGTAGCTGACGTGGACGCCCAGTACATCGCCGGTTTCTGGTTGGGGCTGTGGCACGGCGTCATCAGCCCGATCACGTTCTTGATCTCTCTGTTCACCGACAAGGTGAGCGTCTATGAAGTTCACAACAACGGCAATTGGTACGACTTTGGTTTCATTTTGGGGGTTTGTCTGGCATTCGGGGGCGCGGCGAGATCGGGCACCGCCCCGTACCGCCGGAAAGGCCGTAAGTGACCTGGTCGAGGTCCCATGGCCGGTGGCGATGTGCTGGTCCAGGTCGAGACAGAACCGTTTCGCCAAGTCCCGGCGCGAGGGAAGGGTCGACCCCGCCGCGCACCTCGCAACCCCTCGACAGCGCGCAGCAGTGCGGTCTCCTCACCGGCGACGTACGAGCCGGCGCCCTGCACGATCTCCACCGTGAAGCTGTGCTCACCGCCCCGGATGCGCCGACCCAGCAGCCGATCCGCTCCGCCCGAGCCACCGCAGCTCTCAGCCGCGCCAGCGCAGCCGGGTACTCGGAGCGGACCAGGATGAAGCCGCGTTCCGCGCCGACCGCGTACCCCGCCGGCGCCAGCCCTTCCAGCACCCGATCGGGGTCGCTCTCCATCAGCAGCCGGTCGCAGTACGAGCCCGGTCGCCCTCATCGCCGTTGCCCACCACATATCGCGGCACCGGCTCGGCAAGAGCTGCTGACCATTTCGCCGCGACCGGAAATCCCGCGCCACCACGACCGCGCAACCCGGCTGCCGCGACCTCAGCCCGCACGACGGACGGCGACAATCCGCCGGTGAGCACCTGCTCCCAGGCCTGCCACGCGGGTTCCTCCGCGACCAGGCCCGCCAGCACCACCGGTTCAGCGATCGCGCTCGCGCGTGCAGCCTGCGGCAGTGCCTCCGGCGCCAGGCCAGCCAGCTGATTGAACACGTTCGGCCCAGCGCGGACCGCCTCGCCGTCCAGGCACGCGGCGCGGAGTAGCAGTAACCCAGGCATCGTACCGATGCGACCGACGTCTCCTGTCCCGGTGAGCCCGTCGCGGAGTCGGCTGCCGCGAGAGCTTCGCGGCCGCCACCGACCGCCCGCCGGACGCCACGAAACAGGCGGTGCCCTCATACACCCGTACCAGCCGATCACGCCGCTCGGCCCGCAGGTCCGCGTAAACGACGCGGCGCCGTGCAACGACGCCACCGGTCGAGACGTCGACGCGGCTTCGTGAAGATCGTCAGCCTCGATCCCCCGTGCTTTGCATGGGTCCGAAGCAGGCGCGACAGCTGTTGGCTGTCATGGTCGCCCCGCCGGTCCTGGAGCAGGACAAAACGCGTCCCGTGGCTGCGCCACTCAACACCCCCCGGCGTGTGAGCTTGTTGTCAGAAAGCCTGTCGCCAGGCGGGTCCTTGTGCCGGCCGAACCCCGGAACTGGCGCCACCCGCGCGGGGCGGGGTGCAGCCCAAGGCGCTGGCCCGTCTCTCGCGCCCGCCGGACGCGGTCAGACCGGGAACATCTGCTGCAGCACCCGGGTCACGGCGCTGCCGGGTGGGCCGCTGGTGTCCACGGCGGTCGCGGTGGGCCAGGGATCGAACTCTGCAGCCATCTCTTCGACCACTGGAAGGTCGGCGTCGGACGGGCCGGGCGCTCGGGTGGCGACCCGTTCCCGGATCAGCTCGTCCGGCGCCTCGCAGCGCACCGCCACCAGGTCGCTGGCGGTCTGCCCGGCGAGTTGCTCGGCAGCCTCGCGGTGGCGCCGTGCGGCGAACGACGCGTCGAGCACCACCGATTCCCCTTGCGCCAGCAGCGGGCCAGCGCGCTCCAACATCGCGTCATACGTCCGGTCGGTCCACTCCGGCGTGTAGATCCCCTCCTGGTACGCCGCGCCCGCGCGCTGCATCGGGTCGATGCCGGCGAGCGACTTGCGGGTCCGGTCGCTGCTGTGCAACACGGCCCCCAACCGGTCCGCGAGAGCGCCCGCCAGGGTCGACTTCCCAGACCCCGGCAGCCCTCCCACCACGATCAACCTGACCGCGCCGGCACGCAGATGTGACCAGGCGATTGCCGCGAACTGCCGCGCGTCCGCGGCGGCGTCCGGGTCGCCTTGGTCATGGCGCAGGCACGCCACCTTCGCCCGCACGTACGCCCGGTAGGCGATGTAGTGATGCCGCAGGGTTGCCGGCGCCGGGTCGGCGGCGAACTCGGCGTACCAGTCCAGGAACTGCTCCGCCAGCGGGTACGCCCCGAGGCGTTCCAGTTCGGCGGCCAGGAACGCGGCGTCGTCCAGCCCGTCCACGTAACGCAGCCGGTCGTCGAACTCCAGGCAGTCCAGCACCCGCGGCCCGTCGGGCAGGCAGAACACGTCCTCGGTGATCAGGTCGCCATGGCCGTCGACCACCCGGCCATCGGCGATCCGCGCCGCGAACAGGTCATCCCGCCCGTCCAGGAAACGCAACGTCAGCCGCTCCACCTCCGACGCCTGCTCTCGCCCCAGCAACTCGTGGAACGGGCGCACCTGCTCAAACGTGTCGACCCACCGCTGACGCAACGCGTCCCGGGCGCCCTCGGCGGAGATCTCCTCGTCACGACGCGCCGTGGAATGAAACGCAGCCAGCTGCCGGGCCAGCTGCCGCACGTCGTCGGCCACCGGCTCGCCCACGGTCACCAACCGCTTCAGCCGCCGCTCCGGCGGCATCCGCCGCATCACCACCAGGTACTCACACGGCTCGCCGTCCGGGTCACGCACCTCGTCCACGCCGAGATACACGTCCGGGCTGAAACGGCGGTTCAGCTCCACCTCCCGCAGGCACACCTGGCGCCGGCTGGCGAGAGTTCGGAAGTCCAGGAAACCCAGATCCACCGGCTTCTTCAGCTTGTACGCCCGATCACCGAGCAGGAACACCACACCCGCATGCGTCTCATGCGCCTCCGCAAACCTCGCCATCGCGCACCCCGCCCTTATTCCCAGCCCACAACACACGCGCGTTGAACAGGCAGCGCGGCAGGAGCCATGTCAGACCCGCCGGCGGCACGAGCCTGGGCCGGGCGGCGGAGCGCACGCCCGCCCACGCCAACGACAGGCTCGATGTCGGCGACACGGTCGGTGAGTCATCGGCCTGACTCCGCCTCAGGGTGCGCGGCGAAGTGCAGGGCCTTATGAGCTGCGCTCCTGTGCTCCTCCGGAGAAGTCACTCTCGCGTCAGGGCCAGGAATGACGAACGCCTCCCCACCGGTGTCCAACCACCGGACCCGGTAGGGAGGCGCCCCACTGCTGCCGAGAACCTCCGTGATCAACCCGTCGCGGCGTCGATCAGACAGTGTGCGCGACTCTACGATCAGCCAGTCGCCAAGGTTCTGCTTTCGTCACCCCGCCCCCAGGTGTTGTCGGCATCCCGGGATCAGCTCCACAGCAGCTCATCCGCACCGACGAACGCAAGCGAGGCGGTGGTCTCCGGAGACAAGGGCAACCTCAATTTGAACTCACCGCCTGTTCTCCGTCACCGACGCGGTCGCCCCCGCTAGCAATGGCGCGCAGAGCAGTCAGCGCACGTCGCGCGTGCCGGCAACGCCCCAGGGCGCTGTGTCCGCCCTCACTTCGATTTTTCAACCGGGATCGACTTGCGGGCTCCAACCTGTGTCTTGGGGATCGGCACCGTCACTTCAAGAATGCCGCGGTCGTAACGTGCGGTTATCTGCTCTTCATCGGCCCCTTCCGGCAGGCGCAGCGTGCGATGCAGCGACCCGTACCGGAACTCGGAGCGGCGCTTTTCCTTCGTCTCCTCGCGACGCTCTGCTCTGATCTCGAGCGTCCCATGCTCGACGTTGATGGTGACGTCCTTCTCGGGATCCACACCCGGAAGCTCGGCTCGCACCACATAATTCCCATCGTCGATGTAGTCCTCCACCCGGAAGGTAATCATCCGCATCCCGGCGAATGGGAAGTCGTTCTCAAACCAGTCGCTAATGTCGGTGAACACTCGCGGCGCTAACGAAGTCATGTGTCTTTACCCCCTCTGCCTTCTTTACCCCCTCTGCCTTCTCGCCGTTTCAATACCCAGGATCAGCAACGCGATGCCCCGGAGGAGGCAGGTTTTGGCTTTCGAACCTGACGTTGGTTCAGCGACCGGTGAGGGCGGTGAGGCCGATACACCCGCAGACATGTCGGCACGGTGCACTGGTGGCGACGAGCAGGATGCGATGCAGTGCGATTCCCGCGCGTACACGCGGACGACGGAGTGCCTCGCCGCGCGATCTCGGCTCTCTGGAGTGGCTCTTCTCACAGACCTCCAGCCAGGCGTTCTCGGCGTGGGCGGCAGCGACGAGCAGGGCTTCAGCACCTCGCGGTGGCGGCGCCGGGTTGAACGGCTGCCGGTTGCCACGGCGGCGCCGGACAGTGGAGTGAAGGTCGCGCTCTTCCGGAGTTGCCGGCTTGGGTTCGCCTGCGCCCACGCGCGCCGTCAGGGTGGGGTCCGCGCGGTCAGGCAGGATCGCCATGTGGGGTCGGCGCCCGCGCACCGCGATCCCGAGGCTTGCCCCGAGCGCTGCGGCGCCACAGGCTATCCGCGCACCCCAGCCCTCTGGATCCGCCACGGGAAGCGTCCGCTCAGGGTCGGCGTGGATCTCGACCACGGCGTCAATGATGCTGTCACGGTCGGGCGCCTAGGCCCGGAATTGCCATGGCTGGCTGTTGTGCATCGACGGCGCCCTGTGGCCACAGCGACGATCTCCGCCAAGTCGGCTGCCGACCCGCTGGTCATAACCTGCCCCCTCCTACGCTTCGTCGACGTCTACTGACTCGGGTTCTGAGCGTCGAGCCGTGGCGGGGCTGTTTGGGGTGTCGGCGAGGCCGATCCGGAGCGGC
>JBOGDL010000051.1:0-5918 GCA_050701815.1 Micromonosporaceae bacterium | reverse complement strand
CGATTCGGGGCAGACGCGACCACCGCCCATCGGCTCGCCTCGGGTCTGGACGTCAGCCCTTTGGCGGTCCGGGTTCCGCCTCCCGAGCTGGTGGTTTCCGGCGATCTGGATCCCCCCGCGGAGCGGGTGGAAGCCGCGGCCTTCGCCGCCCATGCGCTTGCGGAATCGCTGCACCAGCGTCTCGCCGACAACGGTTTGGCCTGCAGCCAGCTGCTGATCGAGGCGTACACCGAGAACGGCGAGGAATTGGCGCGGCAGTGGCGACACGACGGGGTGCTCAGCGCGTCCGACATCGCTGACCGGGTGCGTTGGCAGCTGGACGGCTGGCTGAGCAGGTCCACGGCCGGCGGGCATGAAGGCCCCACCGCGGGTGTCACCCGAGTGCGGCTGATCCCGGAAGGCGTCGTCGCGCAGGGCGGGCTTCAGCTCGGACTGTGGGGTGACGCCGGGAAGGCACGAGAACGGGCGCACCGGGCATTGTCCCGGGTGCAGGGCTTGCTGGGGCCCGACGCGGTCCTCACCGCGACCCCTTCCGGAGGCCGTGCCCCCACTGATCACACGCGATGGACGCCCTGGGGCGAGGAGCGGGCAGCGGCTCGCCCCGCCGATCAACCGTGGCCCGGCAGATTACCGGCCCCTGCCCCTGCTGTGGTGTTCGGTGAGCCGGTGCCTGCCCTGGTCTACGGGCCCGACGCCAGCCCGGTCGGAGTCAGCGGCCGGCACCAGCTCACCGCGCCACTGTGCCGGGTGGCGGTGGCGTCCACCGCTCAAGCCGGCGACGGGTCACCTGCGCGCCGCGCGCGGGAAGGCTCCTTCGAGGCCGCCGTTGAGGTGGTGGCATGGGCGGGTCCCTGGCCGGTCGACGAGCGTTGGTGGGCGCCCGCTGAGGCACGTCGCTGCGCTCGGTTCCAGGTGTGTCTGGCCGATGGCCGGGCGTTGCTGCTTGCCTTGACGGGCGGCCGCTGGCAGGTGGAGGCGGTGTACGACTGATGGGCTGGCACAACCCGCCGGTTCCGTGGGCTGAGCTGGAGCGTCATCTTTCCGGCCACCGGAAGGGCGCCCGGCCGCCTACCGAGGACACGGGACCCGCCGAAACCGCTGAAACCGCCGAGGTCGTAGGCAGGGCCGAGGCCGCGGGAGGCATGGACGCGGCGCCGCGTTCTGAGATAGCGCACCCCCTGATCGAGGATCCGCTCGCGATCGCGGACCAGCCATCCGGCGGCGGAGCACGACGCCGGCTTGCCCCTCCGACGCCGGGTCCCCCCGCTGTCGGCGCCGGCTCGGTTCCGTACGCGGAATTGCACTGCCACACCAACTTCAGCTTCCTGGACGGCGCCAGCCACCCCGAAGAGCTGGTCGCGGAGGCCGCCCGGCTCGGACTCGCCGGGTTGGCGGTCACCGACCACGATGGGCTGTACGGGGTGGTGCGTTTCGCGGAAGCAGCCGCCGAGCACGGGGTTCCCACGGTGTTCGGCGCCGAGCTGAGCCTCGGCCTGAGCGGGCCCCAAAATGGCGTGCCGGATCCCGAGGGGCGCCATCTGCTGGTGCTCGCACGCGACCCGGAAGGGTACGCGCGGCTCTCCCGCGCGATCAGCGAAGGCCAGCTCGCCAGCGGCCAGAAAGGCCGACCGGCATACGATCTGGAACGCCTCGCCGAGCTCGCCGGCGGGCATTGGCAGGTGCTCACCGGCTGCCGCAAGGGGGCCGTCCCCGCCGCGTTGGCAAGCGGCGGGCGGGACGGCGTCGCGGCCGCCGCGGCGGAGCTGGACCGGCTCACCGCGTTGTTCGGCGCTGACCACGTCGCGGTGGAGCTGATCCACCACGACCAGCCGTGTGATGACGAGCGTGTCGCCGCGTTGGCGCAGCTCGCCGACCGGTTCGGGTTGCCGACTCTGGCCAGCAACAACGTGCACTACGCCGTCCCGCAGCGACACCGGCTGGCGGCCGCGCTGGCGGCGGTGCGGGCCCGGCGCAGCCTGGACGAGGCGGATGGCTGGCTGCCGCCGTCAGCGGCGGCGCACCTGCGCAGCGGCCCGGAGATGCTGGCCCGGTTCGCGGCGTTCCCGGATGCCGTGGCGCAGGCCGCGGAAATCGCCGCCGAATGCGCCTTCGATCTGCAGCTGATCGCCCCGCAGCTGCCTGATTTCCCGGTGCCGCCCGGGCACACCGAGATGTCCTGGTTGCGGGAGCTGACCTGGCGCGGCGCCCATCAGCGGCACGCCGCCACCGACCACCGTGAAGAGGCGTTTCGACAGATCGGCCACGAGCTTGACGTGATCGAAGAGCTGGACTACCCGGGTTACTTCCTGATCGTGCATGAGATCGTGGAGTTCTGCCGGGAGGAGGGGATCCTCTGCCAGGGCCGGGGCTCGGCGGCGAACTCAGCGGTGTGTCACGCGCTCGGGATCACCAACGTGGACGCGGTTCGCCACCAGCTGCTGTTCGAGCGGTTCCTGGCGCCCGAGCGCGACGGCCCGCCCGACATCGACCTCGACATCGAGTCCGGCCGCCGGGAAAAGGTGATCCAGCACGTGTACGACCGGTACGGCCGCCACAACGCGGCTCAGGTCGCGAACGTGATCTCGTACCGCCCCCGCTCCGCGGTGCGGGACGTCGCCAAAGCGTTCGGCTTCTCGCCCGGCCAGCAGGACGCCTGGAGCAAGCAGATCGAGCGGTGGGGGCCGAGCCCGGCGCCTCCGGGCATAACCGACCAGCCTGCGGCCGGTCGACCTGCGGCCGGTGCTGGCGCGGCGGCGCCGGTCGTCCCCGCTGAACAGGTGTGGACCGCGCATGTCGACGCCGACGACATCCCCGCGCACGTGATCGAGCACGCCGAGGCACTGCAGCGGTTCCCCCGTCACCTGGGTATCCACTCCGGAGGGGTGGTGATCTGCGACCGGCCCGTGATCGAGGTGTGCCCGGTGGAGTGGGCCCGGATGCCGGGGCGCACCGTGCTGCAGTGGGACAAAGATGACTGCGCCGCGACCGGGCTGGTCAAGTTCGACCTGCTGGGGTTGGGCATGCTCTCCGCGCTGCATGACGCGCTTGATCTGATCCGGGCGTACCACGGCGATGAGATCGACCTCGCCCTGCTCCCGCAGGAGGACCCGGCGGTGTACGAGATGCTCTGCCAGGCCGATGCGATCGGGGTGTTCCAGGTGGAGAGCCGGGCCCAGATGGCCACCTTGCCGCGACTGCGGCCGCGCACCTTCTACGACCTGGTGGTCGAAGTGGCGTTGATCCGGCCGGGCCCGATTCAAGGCGGCTCGGTGCACCCGTACATCCGGCGGGTTAAAGGGTTGGAGCCGCCTGATCCGCCGCATCCGCTGATGGAGAAGTCGCTGCGGCGGACCAAAGGCGTGCCGCTGTTTCAAGAGCAGTTGATGCAGATGGCGATCGACGTCGCGGGGTTCGACCCTTCGGAGGCCGATCAGCTGCGTCGGGCGATGGGCTCGAAACGTTCCGAGGAGCGGATGGCCAAGCTGAAAAGTCGGCTGTACGCAGGCATGGCCGAACGCGGAGTCGTCGGCGAGGTGGCCGACGACATCTATCTCAAGCTCTCCGCGTTCGCCAACTTCGGGTTCCCGGAGAGCCACGCGTACAGCTTCGCGTACCTGGTGTACGCCAGCTCCTGGATCAAGCTCTACTACCCGGCCGCGTTCTGCGCGTCCCTGCTCAACTCCCAGCCGATGGGTTTCTACTCGCCGAACACCCTGGTGGCTGACGCTCGCCGGCACGGTGTCGAGGTGCGGCGTCCCGACATCAACGCCAGCGGCGCCACAGCGGTGCTGGAACCGGTCGACCCGGCGCGTGGCAGTCCACGCTCGCGAGGCGCCCGAAGGCAGGTGCGTCACATCGACGGCGAAGCGGCGCCAGGCGCCCCGACAGCCGGCGCCCCGGCGGCGCCCGGCCGCCCGAACCACGGCGGCGCCACCGGGCGTGGCTGGGGGGACTGCGTCCCGGCGAGCCCGCCCGCGGTGCGGTTGGGGTTGTCGTCGGTCCGGATGGTCTCCGACGAGCTGGCCGAGCGGATCGAGCAGCAGCGGCTCGCCGACGGCCCGTACCGGAGCATGGCTGACCTGGCCCGCCGGGTGGGGATGACCAGTTCGCAGCTGGAGGCGCTGGCCACCGCGGACGCGTTCAGCTGCTTCGGGCTGAGCCGTCGCGAGGCGCTGTGGCTGGCCGGCGCCGCGGCGGGCGAGCGCGCCGATCGCCTCCCCGGCGCCTCAGAGATCACCGTGGCGCCGACGCTGCCGGGAATGGACGCGATAGAACAGGCGTCGGCGGACGTGTGGGCCACCGGGCTGTCGCCGGACAGCCACCCGGCCCAGTTCGCCCGGGGTCTGCTCGACGACGCCGGGGCAGTGCCGATCAACCGCTTGGGACAGGCAGGTTCTGGACGCCGGGTGCTGGTCGGCGGGATCGTCACCCACCGGCAGCGACCGTCGACAGCAGGCGGTGTCACGTTCCTCAACCTGGAAGACGAGACCGGCATGGTGAACGTGATCTGCTCTCCCGGGCTGTGGCGGCGCCATCGCAAGGTGGCGCGCACCTCGGCGGGGCTGATGATTCGAGGTCGCCTGGAGCTGGCCGACGGGGTGATCAACCTGCTCGCTGAGCAACTGCGGCCGTTGACGCTGCCGGTGCGTTCCCGCTCCCGCGACTTTCGCTGAGGGCGCCACGCGGGGCGCGCCATGCGGGGCGCCGCGAGGAGGCCGGCGGTCCGGCCGTCGATAGGCTCAGTGTGATCGAGGACTCAAGGAGGCGCAGATCGTGGAGGGCATTCGGGCTCACGCCGCACCGCGTACCGCCGTGGTGTGGGCGGTATTGAAGGAAGAGCTCGCCCGAGCCGCCGGCGCTGCCCTGACAGTGGTCGACGTGGGAGGCGGCACCGGTGGCTTCGCGGTGCCGCTGGCTCAAGCCGGCCATCAGGTCACCGTCGTGGATGCCAGCCCCGACGCGCTCGCGGCGTTGACCCGCCGAGCGGTGGAGGCAGGTGTCGGCGACCGGGTTGACGCGGTGCAGGGAGACGCCGACAAGCTGACCGAGGTCGTCGGTGAGGCGTGCGCCGACCTGGTGTTGTGCCACAGCTTGCTGGAGGTGGTGGAGTCCGCGGCTGAGGCAGCCGACGCGCTCGCCGCGGTGCTCCGTCCGGGCGGCGCCGCCAGCGTGCTGGTGGCCAATCGCGCCGCCGCGGTGTTGTCCCGGGCGCTGTCAGGCAACCTGGGAGCGGCGGCGAGGTTGCTCGACGACCCTGACGGGCGTGCCGGAGGTCGGGACACCCTGTTGCGCCGCTTTGACGCGGTGCAGGCCGAGGCGTTGCTCACCGCCGCGGGGTTGCGGGTGGAGCAAGTTCACGGGGTACGGGTGGTCGCTGATCTCACGCCAAGCACGCTGCTCGACACCGAGCCGGGCGCGTACGACGCCTTGCTCGCGTTCGAACGGGAGGCGTCGACCCGCAGTCCGTACCGGGATGTCGCCACCCAGATCCACCTGCTCGCGCGGCGCCCATGACCGCGCCATGACATCGCCGGATCCAGCTGCCGCCGCACCTCGGGGAGACCCCGCGGGCCCGTCCGAAGGCCCGTCGGCCGAGGACCTCGCGCCGATGCGGCCCCGATATGGCCACGCCAGCCTGGCCGACGTGGTGCCGGCGGTGTCAGCCGCGATCGGCGTGCCCGGGGCCTCTGACTCGCTGGGCTTGTCGCGGGGTGCCCTGGACGGCGTACGGCGGGCCGTGGTGCTGCTGGTGGACGGGCTCGGGCATCGCCTGCTGCCGCTGACTACCTCGGTGGCGCCGACCCTGGCCGACCTGGCCACAGGCAGGCTCGGCGCGGCCCGGGAAGTGACCGCGGCCTTTCCCTCGACCACGCCCACCAGCCTGGTGAGCATCGCCACGGGCGCCCCACCGGGCCAGC
>JBOGDL010000050.1:0-5337 GCA_050701815.1 Micromonosporaceae bacterium | reverse complement strand
CCGATGGCGTGGTCAATCGCGGAGGTCGCGCGGATGTCGAACGTGACATCACGGACCCTGCGTCACTACCACGCCATTGGGCTGCTGCCTCCGGCGTGGATCGGCGGCAACGGCTACCGGTACTACGAGCGGGAACAGCTGCTGCGGTTGCAGCAGATTCTGGTGATGCGCCAACTCGGCCTCGGGCTGGAGATGATCTCCGAGATCGTCAACGACAGCCGGGATCCGGTGGCCGCGCTACGTGCGCATCATCGGTCGCTGCTCACCGAGCGAGATCGATTTCAGCGCCTCGCCGACACCGTCGCCAACACGATCAAGGAATTGGAAGGAGGTGACGACGTGGCGAAGGTGTCGGTGGAGCACTGGTTCGAGGGCCTCGACTCTGAGACCCAGGCCCAGTACGAGGCGGAGGCCGCCGAACGCTGGGGAGCTGAGGCGGTCACGGAGTCCAAGCGTCGAGTCGGGAGCTGGTCGAAACAGCAGCAGGAGCAGTCCCAACAGGAATGGGCCGCCACCCTGACTGAGCTGGTGAAGCTGATCGAGGCCGACGTGCCGGTTGACGACCCGCGGATTTTCGAGATCCTGGACGGTCATTACCGCTGGCTCAGCGGCCACTGGACCCCGAACCGGGAGTCGTACGCGGGGCTGGGCGACCTGTACGCAGACGACCCGCGGTTCCGGAAGAAGTTCGACAAGACCCATCCGAAGTTGGCGGAGTTCCTCCGGGCGGCGATGAGCAAGTACGCCCAGGAATGTCTCGACCCCTGACCGGGCGCGCTCAAACTCGGAGAAACATGCAGGTCACACCAAACTGCGGGGGCTGGCGCGGCACATGGGCAGCCCCCGCAGCGTCAGCAGGACACCCCCTAGTCGAGCAGTTGCTCAAGGAAGCTCTTGCGCCGCTTGCGCCGGTAGTACGGGTCGTGCCCGTACCCGCCGCTCTCGTACCCGTACCCCCCATGAGCCGGGGCCGGCGGAGGCGGTGGTGGTGGCGCGCTCGGCGGGACCGCTGGCGGCGGTGTGTGCGCTGGCGGTGGGGCCGCAGGTGGCGGTGTGTGCGCTGGCGGTGGTGGGGCTGCTGGCGGCGGTGTGTGCGCAGGCGCCGGGGCGGCAGGCGGCTGACCTGGACTGCCTGCCTGCCCGGACGGCGCGGACTCGTAGAAAGCCGCCTCAGCGTCGATCAACCGCTCCAACTCGCCCCGGTCGAGAAACAGGCCGCGGCACTCGGTGCACTGGTCGATGGTGATGCTATTGCGTTCGTACTGTCGCATCCTGCCTTGGCACTTAGGGCACGTCATCTCCATGCGTGTGACCGTATCTCAGCGCGCCGGACGCTCCCATGCCCGCGCCGCAGAATGAAGATCGGAAACACCGCCCCGCTACGCCAGCAGGGCGATCACCTCATCGTCAGTGACCTGGTGAAAGTCCCGGTAGTAGCGGCTGACAGCCCCGAAGTCCTCGGGCACTACCGGGCAGATCACCTGATCAGCGGACTGTCGTAACAAATCCACCGCGTCCCTGGAGCCCACCGGCGCCACCACGATCACCTCGTGAGCCCGGAACACCCGGGCGACCTCGACGGCCGCCCGTGCGGTGGCGCCGGTCGCCAGCCCGTCATCCATCACAATCGCGGTGGCCCCCGACAGGTCCAACGGTGGACGGTCCCGGCGGTAGAGCCGCTCCCGGCGAGCGACCTCCGCTGCTTCACGTTCGGTCAGGAAGTGAATGTCCTTCTCTGTGAGCCGGTTCGCTAGGCCGGGATTGAGCACCCGCACGCCCCCCGGCCCGACCGCGCCGAATGCCACCTCCGGCGCCCATGGAACCCCGAGCTTGCGCACCACGAGCGCATCCAGGCGCACCCCGAGCTGGCGCGCGGCAGCGGCGGCCACCGGAACCCCGCCACGTACCAGACCCAGCACGATCGCGGTGTCGGAGCCCTGATAGACGGCCAGGTACTCGGCCAGCGCGCGGCCAGCCTGCGCACGGTCGTCGTACATCTCAAAGGGCGCGGAGAACACCATCTCTCCTGTGTACGCCTGTGAACGCGATGCCGCGACCGCGCGGATGCCGCGGTCAGGAGTCGGGAGGCGCCGTGCCGGCGGGGAGCGGCTGAGCCGGTTCCCGGTGACCCGTTGTGCGCTCGGGGCGAGCCGGGGCCCGAGACAACGCGACCGCCCAGACCGCGTAACCGGCCGGGTAGAGCAGGTAGCCGAAACGGGTCGCCGGCATCAACAAGATCGCAATGAGCAAACCGGTCGCGGATACGGCTGCCGCGGCGCCGGAGGTGCGTGGGGGTCGTCTCAGGAGCCAGATCCCCAGCGCGGCCGCGGCGGCGCCGAGCAGCGTCGCGGCGACCGCTCGCCCGTACGGAAGCGTCTCAGTGATCAGATACCCCGGCAACGGGCTCGCCGCCGGGCTCTTCACCAGACCCATGCCGAGTGGGAAGCGCACCAGGTTCTCCCACACCGCCGCAGGTGAGATCGCGACTACCGGCAGCAGCGTGGCAACCGGAATCCCAAGCGCCGGCGCCGCCAACGTGGTGAACGCGCGGCGCCCCGTCGCGAGGGCATGGATGAGCAGCACCGCCGCGACCGGCCAGGCAAACAGCTTAAGCGCCGCGGCGACGCCGATCGCGATCCCGGCGGCGCCCCACCGGCCTCGTGAGACCAGAGCCAAGGCGAGCAGCGACATCGCCAGCACCGGCAGGTCGTCACCGCCGGTGGCCAAAGTCAGCGCGCAGACAGGGAGCACGGCGACTGCTTGAGCTGCGCGAATCAGCAGATCGTCGGCCACGCCGCCATCACGTAGCAACCAGAGCCCTGCGGTCACCGCCACGGCCGTGACGAGGGCGAAGCAGATCCGGGCGTCGCTCCACCACATTTCCGGGGCCAGCGCCCGAGGCAACCCAAAGACAGCCATCGCAGGCTGGTACGGCAGGTAGCTCAGCAGCGGCTCGGCGCTCTGGCTGATCTGGTCCCGGGTCAGGTACGGGACGCCCGTGTCCAGCAGCCGGCCGGCGGCCAGTTCAACGACTGTGACTTCCTCCTGAGCCCGGTGCGGGTGGCCGCCTGCCCGCTGCACCGCCTGCGCCAACAGCGGCGCCACGGTGGTGACGAGCCAACCGGCGCCCACCAGCGCGATCCGCGACAGCGCGCTGCGACGCCGGGTCAGCAACTGCGCCACGGCGAGGACGCTGATCGCGGCGTACCCGAAAAAAGCGATCGAACCCCAGGCGCGATGGGCCGGGAGGGTTGAAGCGACAGCGGTGAACCCGGCGAAAACCGCGCCAATCAGGTAGAGCCCGCAATCGGCTGCCACCCCGCCCCCGGCCCGATGGACGGAACGAAGGCCAGCGCCGCGGATGCGGGATGTGCCCGGGGGCTTGGTCATGGCGCTACTAAACCAGCCCCACCCCGGCGCGTGGAATGCCAGGTCGAGTGGTGTGGCGCCGTGACTTCCGCCGGGTCAGAGGATGCCGCGCCGACGGAGCCGGTGAGCGGGCATCCGAATCACCTGACCCTCGGTGCTCAGTGGCGGCGCCAACGTGTCGGTGCGTCGCAGCGCGGCAGCGAACCCTTCGGGAGTCATGGGCCGGCTGAACAGGTGCCCCTGACCTGCGGGGCAGCCGAGTTCGAAGAGGTCCTGGCGTTGGGTCTCGCTCTCCACCCCGACCGCCACCACGGTGAGGTCGAGGCTTCGTCCCAGATCGATGGTGGAACGCACCACCGCCGCCGCCTCAGCGGAATTGCCCATCTCCGAGATGAACCTGCGGTGGATCTTCAGCTGTTGAACCGGGACCTCGGCGAGCATGGACAGTGAGCCGTACCCGGTGCCGAAATCGTCCAATGCGAGCTGCAAGCCGATCTCACGGAGCGCGCCGAGCACCTCGTCCACAATGTCCAGCCGGCTCAGGGTCAAGCTCTCAGAGAGTTCAAGAACAAGATCTTCCGCCGGTACGCCATGCGCAGCCAGACGGCGCCTCACCAGGTCCGGGAACTGCGAGTCCAGCAAGCTACGCGTCGAGATGTTCACTGAGATCGGCAGCGGGCGCCCGGCTTGACGCCATCCGTCCGCGGTCGCCAACGCCTCGTCCAGGACGATTTCAGTGAACGGGCTGAGCAGGCCGGACCGTACGATCGCGTCCAGGAACAACGGCGGGCCCAGGTCGCCGCGGCGGGGGTGGCGCCACCTGGCCAGCGCCTCGGCGCCGACCACATCGCCCGTGGCGATATCCACAATCGGCTGGAACCCCACGGCGAACTGGCGCTCGTCAAGGGCGCCTCGCAGCTCGCCGCCCAGTGCCAGCTGGTTGAAGTCCGCGGTGTCGCGGGCCTGGCTGTACACCGACACCATGTGGCCGGCCCGCTTGGCGTGATACATCGCGACGTCGGATCGGCGTAGCAACTCGGTGATGCCGCCGTGGGAGGGCGCGGTGGCCACCCCGCCGCTGGCTTCGATCTGTAGTCGCACCCCCTCCACTTCCAGAGGCGGGTCGAGTGCGGCGAGCACCTTGCGGGCCCGGTGGCTGGCCAGGGCGGGCGCCGGCAGACCGACGAAGAGCACCGCGAACTCGTCCCCGCCGAGCCTGGCGACCAGGTCATCCGGTCCTGCCGCGGCGGCCAGCCGCTGCGCCACCGTGCACAGCACCTTGTCGCCAATCACGTGGCCCAGGGTGTCGTTGACCTCCTTGAAATGATCAAGGTCGAGCAGCAGCAAGGCGTGGATGCCGCGGATCGGCTGGGCGTTGAGGGTGCTCTCGCCCACCTCTTCCAGCCGGCGGCGATTCGGCAAGCCCGTGAGCGGGTCATGTCGAGCGGCGTGCGCGTGCCGACGAGCCATGCCTTCGGTCTCGGCGTGGGTTTGCGCGTTACGCAGCGCGGTGCACAACGAAGCGGCGAACGTACGCAGCGCGTACCGTTCACGTTCGCTCAGCTGCACTTTTCCGTGGAACCGCAGTCGCAGATTCCCCAGCGCGACTTCACCATCGTGGCTGGCCAGCGGCTGGGAAATGGTCTCTTGGACAGCGCCCTTACGGGGTTCGGCGGGCTCGCCCGCCGCTGTGTCGGAGGAAGTGGTGGGTGGTGGCGTCGCCTCCAACGCGCCAGCAGACTCCTCACTCGGGCCGTCCCAGCTGATGCCGTCGGAGTCCCCGCGGATCAGCCGTGCCGGCTTCTCCGGAAAGCGCAGCTCGACTTCCGTCTCATCGGCCTTGAAGAGCTCCGCCGAGGCGGTGACCGCGGCCCGTAACACCGCGTCGACATTCACGTCGTTGAAACGGTCGGTCGCAGCGGCCAGCCGCTGCCATGCCTCTCGCTCATCCTGGGCTCGAAGTCGACC
>JBOGDL010000049.1:0-5116 GCA_050701815.1 Micromonosporaceae bacterium | reverse complement strand
GCCCGCGCCTGCCGCGGCGCCTGCCCGGGCCGGCGCGCCCGTGGAGGCGCCTCGGGAGGCAGCCGGCGAGTCGACCGGGTACGTCACCCCGTTGGTCCGCAAGCTCGCCGCCCAGCACGGGGTCGAGTTGGCTGCTGTCGAGGGCACCGGCGTGGGCGGACGGATCCGCAAGCAGGACGTGCTCGACGCCGCAGAGGCCAAGCGGGCCGCTGCCAAGCCAGCCGCGGCGCCGGCGGCCGCAGCGACCGAGCCGAGCCCGGCTGCGAGCGTCGAGCCGAGCCCGTTGCGTGGTCGTACCGAGAAGATGTCCCGGATGCGGACCATCATCGCCAACCGGATGGTCGAGGCGCTGCAGACCGCCGCTCAGCTGACCACGGTCGTGGAAGCGGACGTCACCAAGATCGCGCGGCTGCGGCAGGAGGCGAAAGACAAGTTCGCCAAGCAACATGGCGTCAAGTTGTCCTTCCTGCCGTTCTTCACGTTGGCCGCGGTGGAGGCGCTGCGCGCGCATCCGGGCATCAACGCCTCGATCGACCCTGACGAGGGCACGATCACGTACCACGACGCGGAGCATCTGGGTCTGGCTGTCGACACCGAGCGGGGCCTGATGCTGCCGGTGATCCACAACGCCGGCGACCTGAATCTGGCGGGTCTCGCGCGACGGATCGCGGACCTCGCCGAGCGGACCCGCGCGGGCAAGGTGACCCCGGACGAGGTGTCCGGCGCCACCTTCACCCTCACCAACACCGGTAGTCGAGGCGCTCTCTTCGACACCCCGATCGTGCCGCTGCCGCAGGTGGCCATGCTGGGTGTCGGCGCCGTGGTGAAGCGGGCCGTGGTGGTCGACGACCCGCATCTGGGCGAGATCATCGTGCCCCGCTCGATGGTGTACCTGGCGTTGTCGTACGACCATCGGCTGGTCGACGGCGCGGACGCCGCGCGGTACCTCAGCGCGGTCAAGGAGCGGCTGGAGACGGCCAACTTCGAGACCGAGCTGGGGCTCTAGGAGATCGTGTGCCGGGCGCTCGTTTTCGCGCGCCCGGCTCGCTCTGTCGCCGACGCCGGTGCAGGATGGTGCCATGCGGGTGGTGATGGCGGGTTCGTCGGGATTTCTGGGCACTCGCCTGACCGAGCGGCTACGCCGCAACGGCGACCAGGTGGTGCGTCTGGTACGCCGCCCCGCACGCGCCGACGACGAGGTCGCCTGGGACCCCGCTTCGCGCCAGCTTGACCCGGAGGCCCTCTCCGGCGCCGACGCGGTGATTAACCTGTGCGGCGTCGGGATCGGCGACCGGCGGTGGAGCGCGGCGTACCAGGCGAAGATCCGCTCCAGCCGCCTGGATCCCACTTCCACACTGTCCGTGGCCGCGGCCCAGGCCAGCCCACGGCCACGGGTCTTGCTCAACGCGTCCGGAATCGCTTGGTACGGGGACACTGGCGACCACGCGGTGGAGGAGGGCGCCCCGCCCGGCGCCGGGTTCCTACCGGAGCTGGCGCAGGAGTGGGAGGCGGCCACAGCGCCTGCTTCCGACGCCGGAATCCGGGTAGTGACAGTGCGATCCGGGCTGGTGCTGGCAGGCTCTGGTGGCCTGCTGGCGCGTCTGGGGCCGATTTTCCGCTGGGGCGTGGGCGGCCCGCTGGGTTCGGGGCGGCAGTACATGTCCTGGATATCGCTGGCGGACTGGATCGGGGCCGTGACATTCCTGCTTGATCAGGAACGCGAGGCGGTGCGAGGGCCGGTCAATCTCACGGCGCCCCACCCGGAGACCAACGCCGAGTTCACCCGAGCCTTGGGCAAGGCGGTCCGCCGGCCCGCGGTGCTGCCGGTCCCGAAGCTGGCGATCCAGATCCTGCAGGGTGATTTCGCTGATGAGGTGATGTCCAGCCAGCGGGTGCTGCCCGGCGTGTTGACCCGGGCCGGCTACCGTTTCGAACACCCTGAGGTGGGCCCGGCACTGCGCTGGGCGCTGAAGCATTAGAGATGCGGCTGGAGTCTGCGACGCTGCATGAGACGCCGCAGACTCCCGGGACCACGACGTCAGCAGTTGCGTAGCTCTGGGGACTGGTTGAGCAACTGTCCCTCGACCGAAACGAATCGGCGGTACGTCGGCCCACCCACCGCCGACGGTTTGAAAGCTGCCACCCGGTGGCAGTTCTGGAACACCAGCTTGACTCCAAAGTGACGTTCCAGGCCGCCCCGAATCGCGTCGCTGGCCAGGGCTCGTAGCAGCTGGCCGCGGTCTGCCTCGGTGGGCGGCGGCGTCTCGTTGTCGGCGAACTCGGCTGCCGGGTCCTCCGACTCCAGATCCCTGATCACGCGGCATACGGTCTGCCACGCGTACGGCAGGGAGTTGCGCACACATTCGATGAACTCGTCATTGGTCACCTCGCCCCGATCCGCCTTATCGAGAAGATCAGGCGGCACCTCAAGCGACATATCGGACTCCCTCCGGATTGTTACCGCGGAAGCCTTCTTGGTAGTGCTTTTCGTTAAGGATGTCAACGGTTTGCACATGTAAAGACACTCATAGTTAGGAAAAACGCCATCCGACCAGGCATTTCATGGGATTCGCGGGCACATCCAGGAATGTATGTGACAGACCCGCCCAGCTTCGCTACGGTCCGTTTCTTGTGACCGTCACCAACAACGCCGAGGCGCCGAGGTCCCCCCGCCACGACGCAGCGCCGCGCAGCGGGTCAGCCATGAAGCCGCCCACCATCCTCGCCACCTCCGGTGGCCTGAAGCGCGCGCGGCGCCGCATGTTCGACCCCGGCCCGCTGCTGTGGCACGCGATCGAGCTGACCGAGGCGTCAGGTCGCCCCAAGCTCGCCGTGGTGAACACCGCGTCCGGAGACAACCCGGTGGTCAACGCCGAACTCCACTCGGCCTTCTACGGAACCGATGTCGACGTGACCTGCGTCAACCTGTTCCCCATGCCCAATTTCGACGACCTTCGCGGCCACCTGCTGAGCCGGGACGTGATCTGGGTCGGCGGCGGCAGCGTGGCAGGCCTGCTGGCGATGTGGCGGCTGCACGGCCTGGACGAGATCATGCGCGAGTGCTGGGAAGCCGGCGTGGTGCTCACCGGCGTCTCCGCCGGCTCGCTGTGTTGGCACATCGGCGGCACCACCGACTCTTTCGGACCTGACCTACGGGCAATCGACAACGGCCTGGGCTTTCTGCCGTACTCAAACGGTGTGCATTACGACTCCGAAGCGCAACGCCGCCCATTGCTGCAGCGCCTGGTCGCCGAAGCCACCCTGCCGGACGGCTACGCCACCGACGACGGCGTCGGCCTGGTCTATCGCGGCACGGAGCTGGTCGAGGCGGTCAGCGAGCGACCCGAGGCCGGGGCGTACGCCCTGAAGCGCACCCCCGGTGGCGAGGTGGTGGAGACCCGGATCGAGCCGCGTCTGCTCCCCGACAGCAGATAGCTGTCCCCTGGACAGCGGATAGCTGACCGCCGACAGCGGACGCAGGCTCCGCAGCGGGCAGCTCCCGGCACCGGGTCAGGACGACCCGCTCCCAGCAGCGGATAGGCTCAGATCGTGACCATCACCGCCCCCGGCCAACCAACCGTCACATCGGGCGTCGCGGCGCAGCCAACCGGACAGCCCAGCACGCCCCCACAGCCCGAGCTTCGAGTGTGGCGAGCCGGAACCGTTGACTACCTGACCGCGTGGGACGAGCAGCGCCAGCTACACGCCGCACGGGTCGCGGACCAAGGTCCCGACACCGTGATGCTGCTGGAGCACCCCAGCGTGTACACCGCCGGCAAGCGCACCGAGCCTGCCGACCGTCCCATCGACGGCGCCGAGGTGATCGACGTCGATCGGGGCGGGAAGATCACCTGGCACGGTCCCGGGCAGCTGGTCGGCTATCCGATCACCAAGCTTCCCGACCCCGTGGACGTGGTCGCGTACGTGCGGCGTGTCGAGGCCATGCTGATCGACGTGTGCGCGGCCGTGGGCCTGACCACCACCCGGATCAAAGGGCGAAGCGGTGTCTGGGCCGTCCCAGAGGCGGCTGACTCGCCGGACCCGTCGCGCGCGGTGCTCCCTGGTCTCGGGAGCCCAGCGCGCAAGGTCGCGGCGATCGGGATCCGGGTCAGCCGCGGGGTGACCCTGCATGGCTTCTCCCTCAATTGCGACTGCGATCTGGACAACTACCACCGGATCGTCCCCTGCGGCATCCGTGACGCGAGTGTCACGTCGCTCTCCGCAGAGCTTGGCCGCACCGTCACCGTGAGTGAGGTGCTCCCTCTCGTCGAGCAACGTATCGGCATGGTCCTGGGCTGATTCGCCAGGTCAGGGGCAGGACGCGGGGGATTTGACAGGCGAAGCTATGGATGTGAGCCAGACTCACTATTAACCTCCGGTCCATGCGTCCTAACCCAAGGTCAGCTGTCGCCATCGTCACGGACTCCACCTCAGCCCTGCCGCCACAGGTCGCCCAGCAGTACGACATCCGGGTGGTGCCGCTGCGGCTGCGGATCGGGGCCGCGGACACGGACGAGGCACGGGTGTCACCCGCGCAGGTCGCGGTGGCTTTGCGGGGGAACACTCCGGTGAGCACGGCGGAGCCCCCCTCGCCAGAGTTCTTCTGGGTCTACAGCGACGCCGCTCAGGCCGGCTACCGGGAGATCGTGTCGCTGCACATCTCGGGGAGACTCTCGCAAACCCTCGAATCCGCACGGCTCGCCACTGCCCGTGCCCAGATCCCGGTGCACGTGGTCGACTCGCTCACCAGCGGGATGACGTTGGGCTTCCTCGCCCTGGCCGCGACCGAGGCGGCCTGGACAGGCGCCACCGGGGCGCAGATCGTACAGCTGATCGAGCAGCGACGGCGCCACGGCGCCCAGTTCCTCTACGTGGACACGCTGGAGCACCTGCGCCGCGGCGGGCGGATCGGCAAGGCCGCCGCGATGCTGGGAGGCGCCTTGTCGATCAAACCGCTGTTGCGGGTCGTCAGCGGAGAGATCGTGCCAGTCGCCAAGGTGCGCGGCGCCGAGCGCGCGCTCGCGAAGCTGGTGGACGAAGCCGTGAAGGAAACCGGCAGCCGCATGGTGGACGCCGCGGTGGAACACGTCGACGTGCCGGCCCGCGCTGAGCGCGT
>JBOGDL010000048.1:0-4145 GCA_050701815.1 Micromonosporaceae bacterium | reverse complement strand
GTTCCGGGTCGTCGGTCAGGTTGCCGATGACCGTGATGATGGTGTCTCCTGCCATGACCTACTCCTCGGGCACTCATCGTTGTCTGTCGGTCAGGCTGCCACAGCCATCCGACAGAGAGAATGAGGTTGGTCCGGGCGAGCCGTGAAACGCGCGGTCAGCGCGCCTCCGGCCGGATGACCTTGGTGCGCAGCACCGACTCGTTCAGTCGGAGCTGACGGTCCAGCTCGGCCACGGCCTCCGGCGTCGCCTGGAGGTCAATGACGGCGTAGATGCCCTCGGCCTTCTTGTTGATCTCGAACGCGAGGCGCCGGCGGCCCCACACGTCGAGCTTCTCCACCGAGCCACCCGCGGTCCGGATCACGTTGAGATACGTGTCGAGCGACGGTGCGACGGTGCGCTCCTCGAGGCTTGGTTCGAGGATCACCATGATCTCGTAATGACGCAATACGTGCTCACCTCCTCTGGGCTAAGCGGCCGCGGTCCGTCCGCGGCAGGAGGTCTAGCGTCGTTCGGCAGTCGAGCGCGGGCCGGTGCCCACGGCGTCGTGTCGAACGCGCGCTCCGGGCGGCTCACGTGGGCACGCGGCAGCGGCGGAAGGCGCGCGAACCAGGATACCGGGCGCTCCGGCGGCGCGACCGTCGGGGCCGGTCAGGATTGGCGCGGCGGGCGCCGACGAAGGATCTTCGAGCGTCGAACCGGCGGGTGAGACCCTTTCGAGACGAGCCGCGGGGCGCCCTATCCGTCTTCTTTGGGTGGGACCTGGGGAGGAACGACCACACCGACGAAGTGGATTCGGGCGCCCCGCGGGGCTCATGTAGTTGTCAATTTTAGAACTGTCAGGCGCTTCTCACCCGAGTGGCGCCACGGCCGCCCATCACGACGGTGCGCAGAGCCGCCACCGCGACGCCCAGCAGGCAGATGACCGCGACCAGAGTCAGGGTCATGGTTCCGGAGCCCCGGTTGTGGTTGGCCGGAACGTACGCGACGGAGTCTTTCTTGTCGCTGTTGTCGTTGGAGTCGTCACCGGCCACTGGCGGCGCGGCGTCGGCGCCGGTCTTGCCCGGCTCGTCGCTCTTGGCGCCTTCCTCGGTGTCGGTCTTGCCCTTGTCCTTGGCGGCGTCCGGCGGGACCGCGCCCTTGGCGACCGGGTCCTTGGCGGGAGCGTCTGGACGGTTCCCGGTGTCTGGCTTGGCAACGGGGGCCTCATCGGGCTGAGATCCGGAACCGCCACGGTTCGGCGCCGACTCGGGAGCGGCTTCCCGCACCGCGATCGAGACGTCGTCGTATTCCTTGTTGAGCGAGGTGTCGATGCCGAGCAGGCCGCAGTTGGGAACCATGATCAGTTCCGCAGGGCCGGACCGGAACGGAAGCGTCGCCGAGCCGCCCTTGCTGACCACGACGGTCTCGCCGTTGCTGTGCTTGACGGGCTTGCCGTCAACGTAGGGCGTGGCGGCGGTGTTGAGGTTGTTGACCACATTGACTTCTGCGGTCTTGTCGATGGCGCTGGTCTTCTGTGTGGTCAGGGCAGTGCGGTCAGGGTTCGACTTCGCCGCCAACAGAGTGCAGCCGCCCTCGAAAGTGACGGTGGGGGTCCCGGCGCTGGCGGGCACAGCCACCAATGCGATCGCGCCAGCACTCACCATTCCGGCGGCGGTCAGCAGAGCAATCCGCGTTGACCGACGCTTCGACATCCTTCTCACGCTTCTTAACTCCCCAGGTCGAAATGCGGGTAGTGGGTGCCCTTGTCCTCGGGAACGTCAACGGGCCTAACGACAACCTCTCGTAGCCGGTGACGCTCCGTGGGCGCGATTTTCAACTGTCTCGCACCTCCGCCCCGGCCACAACCATTTGGTGAGGCAGGCGACATCTATGGTGCGACCGTTCACTATGCCAAGGCCTGGTCGTTTTCGCTACCCGCGGTTGAATTCGGCGCCGTGGGCTGGCGTGCCACCACTGAACGTGCCCAACTCGCGGGGTCAGGGCGGCCAGCCGTCGGTGGTAACCCGTAGGCTCCGACTATGCGGATTGGAGCACATGTGGACTCGGCCGACCCAATCGCCGAGGCCACAGCGCGCGAGGCGCAAGTGGCGCAGTTCTTCCTCGCCGATCCTCAAGGCTGGAAGCCACCCGCTGCCCGGCCCGACGCCGACGCGTTGCGGACGGCGGACGTGGACGTCTACGTGCACGCCCCGTACGTCATCAACGTCGCCACCCTCAACAACCGGATCCGCATCCCGAGCCGCAAGCTGGTTGACCAGCACGCCGCCGGCGCCGTCCAGATCGGGGCCCGCGGTTTGATCCTTCACGGCGGCCACGTCACAAAGGGTGACGACATCGCCACCGGTCTTGCCAACTGGCGCAAATTGTTTGAGTACGCCGAGAAGAGCGGCGGATTCGGCCTGCCGATTCTGATCGAGAACACCGCCGGGGGCGCGAATGCCTGCTGCCGGCGATTCGACATGCTGGGCCGGCTGTGGGAAGCGGTCGGCGAGTACAACGTCGGATTCTGCCTCGACACGTGCCACGCGCACGCCGGCGGCGAAGAGCTGCTGAAAATTGTCGACCGGGTCAAGTCGATCATCGGCCGGATCGATCTGGTGCATGCCAACAATTCCCGCGACGGTTTCGATTCCGGCCGAGATCGCCACGACAACCTCGAGGCGGGCCAAATCGACAGTGAGCTGATCGTCGAGGTGGTTCGGGCGGCGGGCGCCCCGGTGGTGGTGGAAACCCCGGGAGGCGCCGAGGGGCAAGCCGCCGATATCGCGTACCTGCGCAAGCGACTGCACGACACGACCAAGTAACCCCACAACGGATCGCGCTCGACCTCACGGGTGGAGCGACCAGCAGCGGAGGTTTGCGGCGTTGGCCCCGGGGACCGAAGACAGCACTCTGCACCCCAAGCCCAGCGGATCGGGCGAGAAACCAGCGGATGATCAGCCCACCGTCGACGTCGCGACGGCTCAGGGCAATCAGCCCACGGTCGACGTCGCGATCGTCCAAGACGATCAACCCACGACTGATGTGCCGACGGTGGAGCGGCCCGACGCCGACGTCGCGGCCACGCCGCCGGCAGCAGACGCCGATCGCTGGGAAGAGTTCGCCACCAGGTCCGCTGAGACCGAGGCGCCGAGACCGACGTCCAGACTCGGCAAGATCGGCTACGCGATGCGCAGGTTCTGCGTTCACGAGTGGACCGTCACCAGCTTGATCTCGCTGGCGCTGGCGGCCGTGATGACCTGGCCAACGCTGAAGAACCCCACCCGCACCATTCCCCAGGACATCTACGATCCGCTGCTGCAGGCATGGCAGGTGGCCTGGGGCGGGCATGCCCTGCTCACCGACCCACTCCACCTCTGGCAGGGCAACGCCTTCTACCCGTTGCGGGACAGCTACGCGTTCAGCGACAGCCTGTTGGGGTACGCGCCACTCGGAATGATCGGCGCCGGGCCTGAGGCTGCGCTGCTCACGTACAACATTTTGTACGTGTTGCTGCACGCGCTCGCGTTCTTCGGGGCGTACGCGCTGGTCCGGCAACTGGGCGCCCGGTGGCCCGCGGCCGCGGTGGCGGGGGCCGCGTTCGCGTACGCGCCGTGGCGGCTGGCCCAGGCGGGGCACATGCACGTGCTCTCGACCGGCGGCATCGCGCTCGCGCTCGCCATGCTGGCCCGCGGCCACGGCTGGTCGCTGCGAGACGGATACCGCCGCGACCGGGTCAAACCGGCATGGGCGGTCGCGGGGTGGCTGACCGCGGCCTGGCAGTTGACGCTCGGCTTCGCCATCGGGCTGCCCTTCACGTACGTGCTCTTGGCGATCATCGGGCTCGTGGTGCTGGGATGGCTCACCAGCCTGGTTCGGGGGCGTCTGCTGCGGATCCCGATCGGGTTGCTGGTCTCGGATCTGGTGGGCGGAGCGCTGTTCGGCGCGGTCTGCGTCGCGATGGGCAAGCCGTACCTGCGGGTGGTCGCTGAGCACCCACAGGCACGGCGTACCGAACAAGAACTTGGTTGGTACTCGCCCCCGTGGCAGGGCTTCCTCACCTCGCCGGGAGAGTCGTGGCTCTGGGGCGGCGCCCACGAGCCGATCCGGTCCGGCTTCTTCTCGCCACCGGAGATGGCGGTGCTTCCCGGGATGGTGCTGATCG
>JBOGDL010000047.1:0-9825 GCA_050701815.1 Micromonosporaceae bacterium | reverse complement strand
GGCGGGTACGTGTCAAGCTGCCGCTCGTCGGAGGGCATGTCCGCTCCCCCGTGTCGCAGCTTCGCGCGTTCACGTGCCAGGTCGCCCAGCATCGCCTTGCTGGACCGGGTGATCTCATCCGCCAGCGTGTCAACTTCAGGGACCGGCCCCGCGATCGGTGTGACCGTGCCGCCGTGGTGGTGCTCCACGCCCTGGTACGAGACGCCCCGTCCGGAAGCGTCAGCGGGCGGCGCGATCAGCAGTAGCCCGAGGGCGGCGATGAGAGTGGTGGCTGTGCGTCCTGTCTTCATGTCGCCCTCCGGGGGTGGGGACTGGTGATGGGGGCCGAGGAGGAACAGATGGCTCTGAGACGAACCCCGGGCACGCAAGGCCCGCGGGCGCTAGCCGAAGCGCTGCTGGTGTTTCGCTTCCGGGTTCCATTCGTTCAGCCCGGCACAGCCGTGCGCCGGGGCGAGCACGTAGTGGTCGTGGGTGGCGACCAGCCGCTCCCGCAGCAGCCGGTGGTGATGGGCTGCCAGGTCGGCGTACGCCGGGTTGTTGACGAGGTTGCGCATCTCGTACGGGTCGGACCGCAGGTCGAAGAACTGCCACGGCTTCCCGCCATGGGCGTCGCCCAGCACCGTGTACTTGTGACGCCGGGTCCGGATGCCGCGCCAGGTCTGCTCGTGGAACGGCGCGTACGGCCGCAGCTCCGAGACGAACTCCAGCAGCACGCCCTCGCGATCCAGCTCATCCTGCTGGCCGTCAATCAACGGTGTGAGATCGAGGCCGGGCTTCGGGTCACGCGGCGCCAACCCGGCCAAACCGAGCAGGGTGGGAAACAGGTCCTCAGTGCAGACCGGGTCGTCAATCACCCGGCCGTCTCCCGCCGAGACGATCAGCGGGATCCCGATCGACTCCTCCCACGGCCGTTGTTTGGCCTGCAACCCATGGCTGCCCAGCAGCTCGCCGTGGTCGGCGGTCAGCGCGATCACGGTGTTGTCGAGCTGGTTGGCCTCTCGTAACGACTCGACCAGTCGGCCGATGTTGCGGTCCAGGTTCTCGATCATGGCGTAGTAGACCCGCAGGTCGTCCAACAGGGACGTGCCGTGGGGGCCGCGCTTGCGGTACTCCATGTCCAGCTGGACGTTGTCGCGCAACGTCAGCTCGCGGTCCCGCCACCGTTCGAGGTCCTCCTCGGGCGCGGTGAACAGCGGGTGCGGCGGCTCCACCGAAAGCACCGAGGCGAACGGGTGGCCTTCGCGCTGCCGGAACCACTCCATGGCCAGGTCGAACAGGCCGTCGGTCTGGTAACCGTCGATCTTGTGCGGCGTCGGGTCGTCCTCATTGAAGTAATAGGTGTCGTACGGGTCGTTGCAGATGTCGAAGCCAGCGAACCGTTGCCAGCGGCCCTGGAAGATCCGGGGGATGTGGGTACGGGAGGTCTTCACCACGGTGTGCCCGGGCAGGTGTCCGAAGCCGCCGTACAGGTGCCACTTGCCGAACAGCCCGGTGTGGTAGCCGGCCGCGTTGAACTCGTCCGCGAGGGTCCGCTCAGCCGGCGACATCCGCCATTCGATCGACGGGATCGCCCGGGTGTGGGCATGCTCCCCGGTCATCAAGCTGAACCGGAACGGCACGCACACCGGGTACGTCGACGACGCCGCGTCGAACCGCGTCCCCGACTCCGCCAGCGCGTCGATGTTCGGGGTGCTCACGTTCGGGTCGCCGTAGCATCCGAGCGCGCTACGCCGCAGCTGGTCGGCGATGATCAGCACGACGTTGGGCTGGCCTGCCGGTCCGGCGCCGGCTTGGGCGGCGCCCGCTGGAATAACTCCGTGATCAGTCACTTGACTCCTCCAGAGGTGAGACCGGCCACGAACCGGCGCTGCAACACCAGGAACAAGATCACCACCGGCCCGAGCATGAACAGGGCGGCGGCGCTGGTCAGGGCCAGGTCGGTGGAGTACTGGTCCTGGAAGGCGAGGAAGCTGGTTGAGACCGGACGCAGCGTCGGGTCATGCACGAACGTGATCGCCCAGAAGAACTCGTTCCAGGCCCACAGCCCGGCGATCAGCCCCACGGTCAGGAATCCCGGCCAGGCCAGCGGCAGCATCACCCGCGCGATGATCTGCAACTCGGACGCGCCGTCGAGTCGGGCGGCCTCCTGGTAGTCCTTCGGGATCTTCAACAGGAACGACCGCAGCAGCAGGGTCGCGAACGGGGCGTCGGTGGCCCAGTAGATGATCATCAACCCGAACAGGCTGTCGGTGAGGCCGAGGTGCGTCCACATGAAGAACAGCGGGACCAGGAACAGCTGGACCGGCAGCGCGCTGCCCAGGAACAGCCACCCGATCACCGGGCCGCTGGCCGGCACGTCCAGGTGGCTCAGCGCGTACGCCGCCAGCCCGGCGATCACGCAGATGCCGGCCACGGTGCCCAGGCAGAGGATGACGCTGTTGCGCATCGTGGTGGCGAAATCGCCTTGCACCCACGCCTGCGTGAAATTGTCCAGGCTCAAATCGGTGGGCGGCGTCAGCGGGCTGGCCCCGATCGAGGCGTTGTCCTTCAACGCGTTGAACACCAGAGTCACCAGCGGACCCACCGCGAACGCCGCCAGCACCGCCAACACCAGGTAGTACGGGAACTGCGAAGGCTCCCGCCGGGGCCGCCGCGTCGGTGGTTGCCTCCCGGGCCGGGTCGGCGCCGGAGTCCGGGGCAGGTCTGACACGCTCATGCTTCCCACCCCCGCTTCCGCAGGATCTGATACACGGCCAGGATCGCCGCGGTGACGAAGGCCATGGACAGCCCGAGGCTGGCGGCGTAGCCCGCCTCGTACTGCTGGAAGGCGACCTTGTACATGTACGTGGAAACCACTTCGCTGGACCCGGCGGGGCCGCCCTGGGTCATGATGTAGATGTAGTCGAACGCCTTCAGCGTCCAGATCACCGTCATCAGCACCAGGAAGATCAGCGTCGGCCGGATCCCGGGAATCGTCACCGCCGTGAACTGCTGCCACCGGTTGGCGCCGTCGACCTTCGCCGCGTCGTACAACTCGGGGTTCACGCCCTGCATCGCGGCCAGGAAGATCACCGCGACGAACCCCCAGAAGTGCCAGTTCACCACGAAGTTGACGCTGAGCAGCGCGGTGTCCTTGTCCCCCAGGAACGCGACGTCGCCGACCCACGGCACGCCCCATTCGCCCAGCGCGTGGCCGATCCCGTTGGTGGGGCTGAGCAGGTTCTTCCACACCGAGGCGTTGACCACGCTGGCCACCACGTACGGGATGAAATACAACGCCCGGAACAGCATCTGGAACCGGCGCACCTGGGAGAGCAGGTACGCGCCGAGCAGGCCCAGTCCCATCGGCACGCTCAGGAACAGCACGAACCAGATCAGGTTGTGCAGCATCGCCTCGTGCAGCCGGGGGTCGCCGAACGCCCGGGTGTAGTTGTCGAACCCGACCCAGTTCGCGGGGCCGAGACCCTTCCAGTCGGTGAACGAGTACCACACGGTCGCGATCGAGGGACCCACCACGACCAGCAGGTTCAAGCCGAGCAGCGGAGACAGGAACAGCAGCGCCCGCAGCTTCCTGCGCCCTCTGGCCCGGCGGCGCGCCTTTTGCCAGGCGGCTGGAGGGCCCCCGGGCAGCTCCGGCGCGGCGCCGGCGGCGGGGCCGCCGGTCACCGTGGCGCCTGGGGGCGCGTGCACAGACACCGCTACTTCCGGCTGATCGTCTGCGGCACGTCGCCCGCCTTTCGTTCCTGCTGGAACAGCTCGTCCATCTGGGCGCAGTACTTCGCGGGCGACAGGTCGCCGGTGAGCACCTTGTCCAGACCCTCGTAGACGAACGCGTTGGCCTTGGGCGGCCACCACGTCCACGTGACGTAGCCGTACTTGCCGTCCGCGATGGCCTGATTGAGCTGTGTGAGCACCCGGCCCGAGCGCGGATCGATGCTGGACGGGACGTCCTCGGCGTCAAAATCAATCGGGATGTTGTACGTGGCCGGCACGTCCGCCATCCGCTTCAGCGCCGCCGTCTGGTCCCCGTAGTACCAGTTCAGGAACTCCGCGGCGGCGTCCTGCTTGGCGCTGTGCGCGTTGATCCCCAGCGACCCGCCGATGCCCATGTCGAACAGCGGGTACGGCGACTCGGCGCCGAGGGCGGGCCACGGCACCCAGTCCCACTCGTTGCCGGTCTTGGCGAAGAACGGCTGCACCGCGCTCATCCACCACACGCCCTGCGGCACCATCGCGACCTTGCCCTGGCCGAACTTCGCGGCCAACTCCTGCGCCGGGACCGAGAAGTACTTGTCCACCCCGCCGCCGAACCAGCCCTTGTCGAAGTAGCGCTTGATCAGCGCGACCGCGTCCACGAAGACCGGGTCGGTCCATCCGATCTCACCGGTCAACGCCTGGTAGACGGCGTCCGGGCCGGAGTAGTGGTTCCAGAACACCGACATGTGCCACTCGGACGCGGCTTTCCACTCGGTGTTCGAGGCGCCGAGCGGGATGATGCCCTGGCCGTGCGCCTCTTCCGCGAGCGCCTCGAACTCATCCCGGTTCGTCGGGGCCTTCCAACCCTTCTTCTCGAACAGGGTGGCGTTGGTGTACAGCAGCAGCGTGTCGACCCGCATCGGCAGCGCCCGGAGTTTGCCGTCGGCGGTGAACGCCTCCATCGCCCAACCGGTCAACTTGTCCGACCAACCCCACTTTTTCGCGTACGGGGTGAGGTCGGCCAGCACGTCAGCCTTGCTCCACGCGAGGGTCTGCGCAGCGCTGGGCCCACGTACGATGTCGGGCCCTGATTTCGCCTGCAACGCGGTCTGGATCAACTGCCGCAGGTCGGCGCCCTTGTGGTACGTGACCGTGACGTCGACGTCCCGGTGCGACTTCTCAAACGGCGTGATCACCTTGTCGTTGAAGTACGTCTGGTTGGGCTCTCCCTGGATGTCGATCCAGAAGTCGATGGCGCCCTTCGAGCTGCTCTCGTCGGAGCCGCAGCCAGCCAGCAGGCTGCCAGGGAGCAGCAGACCCGCGGCGGTGACGCCGGAGCCGCGCAGGAATTGCCGCCGGTTCAACCCGGATGCAGTGGTCATGGGGGCCGTCCTTAGGTGAGTTGGGGCAGGGGCCGGGCCGCCGTGAGAGGCGTGGTGGTCAGGGTCCGATTCGGACCGCGGTGGTGGCGGTGCGCCCAGCGGTCACCAGCAGGGCGACACCGCCGCTGTCCAGAGACGGATCGGGGTCTTCGACGCTGAGCACGGGTTCGTCATCGATATCTGCGTGCAGGGCGCCCCCGACGACCCGCAGCGCCAGCTGGTACGTCGTCCCGTACTGCCAAGGGAACGGACGGCTGGCCAGGATTGTGGCGGCGCCGTGCAGCCGGCGTTCCAGCCGTACGGTGTCGCGGCCGACAAGCCGCAGCGCGTAGTGCCGCTTCAGGCCCTGCACCCGCGCCGCGATCCCGACCGCTTCGGCCAGGTGCGGGGTGACGTCAGCGGTCACCTGGTAGTCGCGCCACTGACGGGTTCCGTGGATGAGCATCCCGCTCCCCCGGTTCTGCACGATCCGGAACGGCTCCGGCCACCGGTCGTCCCACCGGTCGACCGCGTCCACCCAGGCGCGGCGCCACGTCCCACCACCGTCAACGGGACGGCTCAGGGTCACCGCCGGCTCGCCGGTCCAGGTCAGATGGTTCAGGTGCACGGCGCCTCCCGGGCGCGCGTGATCTGGGTTTCGCGCCACCTCGCCCGCGACCGGCTCGATCGTCAGGCCAACCGCCGCGACGGGTTGCCCGCCCAGGTCGGGGACCTGCCAGTGAAGCGTGTCGGACGCGCCCGGGGCGAGCGCCCGCAGTGGGCCGGTTGCCGAAGCCAGCTGATCCATGCCGTCGTAGTGCCGGATCAGCAGCCGGCACGTGATCGCGACGGCATTGCCCGGGTCGGCGGACACCGCCGCGATCAGGTGCTGACCCGGGTAGAGCGTCGGGGTGGCGCGCAGCCCGTAGATCTGCGGCCCCAACGCCTCGGGCGGGATGAACGTGGGCGTGGTGGCGCACACCGGGGCGGCGTCTGCTCCGTTCGGGCACCGGATCGCGAGCGCGCCGGCTTCGTTGCTGACGTACGCGGCAGCCGGATCGTCCACGGTGAAGCCCTGCACCGATCCCGGAAGGGTGAAGTGGAACCGGGCCCCGTTCTTGGGCGGCGTCGCCGGCGACAGGCCATGCCGCGCCCGCCCGTGGTCGACCAGGGTGAGCGCCTCCCGCGCCGCGTCGGTGATCGCGCTGCCGCCGTCGGCGCTGGGCAGGTACATCCGGTCCGCGATGGGGCCGCGCCAGTCAGGCCCGGAGGTCAACCCGTCCAGCCCACCCCGGACGCCTGCGACCGCCCCGACGTTGCCGGCGTTGGAGTCGGTGTCCCACCCGCTGCTGGCCACCACCGTCATCGCGCGGTGAAAGTCTCCGTCGCTGCGGGCCAGCGCGTGGATCACGGTGGCGTGGTTCGGGACCACGTGACAGTTGCCGCCGTACCGGTGGTAGCCGTGCCGGTCGTCGATGCGCTGCCGGGTGTGCCGCCAGTCAGCGTCCTCGGCGCACCACCCGCGCACGTCGTCAATCACCTGGTGGATCAGGCTGGCCTTGGGGATCAGCGAGGTCGCGGTGTCGAGCAGGCGGCCCATGTCCGGCTCGGTGAAGGCGTACGCGACCAGCGCCGCGACCACCCGGGCGGCGTGCAGCGCCTCACCGTCGTGGCTCACACTGGCGGCGCGTTCGGCCAGGTCCGCCGCCTTTTCCGGGTCTCCCGGGCAGGTCATCGCGAACCCCTCGATGAAGATCTGGGCGCCCACCTGCTCGGAGACCACCACGCCGTTTCGGGCCGCCGAGCCAGTGTCGGGCGGGGTCTCACCCGCCAGCAGCCGCAGGTACGCGGTGTGCTCGGTGGAGTTGCCGAGCCCACCCCACCAGAGCACGGTCTTGTCCTCGATCAGCTCGTTCAGCCAGGTCTGCCCGACCTGCTCCGGGGTGGGGTCGAGGCCGTGATCACGCAGGCTGCGCGGGAACACGAACGTGCCGCTGATGTCATCGTCCGGCACCACCAGCAGGTGGTGCTTGAGCGCGACGTCATGACGATCATTGACGTAGCACGTGATCTCGCCCAGCTCGTCGAGGATCTTCTGGTGCGACCACCCCTCGAACGGCCGCCCCAGGCACACCGCGATGATCTTTCCCAGGACCCCCGCGTAGACCCGCTCGGCATAGTCGACTGGCGGACCGGCTGCGGGTTCAGCGGACCGGCCGGCGGGCGGGCCGTCGGGCGCTGTCTCGGCTGGCGGCATCTCGGCTCACTCCTCTCCGAACGGCACGCCGGCATGCAGGATGACGTTGGCGTACGGGGTGTCCTCGCCGGTGCGCACCACGGCGCGCGCCTCGCGGCAGCGCTGCTTGAACTGCTCGTGGCTGACCCGCGTCACCGGAATGTCCGCAAGCGAGGTCTCGACGAAATCGAGCAGCCCGGGATCTTTCATCTCCTCGGCGACAGTCGCCTGTTCCACCACGAGCTCGGCCAGGATCGCCCGTACCACCGGGAGGAAGGGTGGTTGGCCCCGCGACCAGAGCAGGTCGATCCGCTCCACACCCGATGGCGTCGGCAGCCCCGCGTCGGCCACCACCAGCGTGTCGGTGTGCGCCATCTCGACGATCAGCTCCGCCAACCGCGGGTGCCACAAGCCATCGCTACGCATCGGCGCCGCCTCTTTCAGCGTGGTGGAGGAACCGTTCCAACTCGGTCGCCGTGGGCATGGCCTCCTGCGCGCCGAGGCGGGCGGTGGCGAGCGCTCCCGCTGCGCAGGCCCGGCTTAAGCCCTCCGCGATGGGGCGGCCTTCCGCGATCGCGACCGCGAGGGCGCCGGAGAAGCTGTCACCCGCGCCGGTGGTGTCCACGACCTTCACCTCGTACGCCAACTGGGTATGGATCTGGCCGTCCGTGGCGGCGATGGCGCCCTGTGCGCCGAGGGTGACCACCGCGACTCCGGGTCCCAGTTTCCCCAGGCCGGCTGCCAGCCGGCCCCAGCCGACCAGGTCGTGCGGCGCTGGCTTTCCGAGCAGGTGCGCCGCCTCCCCCTCGTTGAGCACCAGCACGTCCACGACGGCAAGCAGTTGGTTCAGCGTCGGGCTGGGCGCGGCCGGCAGCGGAGCGGCGTTCAGCATCACGGTCACACCGGCGTCACGGGCACGCGTGGCAGCCTCAAGCGCGGTGGCGAGCGGGATCTCCAGCTGCAACAGCAGCATGTCCGACTGCTCCAGCAACCCCGCCAGCTCACTCAGGTGGGGCAGGTCCAGCACCTGATTGGCGCCGGGCGCCACCACGATCGCGTTTTCGCCTGCCTCGTCGACCACGATCAGCGCGGTGCCGGTCGCCCTGTCCACGGTTGCCACCTGGGACAGGTCGACGCCCTCACCTGACAAGGCGGCGTGCAACGTCGACCCGGTCGCGTCGTCACCCATCGCGGCCACCAGGACCGTGTCCGCGCCCAGGCGACGCGCCGCGACAGCCTGGTTGGCGCCCTTGCCGCCGGGACGCTGCACCAGATCGGACCCGAGAATCGTCTCCCCGGGCGCGGGGATCCGGGGCGCGGCGATCACCAGGTCGAGGTTGACGCTGCCGACGACGATGACCCCGGACATCAGCCTCGCCCGCTTTCCCCGTCGTACCAGACCGGCTCGTCAGGCGAGACCGGCTCGTCGATGCTGAAGTGGTCTGCGGGAAGGTCGCCGCCGGGCGGGTCCGGGCACCCGCAGGAGCCGCGAGCCGCCAACTGGACCGGCAGCACCGAGGAGACGGATTCGCTGTCGGGATTGGCGACACGTTCCAGCAGGCACGCCATGCCCACCCGGCCCAATTCGCGGAACGGCTGCGCCATGGTGGTCAACGCCGGAGTCGAGTACGCCCCCGCGGCGATCCCGTCGAACGATGCGATCGCCACGTCCTCGGGGCACCGCAACCTGAGCTCGGTCACGGCGCGCAGCACGCCGAGCGCCTGCTCGTCGCTCGCCGCGAAGACCGCGTCGACGTGCCGCTCGCCGAGGAGGCGGCGCGCGGCCAGGTAGCCCGACCGCCGGCCAAAGGGCACGTGCAGCACATCCATCGCGTCGGGCGCGATTCCGGCCGCCGTCAGCGCGTCCCGCCAACCGGCGACCCGGTCGGTTGCCGGCATCACGTCCTGCGGCCCTGCGATGCACGCGATCCGACGCCGTCCGTGTTCGAGCAGGTGGGCGGTCGCGGCCCGCGCCCCGCCCCGGTTGTCCACCAGCACCGCCGGCGCGCCGGCCACACCGGGGATCTGCCGGTCGAGCATCACCCACGGGGTGCTCACCTGTTCAAGCTCCGACAAGCAGCCTGCCGGCCCGTGCGCCGGGGCCAGGAACAGGCCGTCCACCTGACGCTGCAGGAACGTCCGCACGTAGCCGATCTGCCGGGCGTCATCTTCGGCGGCGTTGCCGATCAGCAGGGTGTAGCCGTGCTCGAAGGCGGCTTCCTCAACAGCCCGTGACAGCTCGGCGAAGAACGGGTTGGAGGTGTCCGGCACCACCAGGGCCAGCGTCATCGTCTTCTTCATACGAAGCGATCTGGCAACCCCGTTGGGGCGATACCCGAGCTGCTCGACGGCCGCCAGCACCCTGGCCCGAGTCTGCGGCGCCACGCTGCGGGGCCCGCCGTTGAGAACGTAGCTCACCACGGCCGGGGACGTGCCCGCCAGCTTGGCGACATCGGCGCGGTGAACGGCCACGTGAACCTCCGCAACTCGTGTTGCGCAATTCGAGTTGACACGGAGCTTCGCTGCCCATGC
>JBOGDL010000046.1:0-5018 GCA_050701815.1 Micromonosporaceae bacterium | reverse complement strand
CGGCGCGCCTGATCAGTTGGGGTCGTACCGCTGCCGCCTTTGCCCTCATCGCCAGCTTCTGCGCCACCTCGTTCTCGATCGTCGAGGTGAGCAAACCCTCGGCGCCCCAGCTGCCAGGCTCCTCGATCAACAGCCACCGCCGGGCCGGCGCCGCGGTGCCGAACAACGGGTCGGCACGTTCACGAGCCGCAGTCGAGCAGCGATAGCTGACCGTCATTCGTCAACCGGTACCACGACCGCCTCCCGGAGCAGGCGTCGAGCCAGGGTCAGTTGGTCGGCCGGGTCCAGGCCCGGAAGGTCACGTACGGCGGTGGGTTCTCCCGCGCTCAGCCGCCGCAGCGCGTCCCCGCAGTACGCCGGAAACCGGATCGTACGGTCGAAGCACTGGAGTGTCACCTGCCCGGTGCTGACGTCTTCCTCGGTGAGCCGCCAGCGGGCGTGGCGTCGGGCCGTGATCCGCACATTCGGGCTGAGGCTGAGCAGAGCGGCGCTCTGCGTCAGCGGCCGGATCGGAGCGGGCCGGCCCTGCGGCCACAGCTTCTGGCGCAATCGAGCCGCGACTGCCTCGGGATCCGCCTTCTCAAGCCAGCGGGTCAACGTGCGCACCGTTTCGGTCAGCTCGCCGGCGAGCTGGTGCGGGTCGCCGATCTCGATCGCGGGGGGCAAGCTGCGGCGCAGCTCCGGCTCATCGACGGCCATGTCCAGCAACTCGGTGACCAGGGTGTTCCGGGTCACCGCCATGATCCCCACCGTGAGGTGCATCGACAGGTCATCCTGAGCCTGCGCGGAATGCAGCCACCCTCGCGGCAGGTAGAGCGCGTCGCCGGGTGACAGCAGCGCGTCCAGCACCGGCGCGCCTTTCGCGGTCGCGGAAATCTCCTCGGTGTGCCCGCTCCAGGGCTGGGTCGGCAGCGGGTCGATCACCACCGGTGGGTGCACCCGCCACCGTTTGGTCCCCGACACCTGCAACGCGAACACGTCATGGGTGTCGTAATGAGTGGCGAAACCCTGGTTGTCAGGTGGCGTGAGGTACGCGTTGACCGCCACCGGGTGGCCCAGGTCCGTGGTGAGCTGCCCGGCGAATTCGATCAACGGCGGCCACAACCGGTGCAGCCCCTGCAACACCAGTGTCGCGCCATCCGAGAACAAACCCAGGATTCGCTCGTCGAGGGCTTGATCAGGGACGTCGGCGCCGGCGCCGCCTGCCCCGGTGTAGTGGCTGGGATCGATCAGCTGCCCCCGCTTGGCCATCCGGATGAACGGGGCACGCAGCCCCCGCCGGCTCACCAGCTCGTCCACGTCGGCGGTGTTGAGCAGGTCGTCGTACCCAGCGCCGGAGCCGCGTGACAGCAGGGGCCGGCGTCCCCAGTGGTCGTCGAAAAACTCCTTGCCAGTCACGCCCACGCAGCGGGCCAACGCGGGACGTTCCAACGCGCCCGCTCGGCGGCGGCTCGGGCTCACGCGCCGCCGTCCGCGCCGCCATCGGCGCCACTGTCCGCGCCCCCGTCGGCACCACGGTCTGCGCCACTGTCGGCACCACGGTCTGCGCCACTGTCGGCACCACTGTCCGCGCCCCCGTCGGCGCCCCCGTCTGCGCCACGGTCTGCGCCGCCATCGGCGCCACTGTCGGCACCACCGTCTGCGCCACTGTCGGCACCGCGATCGGCGCCGTGGTCAGCTCCCGCGTCGGCGCCGCCGTCCGCCCCGCGGTCTGCGCCCTGGTCTGCGCCCTGGTCGGCGCCGCCGTCCGCGCCGCCACCGGGTGATCCCTCGCCCGGCCCGGTGGATTGGATGTCGTTGTCGTCGAGCGGCATTGGTCATCCCCCCTGGTGTCAATCGATCGGGCAAATACCCATCTTCCTGACAAAAACGCTACGGCACTGGTTGTTGGCCGTCTCGCGCCCCATACCCGAAGGTGGAAGCTCCCAGTCATCGATCTGGCGTCGGTCACGGCGCAGAGGATTCGTCAGGCGGCTGCCAGGCTCACGGCGATGAGCGCGACGGCGGCGGCTAGCAGCACCGCAAAGGCGGCTTGGCGGGTCAGGGTGCGGGCGGCGGTGAGCAGAACGGGGACCTGGGCTTTGGCGGCGCGGTAGTCGGACCACCCTCTGGCGGCGCGCTCGTACCGGCGTCCGGCGATCCACCCGAGCCCGAGCATCAGCAGCGCGATCGTGGACAGGGCGGAAAGGGTCATCTCACCGTCCCCGCGTTGTCGGGGTTCGCGGTCAGGGGCTGGTTGCTGGCGGCAGCGTCGCCAGTGCGGGCGGAGTTTGCCTTCGGTGTTGACAAGCACTCGGGTGTACGCGGTGACCAGCACGGCTCGCCGGTCGGTGGTGTCGCAGCGTTGCCAGTGCCGCAGCTCGTCCGCCGAGACGGTCGGCAGGTCGGCGGCGCCGAGCTCGGGGTGGCGGGTGACCGTGCACTTGATCAGCGCGGCGAGCAGCAGGTCGGCTTCCACCTCGTGGGCGGGCAGGTCAGGCTGGGCGCATTCCGGTCCGCAGGAGTAGCGGCGTCCCGCTCGCGGGTTGTAGACCGGCAGCATCAGCCGCTGGCAACGGGCGCACACCAACAACCCTCGTAGTAGGTACGGGTCGGCCACCGCGACCCGCCCCACCGCCGGCGGGGCGACCTGGCCGACCGTCGACTCGGCGGGTGTGTTGGCCGACTCGGCGTCCTGGCGAGCCAGCTTGTGTTGATCAAGGGATTGTTCCGCGTGATCAAGGGATTGGTTCGTGTCGCGCCGGAGTGTCGTGTCACGTACCCCTTGATCAACACAATGAGATCCCCGCGTCGAACCTGTCACCGCTGCGACACCGCCACGAACACCGCTAGCGCCGTGATCGTGAAGGCCGAAAGCAGCAGCACCAGCAGCGACAGCGTTGACCGATCACCACCCCGCGTCTGCCGCGCCGCGTCGAACACCACTTCGGCGTTGACCCGTTCCGGACACGGATACACCTCCCGGCACGCGCGGCACCGCCCCGTCCACGGGTTCCGCACATGCACCACCGCCATCGACCGCGCCACCGCCACATCACCCCCGTATGACCGACTCAGAGGCGGCGGGGCCGGTACGAACTCGTCTTCATGGCCGTGCCCAGATTGGCGAGCCTGAGGCCCTTCTTCCGACTAGACCCCCAGCACCTGTCGAGTGTCGGTATCCCGGTCGCCGACCTTGCCTCGGCGAAAAACGCAGCGAGGTACGCGTCAAGTGCCCGTGTTGAAGACATGCCGATAGTGGATCTCATTGTCTGCGGGACTGTGGCCGTCAACCTGGAAGGTGTGCGGATCGGGAAGGGCGCCGGCTACTCCGACATTGAAGTGGGGTTGCTTGCCGAAGCTGGGTTAATCACCGAGAGAACCACGATTGTCACCACAGTGCATAGCTCGCAAGTCCTGGACGAGGAGCTACCGCGCGCCGAGCACGACTTCACCGTGGACTACATCGTCACGCCCGAGGCGACCATTGCCTGTGGCAACCCCTACCGGCCAGACAAGTCAAGAGGTAGCTGCCCGCTTCATTCACAGCACCACCGCGACCACGCTCCTGTACCTCTACGCGGAGCGGCTTCGCTCAGCTGACGGAAGCCGGTGAGGACAGCCCCCGGGCCTGCCGGTGGGCACCACCACGGCGGGGTCTGCCCGGGTTGAGCCATGAAGCCGTCTTAGGGTGTCGCTATGCGAATACCGGGGCTTGGGGTGATCGAGGAGGACGACTCCGGTGAGTACTGGAGTCCGCCCGTGCTCGTCCCAGGTCTGCGCGGCGCCACCTGCCGCCTTCTGGTGACCGGTTCCGATGCGGATCTTGAGAAGGACGACTTCCACCGGGCGATCAGGAACTTCCTCGCGATCGACGAATCCGTGTTGCAGGCGGCGAGTTCGTCGATCTTCGCGTACTACCAAGACGTCAAGACCTGGTCGAACAGGGACACCCAGGTGTCGATTCCCAGTCCCGATGCTGTCTGGGACCACATTCAGATCGGCGCGGAGGCGGAGGTCGCTCGTGGCGACGACGAGCACGTCTACGTGTCGGTGGAGTGCGAGTGCGATTGGGAGTCGGAGCATGGGCTGCAAATCGTGTTTCGCGACGGCAACACCGTGAGCAAGGTCGGCCCGTTCGACGGTCACCTCACCAACGCGGCGGCCTACGCCCGGCCCGATCTGGAAGGTGTGGTCTATCACCGACTCTTTGGGGCATGAGCCCCAGAGCAGCCGGAACGTAACGTCAGGACGGGATCCAACCCAGTCGCCGCGACACCTCGTCCGCGGCTTCCACGGTGGCCGCCGCTATCTCCTCGACCCGCTCGGCGGTCAACCGGAACCCCGGGCCGGACGTGCTCAAGGACGCGACGCAGTCTGCGTCGGCGTTGCGCACCGGGGCGCCGATGGCGGTGAGCCCCACCTCAAGCTCGTCGACCACCACGGCGTACCCCTGCTCTCGTACGGCGCGAAGCTCGTTCTGCAGCGCCCGCAGTGTGGTGATGGTGTGCTCGGTGAATCGCTCCAAGCCACCAGGCAGCAGCTGCGCCAGGGTCTTCGGCCCCGGCCAGTACGCCAGCAACACCTTGCCGTTGGACGTGGCGTGCAGCGGCAGCCGCTGACCCACCCAGTTCTGGGGCTGCAACGCAGAGGATCCCGCCACCTGGTCGAGGTAGAGCGCGCCGCCGTCCGAGGCGACCACCATGTTCACGGTCTCCCCGGTCACGCGGGCGAGCCTCCGAGCGACCGGACGGCTCTCCTGCACCAGGTCGAGCCGGGCGGCGGTGGCGCCGGCGAGCCGCAGGATGCCCACCCCGAGCCGGTACTTTCCCCGGTCCGAGTCCTGCTCCACGAGGTCCCGCGCCTGCAGCGCCGCCACCAGGCGAAACGCGGTTGATTTATGCACTCCGATCTCGGCGGCGATCTCGGTCACCCCGGCCTCGCCGTCGCGAGCCAGGATTTCCAGCACGGTCACCGCTCTGCCCACCGACTGCACGGGCGAGGCGTCCGCGGACCTGGCACGGCTGCTGTTGCCCATG
>JBOGDL010000045.1:0-2914 GCA_050701815.1 Micromonosporaceae bacterium | reverse complement strand
CCGGCTCGGCGCGGCGTCACTCCGCTTCAGGTCACTGCGACCCGCTGTGTCCTGCTTCTGGCTGCTCGGGCCCATTGCCGCCTTCGTCTTCGCTCCCTTGACCTGTGCGTTTGGAGCCAACGACCAGAACATACGCCAGCGCCAGCAGCAGCCCGAGGCCGCCCAGACCGACCGCTGGCCACACCCAGCTACGGGTCACGGTGCGACTTTTCGCGTCCCCGGTGGGGCCATTGACGATCGCCGCTGAATCCGACGACGGGGAGGACTTGGGCGGCTTCGCCGGAGCCGAACCGGCGCTGGCCCCGGAGGCGGGCGCACCGCGGCGTACCGTGAACTCGATCATGTCTTCCACGGGGTGCCCGTCCCCGGCCACCACCCGGTAGGCGACCCGGTAGCGGCCGCGTTCACCCTGCAGCGGCACTGTGATCTTGGAGCCGTTCACCTGCGGGGTGGTCGCGACCACGGTGCCGTCGACGGCGACCGAGACCTTGGTCAAGGCCGGGTCAAGCTGCTCGTTGAAGACGAGTGTGACCTCCGCGGGCGGTTTGCCCAGACGGGCGTCGTCCTTCGGGTCGCTGGAGACCAGAGAAACGTGAGCGTACGCCGGAGAACCAGCGACGAAGACTCCGCCCAGTAGCGCCAATGCCGCCACGAGCACACGCCAAGACCTCATTCGCAGGACGATAACGCCGCCCGCCGACGACTCGGGACGCGCACCCCCGATGTCAACCCCTCGCCATCACGAGACGCGGCCACCGACGGGTGGATCCCGCCACTGCCGCTGAGGGTCGCGACGGCTGCGGGCAGTGACGACTGTGGACCACACCGCAGCGCTGACCGGTGCGCCCGAGCACCGCCTGATGACGCTGCGAAGTTTTCGACGCGTATAACACGGAACTGGTTGCGACGCCATCACCGCCATCCCTACTGTTAGTTCCCGCCCGCTTCGGCTGTCAGCCGTCATAGACGGCGCCGGGCAGGCACCGCCGAGACGCCGGGATCCGGCGAACCGGGGAACCATCCCCACCAGGTGAATCCATCCGCCATGCCCCTGGCATGGGCCTGGCGCTAGGCGCGACGTGTCCGCGCCTAGCTCGGTAGGCGGTATCGGAAGGAGCCGGCGCCCGGTGACCATAGCCAAAGGACAACCCCCGCATCCGGGGACCCCCGCTCGCGTGACAGCCACCCTCCACACCGCGCCCCGGTCAGCCGCCGCAGCGCTGCTGACACTCGGCCTCGTCGTCACGTTGGTGTTCAGCGCCCCCGGCGGCGCCGCCGCTGAGCCGTCAATCGAGGACATGGAGCGCAAGATCGAGCACCTCGCGTCCAACCTTGGTGTGGTGGTGGAGAAGTACAACCGCTCCCGGGACGAGCTCGACTCCATCAAGCGCAAGACCAGGCGGCTCTCAAAACAGATCAAGCCGCTGCAGGAGGAAGCCGACAAGCGGTACGCCGCGGTCGGAGAGATCTCCCGGATGGCGTACAAGGGCAGCCGCGCCAGCGCCGCGAACGCGCTGCTCAACAGCGGGTCCCCGCAAACCTTGGTCGACCAGTTGCTCACGTTGGACCGGCTCGCCGACTACGAGAAGAAAGACCTCGACGGGTTGGAGCGGGTCAAGTCCCGGCTGGATCGGCGCAAGGCGTCGGTGGACGCTCTGCTGCGCAAACAGCTCAAGATCCAGAAGAGCCTCGCCACCCGGAAATCAGGAATCCAAGGCAAGATCGACAAACTTCAGGAGATGCGCCGCCAGGCGTACGGGGATCGCGCCGCGCGCAACGGCGAGCGAGTCAGCTACGTCCCCCCGTACGTGCCGGGGCGAGCCGGCAAAGTGGTCCGGTACGCCCAGGCCCAGCTCGGCAAGCCGTACGTGTTCGGCGCCTCCGGGCCCGACTCGTTCGACTGCTCCGGGCTCACCCTCGCCTCGTGGCGCTCCGTCGGCGTGCAGCTGCCTCATTCCGCCCGGCAGCAGTACTACGAGACGAACCGGGTGAGCCAGGCCGACCTCTCCCCCGGCGACATCGTCTTCTACTACAGCGACATCCACCACAACGCGGTCTATATCGGCGACGGCTGGATCATCCACGCCCCCGAGCCGGGCCGGACCATCGAGCAGGTGCGGTACAACAAGTGGCCAATCGCCGGGTACGGCCGGCCCGACTGACCGGCGACCCGAGCAAGCGAGGAGATCAGGCCGGCGAGACTGAGCTGATACGCGCCAGCGCGAAGACCCGGTCGTCCTGGCGCAACGTGCACCAGGCGTGCAGCAGAGGCCCCTCCAGCACGGCCTCCTCGATGACCCGGATGGTGTCGGCGCCCCGGGCGTTGGTGTAGCTGATCCGCACCGGGGCGCCCTTGTCGATCGCGTCGCCCAGCAGCCGCTGCTCACGCGTCGTCAGCTTCGCCGCGGCCTCCAGACCCTCAGGCGCCTTGCCGGAGAGCTCCCTGACTGTCCCCGCGCCCGCGGCCAGCAGCTCGCTGGCGACGGCGGTCAGGTCACCCGATGGCTGTGATTGCTGATCCGACCGGGCGGGCCCCGGCACAGCCCCACCAGGCAACTCGCTCCCGCCAGGCAGCAGCTCAGCCCCGCTGGGTTGTCGGCGCCGCCCGGCTTCAGCGCGATGCTCACCAGCGTGCTCTGCGATCGGCGCGGCCTGCGCGTCCTCCTCAATGGGCGCGTGCCCGGCGGCGCGGAGCGCCTGCAGCGTCTCAGCGACAGACCCCGCGCTACCCAACACGGTGGGCGCCAGCCGGCTCAGGCCGAGGGGGGCCAACGAGCTCGTCGCCATGATCTCGTCCAGCACGGCCGGGTCGCTGACTCGCAGGCAGCAACCCAGCTCGCGGACTCGGATCGTCCCGTGGCGCCGTGCCACGTCCCGGACCAGGTATTCCAACGGCTGTGGCAGCGTGCCGTCG
>JBOGDL010000044.1:0-12278 GCA_050701815.1 Micromonosporaceae bacterium | reverse complement strand
GGCGTCGACGGCGCGCGGGAAGCTCGGGCCCCGCGCCGGTACGGAGACGGCGGCCCAGCGCCCGCCCCCGGTCCAGCGGGTGATGCGGGCGGTGCCGTCGGGGGTGTGCCCGATGACCCAGGCGTCGCGGGGAGAGGAGGCGGCGACGCCCTCCAGCACGGTGTCAGCGGGAACGGGCAGCGGCGTCTCCCGCCAGCGGACACCGTTCCAGCCGGCGAGGAGCGGCCGGCCGCCGCGGCTGCCCGCGGCCCAGGCGGTCTCGTGTGACGGTGCGGTCACCTCGCCGAACGTGGTGCCGGCGGCCGTGCCCTCGGTGCGCACGAAGTGCCAGCGGTCGTAGTCGGCGGCGGCCGCGGCCGGCGCCGCCAGCACGACACCGGCGGCCACTGCCAGCGCGGAAAGGCGAAGTCCCATGGTCGACCCCCGAATTCGTCCCCCACGGAGGTCTATCAGCCGGCCCTGGCCCGCTCGGATCGCTGACGGGCCGTGGGGAGTAAATTCCCCGTACGCGTCACCGGCCGCCGGAAGTCCGTACCGACACCCTCGCCGACCGGCCGACCCGGTCGTCCAACCCAGCCCAGGCGAGACCGGCCGTCCCTCCGCAGGGGACACGGGCGGCGGCCTGGCCGGCGAGGGGTGTCCGCATGCTCACGACTCTAGGTTCGGCCTGCTCGCACGGCGTCCCCCGAGGGTAGGGACCGCGCATCGTCCTCAAGGGGGATCCCGGATCGGGGTATCGCACCGAGAGGTGAGGCGGCCATCCGCCGCGACGGTCCAAAATAGGGTGATGGCCAGCGATAAGCCCACCAACCCGCCCCTCGGCCGTGAGCCGGGCGGGCCGGCGGGATCAGAACGGTTCTTCCACCACGCATGGCGGCTGTCCGGGCGGATGGTGGCGGGGATCGGGCAGCTGCTGCTGTGGATCCTGGTCGGTGTCGGCCGGCTGCTGCGGCCGCTGGTGGCCCGGGTGACCGCACGGCTGTACGGTCCCGCGGCCCGGTACGGCAGACCCGCCCCAGGACAGGCCGGTGCGCCCGCTCCCGGGCAGCCCGGCGGGGCGCGGGACGGCCGGACCCGGCTGGAGACGGGACCGGCGACGGCGCCGCTGCCGCGCTGGATCGACGGCTGGCGGTCGTTCTCCGGCTCGTGGTTCTTCGCCCCGTTGACCGGGCTGGCCCTGGCGATCGCGGCGCTGGCCGAGCTGGCTCCGCGGGACGTGCCCCCGGTGAGCGTCGCCGGCGGGTTCGCGGTCGCCGCCACGCTGCCGCTGGTGTGGCGCCGGGAGGTGCTGCGTCCGGTCGCCGCCATCGTCCTCGCGGCGTTCGCGGCGGGACTGCTGTCCGGCCAGCCGCTGCTGGTGACCACCGCCTTCGCCGCGCTCTACACGCTGTACCTGCTGGCGCAGCACCTGCCCCGGCAGTCGGCCGGGATGCTCGCGGCCGGGAGCATGGCCTCGCTGATCGTCGTCTATCTGGCCTCGAACGGCCTGAGCGACATCCCGTGGCCGGTGGCGATGATCGCGGTGCTCGCCGCCATCGGGCTCGGCGACTCCCGGCGGGTGGCGGTGACCGCGGAGCGTACGAACGCCGAGGCGCGAGAACGGACGACCGAGACGCTGACGCGGCTCAACGTCGTACAGCGCGAGCAGGCGGTGCTGCGCGAGCGCGCCAGGATCGCCCGTGAGCTGCACGATGTCGTCGCCCACTCGGTCTCGATGATCGCCGTTCAGGCGGAGACCGCGCCGTACACGATGCGGAACCTGTCGACCGAGGCGGAGCAGGGCTACGCGGAGATCGCCCGGACCGCCCGCGACGCCCTGGTGGAGATGCGGCGGCTGCTCGGCGTGCTCCGCGCGGACGGCAGGGCCGAGATGACCCCGCAGCCGCGGCTGGACCGGCTGCCCGATCTGCTCCAGCAGCACCAGGGGGCGGGCGGCCACGCCGAGATGTACGTGCACGGCGACCCACGTGGCCTGTCGGCGACGATCGAGCTGTCGGCGTACCGGATCGTGCAGGAGGCGCTCACCAACGCGCGGCGGCACGCCCCCGGCGCCGATGTGCGCGTGGAGGTGACCTATCTGCCGGACCGGCTGGCCGTGCGGGTGCGCGACACGGGCTCGGGCGGCCGGCACGGTGCCGCGCCACCGGCGCAGGGGCAGGGTCCGGAGAGCGGTGGCGGGCACGGTCTCGTCGGGATGCGCGAACGTGCGACGATGCTCGGCGGTCGGTTCTACGCTGGGCCTGTGACCGAGGGCGGGTTCGTGGTGGAGGCAGACCTGCCCGTCTCACGTGAGGAGTCCCCCCGCTCGTGATCCGAGTGCTGATCGTCGACGACCAGACGATCGTGCGCGCCGGGTTCGCCGCGCTGCTGAACGCGCAGTCCGACATCAGCGTGATCGGCGAGGCCGCCGACGGGCGCGAGGCGGTGCGGCTCGCCGAGAGCACCCGCCCCGACGTCGTCGTCATGGACATCCGGATGCCCGGCATGGACGGTATCGAGGCGACCCGCCGCATCCTGGCCAAGCCGGGTACGGAGTCGCTGCGGGTGCTCGTGCTGACCACGTTCGACGTGGACGAGTACGTCTACGAGGCACTCGCCGTCGGCGCGAGCGGCTTCCTGCTGAAGGACGCCACGGCCGAGGACCTGGTCTCGGCGGTCCGGGTCGTCGCCCGCGGCGACGCGCTGCTGGCCCCGCAGGTGACCGGGCGGCTGATCCGGGAGTTCACCCGGCAGCACCGCAACCGCCCGCGGGCACCGCGGGCGATGGAGACGCTGACCGCCCGGGAGACCGAGGTCCTGGTGTTGATCGCGGGCGGGCTGTCGAACGGCGAGATCGCCGCGCGGCTGGTGGTGAGCGAGCACACGGTCAAGACCCACACCGCCCGGATCTTCAGCAAGCTCGGCCTCCGTGACCGTGCTCAGGCGGTCATGCTGGCGTACGAGTCGGGGCTGGTCATTCCTGGCGGGAACGACGGAGGCGGCTGACGCCGGCCGCCGTTCAGCCGGTCCGCCGGCTCATGAATTCGGCCGCGCGGGGACGGTGCCCGGTCGCGGCCGGCTCTTGCCCAGCCAGCGCAGTGCCTTCTCCTTCTCGAAGTCCAGGGCCCTGACCGGTGGGGCGGAGAGCCGGCCGATGCGCTCGCCCAGTTCCCGTACGCTGTCGCGCACCTGCGGCTCGGCGAGCACCCGCAGCCCGAAGGCGAGCTCGGCCGGGCCGATGCCGTAGCGCTTCTCGAGGTCGAGCGCGAGCGCGACGGCGCGCAGCTCGAGCTCGTTGAAGCGCCGATGCCCGGCGCTTTCCCGGGTCGGTGGCAGCAGCCCCAGCGCCTCGCGGTAGCGGAGCATGCGGGGGGACGTGCCGAGTCGTCTGGCGGCCTCTGTGATGCGCACCCGCTAATTCTGACAAATTTGTGTTAGAAAGTCGCCCCTGCTCGTGCGTTGCTCGGCTGACCGGATCTAGACTCATCGGCGTACGCCGCCCCGGGCGAGGCAGCCGCGGCGTCAGTCCCAGAGGCCCAGGAAGCCCACCCAACCTGCTCGAGGAGCCACGAACGATGGATTACAAGGTCGCCGACCTTTCGCTGGCGGCGTTCGGACGCAAGGAGATTCAGCTCGCTGAGCACGAGATGCCGGGGCTGATGTCCGTACGCGAGGAGTTCTCCGGCACCAAGCCGCTGCGCGGTGCCAAGATCATGGGCTCGCTGCACATGACGATCCAGACCGCCGTGCTGATCGAGACGCTGGTCGCGCTCGGCGCCGACGTCCGCTGGGTCAGCTGCAACATCTTCTCCACCCAGGACCACGCCGCCGCCGCGGCCGTCGTGGGCCCGGACGGCACCGTCGACGCCCCCGCCGGCGTGCCGGTCTTCGCCTGGAAGGGCGAGACCCTGGAGGAGTACTGGTGGTGCACCGACCAGGCGCTGGCCTGGCCGGACGGCACCGGCCCGAACATGATCCTCGATGACGGCGGCGACGCCACGCTGCTCGTCCACAAGGGTGCGGAGTACGAGAAGGCCGGCGCGGTGCCGTCGGCCGGCGCCGACGACCCCGAGGAGTGGGCCATCATCCTCGACACCCTGCGCAGCACGATCGCCGAGCGGCCCGGCCGCTGGACGGCCGTCGCCGAGGGGATCAAGGGCGTCACCGAGGAGACCACGACGGGCGTGCACCGCCTCTACGAGATGGCCAAGGCCGGCACTCTCGCCTTCCCGGCGATCAACGTCAACGACTCCGTCACCAAGTCGAAGTTCGACAACAAGTACGGTTGCCGGCACTCCGTCCTCGACGGCCTCAACCGCGCCACCGACGTGCTGATCGGCGGCAAGGTCGCCGTCGTCTGCGGCTACGGCGACGTGGGCAAGGGCTGTGCCGACGCGCTGCGCGGCCAGGGCGCCCGGGTCATCGTCACCGAGATCGACCCGATCTGCGCGCTGCAGGCCGCCATGGACGGCTTCCAGGTCACCACGTTCGAGGACGTCGTCGAGATCGCCGACATCTTCGTCACGACCACCGGGAACTTCAACATCATCCGCGCCGACCACATGGCCCGGATGAAGCACCAGGCGATCGTCAGCAACATCGGCCACTTCGACAACGAGATCGACATGGCCGGCCTGGCGAAGCTGCCGGGCATCGTGAAGGAAGAGGTCAAGCCCCAGGTCCACACCTGGACGTTCTCCGACGGCAGGGCGATCATCGTGTTGGCCGAGGGGCGGCTGATGAACCTGGGCTGCGCCACCGGCCACCCCAGCTTCGTGATGTCCAACAGCTTCACCAACCAGACCATCGCCCAGATTGAGTTGTTCACCAAGACCGATGACTACCCGCTTGGGGTGCACGTGCTACCCAAGCACCTCGACGAGAAGGTCGCCCGGCTGCATCTGGACGCGCTGGGCGTCAAGCTCACCGAGATGACCAAGGAGCAGGCCGACTACATCGGGGTGCCGGTGGAGGGCCCGTACAAGGCGGATCACTACCGGTACTGATCCCGGCGCCTGCCTGCGAACCTGACGACGCCCCGCTGGAGCGTTCAGCCGCTGCCGGACCAGATCTGGTCCGGCAGCGGCTCTTGCTCATGTGGACCGGACAACTCGTTCCCCCGCTCCCCGCCACTACCGACCGTCGCCGTCACCGAACACCAGGTTGCCGTCGGGTGGGCAGGCCTGCCAGGTTTCAGATCCAGCAGGGGTAGGAGCTGCTGTTTTGGTCCGTTTTGCGCAGCGTACGGGTGTGGACCTCAGTGGACCGGCGAGCGGCCCGGGTTGAACAGGATGGAATGCTGTGTGCCATGAGAGCACGTGTGCTGGTGGTCGATGACGATCCCGCGCTGGCCGAGATGTTGGGGATCGTGTTGCGCAGCGAGGGCTTCCTGCCCTCGTTTGTGGCCGACGGCGAGCGTGCCCTGGTCGCGTTTCGCGAGATCCGGCCCGAGATCGTACTGCTCGATCTGATGCTGCCGGGAATGAGTGGGATCGATGTCTGTCGCGCCATCCGGGCCGAGTCGGGCCTTCCCATCGTGATGCTCACGGCGAAGAGCGACACGGTCGACGTGGTGTTGGGATTGGAGTCAGGCGCCGACGACTATGTGGTGAAGCCGTTCAAAGCCAAAGAGCTGATCGCCCGGATGCGGGCTCGGTTGCGTCGCAGCGAGGACGCCGCGCCTGAGCACCTGTCCATCGGGCCGCCTGGTCGGCAGGTCACGATCGATGTGCCTGCTCACACAGTCTCCCGTAACGGCGCGGAGATCAGGTTGACGCCGTTGGAGTTCGATCTGCTGGTGGCGCTGGCGCGTAAACCACGTCAGGTCTTCACCCGCGAGGTGCTGCTGGAACAGGTCTGGGGATACCGGCACGCGGCGGACACTCGACTGGTGAACGTCCATGTGCAACGACTCCGTGCCAAGATCGAGCTGGACCCGGAGCGTCCTGAGGTGATCTTGACCGTACGTGGCGTCGGCTACAAGGCCGGCACCGGGTAAGAGGCTGGGACGTGAGCGCAGGCACTCCACTCGGCCGCTCGGGTGGGCCCTTCCGGAGCTGGATCGAGGAGGTCTTCGCCCGGGCAGGCGAGCGCGTCAGTCGCTGGCTGGTGGACGCGGTTCGCGCTGCCACCGAATCCCTCCGGCGGCAGCGCTGGGGGGAACGGCTGTATCGGGTGCTGGTCGCTGGTGTGCGTCATTGGCGGCGTTCGTTGCAGCTGCGTGTCGTCACCATCACTCTGGTCTGCTCCGCGTTGGTGGTCGCCGGGTTCGGCTTGGTGGTCGCGCAACGGGTCACTGACGGACTGGTCGACGCCAAGCGCGACGCCGCGTTGGGCCAGATGGAGTCCGGCCGCAGGCACGCCCAGCAGCAGCTGTCTGTGCTCGCCGCGCATGACGACCCGAATCTGAAGCCGACACTGCTCAGCCTGATCTCCACGCTGTCGAACGTGCCCGGCCGGGCCGGCGAGTTCGACGTGGTGTTGGACAGCTCCGACCCTGGGATCTCTGTCGACCCGGTGACCACGAACAACGCGGCCGAGCGGTACGTGCCCAAGGGGCTGCACCGGATGGTGGCCAGCTCCGGGTTGTACGGATTCCAGTTCACCCGGGCAAACCCCGACGGCGGCGGGATGCGCCCGTACCTGGTGGTCGGCACCCCGGTGAAACTGGACTGGGGCACCTTCGAGCTGTTCTACCTCTTCCCGCTGGATGAGGAGACCGAAGCCGACTCACGGGTACGCGAGACGGTGCTGATCGCCGGGGTCGCCCTGGTGCTGCTGCTCGCCCTGCTGGCGTGGCTGGTCACCCAGCTCGTGGTCAGCCCGGTGCGGATCGCGGCGCGTACCGCTCAGCGTTTGTCCGCCGGCTTGCTCCATGAACGGATGCAGGTGCGCGGTGAGGACGAACTGGCGACCCTCGCCACCTCGTTCAACCAGATGGCGGGCAACCTGCAGCAGCAGATTGTGCAGTTGGAGGAGCTTTCCCGGTTGCAACGGCGCTTCACCTCCGACGTCTCACATGAGCTGCGCACTCCGCTCACCACGGTGCGGATGGCGGCCGACGTGCTGCACGCCGCGCGCGGTGACTTCCGGACCGATGTGGCGCGCAGCGCCGAGCTGCTGCAGGTGGAGTTGGACCGGTTTGAGGACCTGCTCGGGGATCTGTTGGAGATCAGCCGGTTCGACGCCGGGTTCGCCCATCTTGAGCCTGAGGCGCTGGACGTCACCTCGATCGCGCTCCGGGTTGTGGACCTGCTGGCGCCACTGGCGCGCCGGCAGGGCGTGCGGGTGGAGGTGATGGCGCCCACCGAGCCGGTGATCGCCGAGGTGGATGGTCGGCGGGTGGAGCGGATCCTCCGTAACCTGATCGACAACGCGATCGAGCACGGGGACGGTAAGCCGGTGGTGGTGTCCGTGGCATCTGACCAGGACGCTGTCGCCGTGTTGGTGCGAGATCAGGGGATCGGGCTTCGGCCCGGCGATGAGAAACAGGTGTTCAACCGGTTCTGGCGGGCTGACCCGTCACGCGCCCGGCAGACCGGAGGCAGCGGGCTGGGGCTGTCCATCAGTCTGGAGGACGCCCGGCTGCACGGTGGCTGGTTGGAGGCCGCGGGCGCCGTGGGCAAGGGCTCTCAGTTCCGCCTCACCCTGCCGGTTCGCGCCGGTGGCCGGCTGGTGTCATCGCCGTTGCGATTCCTGGTCGACGCCGCCCCTGGGCCATTCCGAGATCGAGCTGCTGACCCTGGTCCTGCTGAAGGGGTCCAGCCCGGGCCTGGGGAGGCCGACCCCGGGGCTGGCTTTGAGCGCCGTGAGCTCGACCCGGATGAGGCCGGGATGGCGCGGCATGACAACTAGGACACCCCCTGGGCGGGGAGGGCTTCTGGCGAGCGTGATGACGGTGTTGGCCGTGGCGCTCGCCGGCTGCGGTGTGCCTGATGCGGGTGGCCCTGTCGCGGAGGGCGCCCCGGAGCAGATCGCGGGCAATGACAAAGGCAAACCGGAGGTGACGCCTCCGGTGCCGCAGGAGGCTGTCGACAGCCGGCAGGCCGCTGAGCTGTATTTCGAGGCGGCGTCCAGCGAGTGGGCCGCGTTGCCTGAGCAGGTCGGCAAATTCGTGACCCCTAGCGCGCTCGAGCAGCTGCCCCGGCCTGCGGTGAGGGTGACGGTGGTGCGGGATCTTGAGTTCAGCGCCCCGGACGTCCGCTCTCCGGATGAGCACCGGATCGAGGTGCACGGTGAGGTGATCGGCGAGCTGGCCGAGAACGGGGTGCTGCATCCGCAACGGCGAGCCTTCGCGCACACCTTCACATTCCGCCGGTACGAGTACGCGCGTGAATCGGTCTGGAGGGCGTCCGAGCCACCGCCCGGATACGTGCTGTCGGTGGAGGCGTTGCGGGAGCGGTTCGAGGCGCTGCCGCTGTACTTCGGCAATCACCGACGCACCCGGGAACTAGTGCCTGACGTGCGGTACCTGCCTAAGTCAATCGAATGGTCCAAGCAACGCACCCTGCTCGTGGAGTGGCTGATTCAGGGGCCCGCCCTGTGGCTGCGTGGCGCCGCTGACCACGGCTTTCCTGACGGTGTCAAGCGGCGTGGCAACGTCTTCGTGCAACCCGATGGACGGGTGGTGGTGAACCTCTCCAGCGAGGCAGAGGGGTACGACAAGGACCACCTGGACTTGATGTTCGCTCAGCTCTCGTGGACGTTGCGGGCCCGGGCGCGCGCCGGCCTTGAGGTGCGAATCGAGAACCGTCCGATCAAGTACCGGGGGAGTGTGACCCAGCACCGCGACGAGTTCTTCGAGTACAACGCGGTGGAGGCATTGCCCGAGGCGGTGGGGTACATGGTCACCTCAGGCGGCCGGGTTGTGACGGTGCGCGCCAATAACGGTAAGTTTCCGGCCCTGCCGAAGGTGTTGACGAGCCGCCCGGCGGGGGTGGATCACAACACCGACGTTGAGTCGGTGGCGGTGACCCGCTCCGAGCGAAAAGTGGCGCTGGTCCGTGCACCTGAAGGCGGACGTGACGAGTTGTGGATCGGCCGGCGAAGCGGTGAGAAGGTGAGTTATCGCCGAGCCGCGGGGCTGCCTGCTAACGACCAATTGAGTGAGCCGGTCTGGGTGGGCGCCGCCGATCCGCGGTCGGTGCTGGTGGCGGCCGGCGGTGAGCTGTACGAGGTTGACGGCCGCAGCGCGCGGGCTCGACGGCTGGAGCTGCCTCACGAGCTGGGGGCCGTGACCTCCATCGCGATCGCGCCCGACGGTTACCGGTTGGCGCTGGTGGCCGACGGCCGACTGCACGTCGCCGCGGTTGAGCGGGACCAGGGGCTTGGCGTGGGAGACCCGTACCTGGTGACCATGCAGGTCAGCGACACGGTGGATGTGGCCTGGAGTCGCGAGGACCGGGTCGTGGCGGTCGGAGTTGGACGTAGCGGTGAAGGTTTGTGGGAAGTCAGAATCGACGGGGTGCTGGCCGAGCCGGTGGACATCCCAGACACCGGCGCCCTGACGCGAGTGGCCGGCCGGCCTGACGTCGTGATGGAGGTGGGTCGCCGCGGCACGGTGCTGATCGAGCAGGGCGACCGGCTGTACGAGATCTTCTCAGCAGACTTCGGAGCGCCTGGCAACACCGGGACCTCGCCGCAGGGGGGCAACCCGGCTCTTCAGGCCTAGGCCGGCGGCATGTCAAGGGTTTCCACAACCCTTGTTCGCTGTCCACAGCTCCGGCTCGGGGGCTTGGCGCTGGCCGGCCTCGGCGGAACTCTGAAGGCATGACTCACCTGTGGTCCGCTGTGCTTGACCTGGCCCTGCCCGCCTCGTGCCCGGGATGTCATCGCGACCCAGCCGGGGTCGATGGGCAACCGGGCGGCATGTGCGCCGGCTGCGCTGCGGAGTTGACTCAGGCGCGTCCGATCCCCGCCAGCCCGCAGCCGGCGCCTGCGGGCCTGCCGCCGTGCCACAGCCTGGGGCCGTACCGAGGGACGCTGCGCGAGGTGATCAACGCGTACAAGGAGCATGGTCGTCACGGGCTTGGGGATCTCTTGGGTGACTGCCTCGCCCGGGTGGCAGCCACGGTGGCTGGGGTCGCGACGGTGGCAACCACACCCGGAGCGCCAGCGGCTTCACCGCGCCCGGAGACGCTGCTGTTGATTCCGGCCCCGAGCACCGCGCAGGCACGCAGACGGCGACGGGGTGACCACATGTTGCGGCTGGCTCAGCGGGCCGCGGCGGTGTTGCGGTCCAGAGGGACGGCGGCGACGGTGCTCTGCGCGTTACGGACCGCGGCGCGGCCGGACTCAGCTGGCCTTGCCGCCACCGAGCGGGCTCGGGTGGCCGCGGCGGCTCTGGCGCCAAGGGCCGGGCTCGCCAGGGCCATGGCTCGACTGGAACGGGACGGAGGATCGATTCTCGGCAGGCGCGGCGCAGATCGCGGAAAGTTTCCGATTTCCGGCACATCACGAGTGGTTGTGGTGGATGATGTGCTTACCACCGGATCGACAATTGCCGCCGCCTGTCGTGTGCTTGCCAGCAGCGGTCTGCGGGTCGACGCCGCGGCGGTCCTCGCGGCCACGGAGCGTCGACACAATCGCCGTCTGTAGGTTCACGCCCCGAGTGCTTTTCTTCGCGAATAACCGGGGGATGACGGGACGCTTCCTGGCAGTTAGCGTCGGTGTTACAGCATCTTCTCCGCGCGGAAGGAGGCTAATCCGGTATCTAGGGTCGGACTCGCCTCCTCGCGGGCGAAGCACCGACTCTCCCCAGGGAGTTTCCCCCTGTGACCCTCAGCGGACGACCATTGCGGGAGGTCCGGCGTGGACATCGTTGTAAAAGGCAAGAACGTCGAGGTGCCCGATCATTACCGTGTGCACGTGTCCGACAAGTTGAACAAGGTCGAGCGTTACGATCACAAGATCATTCGGCTTGATGTGGAGCTGTTCCACGAACGCAACAGGCGGCAAGCCGATCACTGCCAGCGCGTGGAGATCACCTGTGTCTCCCGCGGGCCCGCGGTCCGGGCCGAGGCTGGCGCCAAGGATTTCTACTCAGCTCTCGACGCCGCTGCGGCGAAGCTCGATGCCAGGTTGCGTAAGGCCGCTGACCGTCGCCGAGTCCATCATGGACGGCATAGCCCCGTGTCGGTGGCCGCGGCCACGGCGCCGCTGGTGGATTCAGCGGACACTCAGCAGACCAATCACGGCTCAGTGGTGACCGTCGAGCCGGCGCTGGAGGACGGGCCAGGCCGGGTAGTACGGGACAAGGAGCACGCGGCTGAGCCGATGACCATCGATGACGCGCTGTTCGAGATGGAGTTGGTCGGCCACGACTTCTACTTGTTCATGGACAAGGAGTCGGGTCGGGCGAGTGTGGTGTACCGACGCCGCGGTTACGACTACGGCGTGATTCGACTCGCCCGCTGATCAGGGTATGGCCCGGCCACGACTACGTCAGGCAGGCTGATCACCATGACCCTCGCGCAGTTACCTCGAGAGATGGGCGCCAAAGGCGAATTTGTGCGCCAATCAAACCGATTCACAGACCGGATCGCCGCTGATTCCAACTCTGGGCCAGGTGACGGCCCCGATCAGCAAGGCCGCTGGCCTGTGGAGCCGGGGCGGTATCGGTTGGTGGTGTCGCTCGCCTGCCCGTGGGCGCACCGTTCGGTGATCGTGCGGCGACTGCTGGGACTGGAGTCGGCGATCTCGCTGGCTGTGGTGGATCCGATACGTGACCAGCGCGGCTGGCGGTTCACCCTCGATGAGGGCAGCCGGGATCCAGTGCTCGGGATCGAGTTCCTGGCCGAGGCGTACCACCGGGTCGACCCTGACTACCAGGGCCGGGTGACGGTGCCGACCATCGTCGACATCGTCACCGGCCGGGTGGTCACCAACAACTACCCGCAGATCACGCTGGACCTTTCCACCCAGTGGCGGGAGCACCACGCCCCGGATGCTCCTGACCTCTACCCGGAGCCGGTCCGGGATGAGATGGACACCTTGATGGCCGAGATCCACACCGACGTCAACAACGGGGTGTACGCCTCCGGCTTCGCTTCCACCCAACAGGCGTACGAGGAGGCGTTCGGCCGCCTGTTCGCCCGCTTGGACGTGCTCCAGGAGCGGCTGCGGAACCAGCGGTATCTGATGGGTGACGCGATCACCGAAGCGGACGTGCGACTGTTCACCACACTGGTGCGCTTTGACGCGGTCTACCACGGGCACTTCAAGTGCAACCTGCGCAAGCTGACCGAGATGCCGGTGCTGTGGGCGTACGCACGGGATCTGTTCCAAACCCCCGGGTTCGG
>JBOGDL010000043.1:0-20112 GCA_050701815.1 Micromonosporaceae bacterium | reverse complement strand
CCGCCCTGGTGGTCGCCGGGCTGGCGTGGGTGGGTGAGGTGCGCTCGGCGATCCGTGCCGTGTGGCTGCTGGACGAGCATCCCGGACAGTGGTGGACGCGGCTGCTGACCGACCTGCTGTTGCTGCTGGGTCTGGGGATGCTGTTGCTGCTGTCGGTTGCGATCACGATGGGTGTGTCGACGGCAGTGCGCTGGACCGCGGCTGACGCGGTAGGAATCGACATGGCCATGACCCGGCGGCTGGTCTCCTGGCTAGGTCTGGCACTCGGCATCGTCATCAACACCCTGCTGGCGGCTGCCACACTCACGGCGTTGCCGCGCCTGAAGCCACCGATGCGTCAAATCCTGGGCCCGGCGTTGCTGGTCGCGGCTGGGCTGGAGTTGCTGAAGACCGTGGGACGGCTGTACTTCGAACGATCCGAGGCGAACCCGGCGTACCAGGCTGTGGCGAGCACCGTTGGTCTGCTGTTGTTCCTGTACCTGCTCAACCATCTGGTGTTGTTCGCAGCCGCCCTGGCGGCCACCAGCAGCGCCGGAGAGACGAAGACCCTCGACCTGGCAGAAGGTGGCGTGGTCGTCAGCGCCGAGCAGCGTACGGCTTAGCGGCTTGTCGACTCACGATTCGGCAGCGAGGAAAGCCTTCATCAGGTGGATCGCTTCAGCAGCGCTGTTGGAGAACACCGAGTCCATCGAGGTGCCAGTCTCGCGGCACACCCAGTCGAGCGCGCGCATGCCGGCGTAGTAGCCACTACGCAATGGCAGCCCGCCGGCGGAACCAGGTCGGGCCCGGAAGAGCGATTGGTCGTCCGTCAGCATCGTGGTGCGAAGCCGATCCCGGATCTCGTCCCAACTCGCCTCGCAGTCGCGCAGCCACTGGCTCCAGCCGGGCCCGAACCAGAGGTACTCATCAGCTTCATGACCGGGGACCAGCGCGCGAGAGAGCACCGTGGCCAGGCCCTCGTCGTACATCTGGGTCGCGACCGTGTCCGGCCACGGCTCAGGTCGGCGTTGAAGGTGTAGTAGACGTCGAAGATTTCCGGGTGTCCGGCCTCGTAAGCGAGCCAGGAATCGAGTGTGGGTTCGCTGCCACGTACGTGCGAGAGAAAAGACGCCGCCGTGGACTGGATCGCCATGGCGTCAGCTCCCGACCTGGACCAGCACCAGCGCGGTTGCCGCCAGCCCGATGCCGGCCAGCTGCACGGGACGGATCACCTCGCGGTCCAGGGAGAACGCCAGCAGCACCGTCGCCACCGGGTACAGCGACGCGACGGGCGCCACCAAGGTCAGCAATCCGAAGGAGATCGCGATCACGTACGCCGCGTTGGCGGTGATGTCGAGCACCCCGGCGCCGACCGTCCAACCAAGCGTCGAACCGCCGATCCGGAGCGAGACACCGGCCTGCCACACCAGGACGCCGCTGAGCACCAGCGACGCGACACGTACGCCCACCAGCGGCCACATCCCGCTGTGATCGCTGGTCCCGTCCAACATCACGTAGAACAGACCGAAGCCCACGCCCGCGACAAGCGCCAGCAGCAGAACCCGTGTTGACACCGCCATGCTCTCGTCGCGTGGTGTCAGAGTGACCAGCCCGATCGCCGCCACGGCGAGCCCAACTCCGATCAACGCCATGGCGCCCGGTGGCTGGTGAAACACCAAGCCGACCGCCACCGGCACGATCGCGGCGGTCACGCCGGTCACCGGCGCCACCACGGTCATCGCCCCGGACGCCAGCCCCCGGTACAGCATCATCAGGCCGATGGCCCCGAAGAACCCGGCGCCGAAGCCCCAGCCGAGATCTGAGAACGTCGGCCAGCCGCGCGCCGTGAGCAACAGGCCCACCCCCAGCACCGGGACGCTGATCAGTTGCGACAGCAGCACAATCGACCGGGAGTCTCCGCGTTGGCTCGCCTTACCGCCGCAAAAGTCGGCGGCGCCCCAAGCCAAAGCGGAGCTGACTGCCGCTGCCCACGCCATCACTGGGGATCCTCCGCGACGCCGAAACTCATCCTGCCCGCCTCTCGGTGACTGATCTGCCCGGGCAATTCTGCCGGGCGGCGCACCGCGAGGGTGGTGGGGTCTGTGATGATGCGACGCCGGCAGTGAGCAAACAGAACACACGACTGGTCCGACCGACCCGAATGGGCGACAAGTGCACTGACCTTGTGGTCGGCGCGGTTCATGCCCGCCGCAATTGAGGCACATGTTGGCGGGAGGACCGCTGGGGGGTGATTTCTGCGGCCACAGTGGTTTCTGCCACCGGCGCGCCTGATGATTCACGCCACATTGGACCGCTGAGAAACACGTCGCGGGGACAGGGCCTGCTGAGGCTCAGGAATTGCGCCGGGTCGACATGACGTGTCTGCTCTGGCGGGCCTTGACCGACCTGGTGGGGGGCCGACGACCAGGCAGCAGCGCGATGCCAGCGAGCACGATAAGTGCCAGCGACACCAGCATCTGCGCCCCAAGCCCCATGCCTCACGACGGTAGCTGGGGCAGGCTGCTTACGATGCGCGACGCACCGATCACTGACGGGTTCGATGTGGTCCATCAAAGCCGCGGACGCGGGCCCCAGCGCCCTCGCTGCTCTGGCACGGCGCCGCTGTTCAAGTGGGGTGGAAGGAGCGAGCCTGGCCCCGCGACCCGGTGCGGGTACATCCAGCTCAAGGGGCATACTGACGCCGTGATCCTTTCTCGGCGTTGGTCCGCGTTCCTGGTCGCGGTGGGTGTCTGGACCTGGCTCATCTGGCCCAGGTTCGGGCTGGCGATCTGGCGGGACCCGCGATCGTTCGCCGATGGAACTGCGACCTCGTTCCTCTGGGTGCACGCTCTGCTGATCGGGGGGTCTCTGCTGATCGGCTCCACAGTGGCGGTGCTCGGGGTGAAAGGCTGGCTCGCCGCTAAAGGCGCGCCCAAAACAGAATCTAAGGAGAATCCCGATGGACGCCATTGAGCTGTTGCGACTGGCGCTGCGTTACATCCACCTGCTTGGGTTCGCGTTGTTGTTTGGAGGATTCGCGGCGCAGTATTTCGCCAGTAAGTTCCGGATCAACAGCTCCATGCTGTGGGGAGCGTTGCTGCAGTTGCTCACTGGTGTGCTGCTTTCCGCGCCTTGGCCGGGGGTCGAACACGTCTACCCGAAAATCGGCGTGAAGCTGGTGCTGGCGGTGCTGATCGCGGTGATGGTGATCGTGCCTCGTAAACGCAAGCAGGTCGCCAAGGGCCATTTCATCGCTATTGGCGCGATGACGCTGCTCAATGTCGCGGTCGCTGTGTTCTGGCGTTGATCCGCTCTTTTTTCACTCTCGGCGCCGGCAGGTCACGGCTCAATGACGTAGCAGCCCCGGGGGAGTGTACTGCCGGGTATCTGAAGCTAGGCTCCCTGCCGGAGTCACCGCGAGGTGCGGTGTTGATTGGAAGGGAGAGCGTCTTGCGCCCACTACGTGGCACAGGCGTCGCGGCGCTCGTCGCGGTGTGCGGGATGATCCTCGCCGGCTGCGGTGAGCCCCCTAAGGAAGCGCCTGGCGGGGCTGACGGCGGAGCGAAGTTCTCGGCGTGCATGGTCACTGACATCGGGGGCGTTGACGACCGCTCGTTCAACTCCTCAGCATGGGCCGGAATGCAGGCCGCTGCGAAGTCAGGCGACAACGTCGAGGTCGACTACGTCACATCCGAAAGCGAGAACGACTACGAGCCCAACCTGCAGCAGCAGGTGGACAACGACTGCGACCTGATCGTGGCGGTCGGTGGCTTGATGGCAGACGCCACCGCGAAGGTCGCGGAGCAGAACCCGGACCAGCAGTTCGCGATCGTGGACGCGAACGTGCCCGCGGACAACGTCTACTCGATGGAGTTCAACACGGCCCAGTCCTCATTCCAGGCGGGCTACCTGGCGGCGGCGATGTCCAAGGCCGGCAAGGTGGCCACGTACGGGGGTCTGAAGATCCCGCCGGTGACCATCTTCATGGACGGTTTCGCGGAGGGCGTCGGCCACTACAACAAGACCAAGAAGAAGAACGTCAAGGTTCTCGGCTGGAACCCGGACAGCCAGGATGGCTCGTTCGCGGAGAGCTTCACCGACCAGGCCAAGGGCCGGGCGCTGACTGAGAACTTCGTGGATCAGGGCGCCGACGTTGTCTTCCCAGTGGCTGGCGGCACCGGGCTCGGCACCGCCTCAGCCGCGAAGGAGTCCAACGGCAAGCTGAGCACCATCTGGGTCGACTTCGATGGCTGCGACGCCGTCAAGGAGTTCTGCTCCACGTTCATGACGAGCGTGGTGAAGAACATCCCGGACGCGGTCGAGACGGCCGTGACGCGGGCTGCCGACGGTGACAAGGGCGGCTCGTTCCTGGGCACCCTGGACAACCAGGGCACCTTCCTCGCCCCGTACCACGAGTGGGAGTCGAAGGTCCCCGCCGAGCTGCAGGATGAGGTGGAGCAGCTCAAGGAGGACATCGTCTCGGGCAAGATCAAGATTGCCTCGAAGGCGCAGCCCAAGTAGCAACCGGGCTTGGGTCGACCCCCGGCCCAGGCACTGAGCAACGGCGATGCCTGGCCAGCTGACAATCGCGTCGGCTGGCCAGGCATCGCCAGCACCGAGGGCTGTTCACCGCGGTCCTCGACTCGCACACCGCTCACCGCAGACTCGTCGCACTGCTCGCGCGGGCCGCTGGGCCGTACCGAGGAGGACCCCTGAAACTCGAACTGCGTGGCATCACCAAGCGGTTCGGTGACCTGGTCGCCAACGACCGCATCGATCTCACCGTGCAACCCGGTGAGATCCACGCCCTGCTCGGTGAGAACGGGGCTGGCAAGTCGACCTTGATGAACGTCCTCTACGGGCTGCTCACGCCTGACGAGGGCAAGATCCTGATCGATGACGTGCCCCGCGAGGTGCACAGCCCCGGGGAGGCGATCCAGCACGGTATCGGCATGGTCCACCAGCACTTCATGCTGGTGCCGGTGTTCACCGTGGCAGAGAACGTGATGCTGGGCGACGAGCGGGTGCGAGGACGGCGCGGCGGCGCCGGTCTGCTCGCGCAGGCAGGCCGAGCCGTTGGCTGGCTGGACCGGCGTCGGGCGCGCGCCGACGTGGAGCGGGTCTCCAAGGAGTACGGCCTGCAGGTCAAGCCCGACGCGCTGGTGGAGGACCTGCCCGTCGGGGTGCAGCAGCGGGTGGAGATCATCAAAGCCCTGCGCCGGGACGCCGACATGCTGATCCTGGACGAGCCGACAGCCGTGCTCACCCCCGGCGAGACGCAGGACCTGCTGAAGGTGATGCGCTCCCTGAAGGCCAGCGGCAAGTCGATCGTCTTCATCAGCCACAAGCTCAAAGAGGTCAAGGCGATCGCCGACCGGATCACCGTGATACGTCACGGCAAGGTGATCGGCACCACCACGCCGGACGCCAGCGAGGACGAGCTCGCGTCCATGATGGTGGGCCGCACCGTGAAGCTGAAGGTGGACAAGGAACCAGCCCGACCCGGCAAGGCCATGCTCGCGGTGCGCGATCTGCGGATGGTTGACGACCGGGGCCACCGGGTTGTCGACGGGGTCGACCTGGAGGTGCGCGCGGGCGAGGTGCTCGCGGTCGCCGGGGTGCAGGGCAACGGCCAGACCGAGTTGGCTGAGGCGATCATGGGGCTGCGTCCCGTGGTGAACGGCTCCATCGAGCTGGATGGACGGGAGATCGTGGGCCGCACCACCAAGCACGTGCTGCGCTCCGGGGTCGGGTACATCCCGGAGGACCGCAGCCGCGACGGCGTGGTGCGCGACTTCTCCGTGGCGGAGAATCTGATCCTCGACCTGTACGACCAGCAGCCGTACGCCTCAGGCGTGACGTTGCGGCCCGCGACGATTCGATCGGTCGCCGCGGAGCGGATCGCCGAGTTCGATGTGCGCACCTCATCGCCTGACAAGACCGCCGGCACCCTCTCCGGCGGCAACCAGCAGAAGGTGATCGTGGCACGCGAGCTGTCCCGGGAGCTCAAGCTCTTGATCGCCAGCCAACCCACTCGCGGTGTCGACGTGGGCTCCACCGAATTCATCCATGCGCGGGTGATCGCTGAGCGGGACGCGGGCACCGCGGTTCTGTTGATCTCAAGCGAGCTGGATGAGGCCCTCGCGTTGGCGGACCGGGTCGCGGTGATGTACCGCGGAAAGATCCTTGACATCGTCCCCGCTGACACGCCGCGGAAGCGGATCGGTCTGTTGATGGCGGGGGTCACAGATGAGAAGGCAGCTCCGGAGACCCCCAGCGCCGGCGCGGAAGAGAGTCAGGAATGAGCACTCGCGAGCCGGGATCCGACCTGCAACAGGATCCCGACCCTCAACCGGATCCCCAGCATCAGCAGGATTCCGTGCCACAACCAGCCCCTGATCAGGCGTCCGATTCAAACGCCGGCGAGCTGGGGCCCGTCAAGAAGTCGGGTGCGGGCCGCTCCAGGGCGCGACGCTTCACAGACGCTCTGGTCACCGCGAACACCGGCACCGTCACGACCCTCGCCATCCTGCTGTCGTTCCTGGTGGGTGCGCTCATCATCGTGGTCTCGGACGAGTCGGTGCTCGCCACGTTCCCGTACTTCTTCTCCCGTCCTTCCGACGCGTTCTACGCGATCTGGAATTCGGTGGGCGGGGCGTACCTGGCGCTGTTTCAGGGCGCCCTGGTCGACATCGGGACCTTGCAGGAGGCCCTGGCCGGGCAGACACCGTGGTTTCGAGTGTTCCGGCCGATCTCAGAGACTCTCACCAACGCCGCCCCGTTGATCCTGACCGGGCTCTCCTTCACCCTGGCCTTCCGCGCCGGGATGATCAACATTGGGGGCAACGGGCAGGCCATCATGGGCGCCATCGGCGCTGCTCTGGTCGGCTTCGGACTGCACCTGCCACCCGTCGTGCACCTGCTGGCGGCGCTGCTGGCCGGCATCATCGGCGGCGGCCTCTGGGGGCTGGTCCCCGGAGTGCTCAAGGCCCGCACCGGCGCCCACGAGGTGATCACCACGATCATGCTCAACTACATAGCGCTCAACTTTCTGGTGTGGCTGGTGGTGCAACCAGGGGTGCAGCGCTCCGGGCACAACAACGCGATCAGCGAGTTCGTCGACCCCAACGCGCAGCTGTGGCCGCTGGCCGGCGAGTACCTGAGGGTCAACTTCGGCATCGTGGTGGCGCTTCTGGCGGCGGTGGCGGTGGCATGGCTGTTGCGCCGCTCCACACTCGGCTTCGAGCTGCGCACCGTCGGGTCCAATCCGGACGCCGCCCGTACCGCGGGGATGAGTGTCGGGAAGGCGTACATGATGGCGATGGCGCTGGCCGGTGGGTTGAGCGGGTTAGGTGGCGCTTCGATCTTGTTGGGCACAGCCCACTCGCTGACCCCGGCTGTGGTGGGTGAAGCGGGCTTCGACGGGATCACCGTGGCGCTGCTCGGACGGGGCAAGCCACTCGGCACCGTCTTGGCGGGTCTGCTGTTCGGCGGGCTGGCGGCCGCGTCCCGGGGAATGCAGGCGGACGCTGACGTGCCGATTGACATGGTGAACGTGCTACAAGCCTTGATCGTGCTGTTCATCGCGGCCCCAGCCCTGGTGAAAACGGTGTTCCGGCTGCGCGAGGAGCGCAAAGGCAGCCTCGAGTTGGCAACCGCGAAGGGCTGGTGAGTTGACGTGGTGAAGGTCGACCTCGAAGAGCTCGCGGAGTCCACCACCGCTTACGGTTTCTGGACCCGTTCCCGCAAGGCAGGCGCCCTGTTCCTGGTGCTCGGTGGCTTCGCGGCGGCGTTGTTCGGCTCGTTGGCGCCGGCGGGTATGGCGGCCCGGTTCACCACCGTGCCTGCCGCGCTGTTCGCTGACGCTGAGCAGCACACCGTGATACCTGGCTTGCTGCAGGTCGCGTTCGCGCAGGGCAGCCTGGGCATGGCCTTCGACCTGGCGGCGCAGCCAGGGGCAATGGTGTTCGGCCTGCTCTGCTCAGCGGTCGGCATCGGGTTGCTCACCCGATTGGCGGCTCACCACTTCTGGTGGGCCACCGCCCTCGCGTTGACCACGTTCTTCATGTCGTTCCTGTGCTGGCAGGTGGCGGGCGAGTTCATGCCGGTGGTGAGCGTCGCGCGTGGCACGCTGATCTTCTCGCTGCCGTTGATCCTGGGCGCCCTGGGCGGGCTGCTCTGCGAACGCGCTGGCGTGATCAACATCGCGATCGAAGGCCAGCTGTTGATGGGCGCGTTCGCGGGTGCGGTGGTGGCCTCGCTGACCAGCAGCGTCTGGCTGGGCCTGATCGGCGCCGCGCTGGGCGGGCTGGTGATCGGCGCCCTGCTGGCGGTGTTCGCGATCCGCTATCTGGTCGACCAGATCGTGCTCGGCGTGGTGCTGTACGTGCTCGCCCTGGGGCTCACCGGCTACCTGTACGAGCGGGTCATGCAACCCAACGAGGAGCTCTTCGGCTCGCCGGGCAGGGTGCCCGAGGTCTCGATCCCGATCCTGTCAGAGATCCCGGTGATCGGTCCGCTGTTGTTCCGTACCAGCGTCTTCGTGTATCTGGCTCTGGTCCTGGTCACCCTGGTGTACTTCGGGCTCTTCTACACCCGCTGGGGAATCCGGGTGCGCGCGGTGGGCGAGCACCCCACAGCCGCTGACACGGTGGGGATACGAGTGCAGTTGGTGCGCTACCGCAATGTGTTGTACGGCGGCATGATCGCCGGGCTGGGTGGCGCGTTCTTCACCATCGGCTCCAACGCCGCGTTCACCAAAAACATGACCAACGGCAAGGGCTTCATCGCGTTGGCTGCGCTGATTTTCGGCCGTTGGAGCCCCACCGGCGCCTTCGCGGCCGCGCTATTGTTCGGGTTCGCGGACCGGATGCAGATCTTCCTGCGCTCGATTGACAGCGAGATCGACTCCCAGTTCCTGGCGATGGCCCCGTACATCGCGACGCTGTTCGCGGTGGCTGGGCTGGTCGGCAAGGTGCGGCCGCCAGCGGCGAACGGAATGCCATACGTGAAGAACTGAGCCCACCTCCTCGCCCGCGGCGCCAGCCAACAGCGCCGTGGGCGAGGCACTGCGTCCGCGTGATGTTCGACAGTGGCCGGCTAATCTCACCCTGCGTGAACTAGGGTCTGTTCTGGCTTGCATACGCAAGATCGGCAAACCCAAGGGGGGAGTGCTCGCGTGGAGGTCGATTGGGCGTCGCTGCGGACAGCCGCGATTGAGGCGATGGGCCGGGCGTACGCGCCGTATTCGGAGTTCCCGGTCGGCGCCGCGGGGCTGGTCGACGACGGTCGGGTGGTGGTGGGCTGCAACGTCGAGAACGCCTCGTACGGCCTGACGTTGTGCGCCGAAGCAGGCGTGATCTCGGCGCTGCACAGCTCCGGGGGTGGTCGGCTGACAGCGCTGGCGTGCGTGGACAGATCAGGTGATCCGCTGCCTCCGTGCGGGCGGTGTCGGCAGCTGTTGTTGGAGCACGGCGGCCCCGATTGCCTGGTGTACACTGCCGGCGGACCGCGCCCGATGTCGGATCTGCTTCCCGGGGCGTTCACTCCTGATCAACTTCGTCGTGCGTGACCTGGGCAAACGCCCTCTCAGCGTCCCCTAGCGAACACACTGTGCGGGCGCGCTGGGGTCGAACACCGGAGGCGTCGAATGAGCTTGTCGGCCATCGAAGTGATTCGGACCAAGCGGGACGGCGGTCAGCTGTCTGACGAGCAGATCGACTGGGTGCTGGCGGCGTACACCCGAGGTGAAGTCGCTGACGAGCAGATGTCCGCGCTGGCGATGGCGGTGCTGCTGCGGGGGATGACCGAATCCGAGCTCGTCCGCTGGACCGCTGCGATGATCTCCTCCGGAGAGCGGCTGGATCTGTCCGGAGTGGGCAGGCCGTTGGTGGACAAGCACTCCACCGGCGGGGTCGGCGACAAGATCACGCTGCCGTTGGCGCCGTTGGTGGCGGCATGCGGCGCGGCGGTGCCCCAACTGTCCGGGCGGGGGCTGGGTCACACCGGCGGCACGTTGGACAAGCTGGACTCGATCCCCGGGTTCCGGAGCCAGCTCAGCTCGGACGAGTTTCTGGAGCAGCTTCGCGCCGTCTCAGCCGTGGTGTGCGCGGCCAGTGAGTCGCTGGCCCCCGCCGACCGCAAGTTGTACGCGCTGCGTGACGTCACCGGCACCGTGGAGTCGATTCCGCTGATCGCCAGCTCGATCATGAGCAAGAAGATCGCCGAGGGCACCCCGGCGCTGCTGCTGGATGTGAAGGTCGGCACCGGCGCCTTCATGAAGGAGCTGGCCCCGGCTGTGGAGCTGGCGAAGTCCATGGTGGAGCTGGGGGCGGCTCACCACGTGCGTACGGTCGCGCTGCTCACCGACATGGCCACGCCGTTGGGTCGCGCGGTCGGCAACGCGCTGGAGGTGGCCGAGTCGGTGGAGGTGCTTGCGGGCGGCGGGCCAGCCGACGTGGTGGAGCTGACGGTTGACTTCGCAGCCGAGATGCTGGCGCTGGCGGGAATCGGCAATGTCGATCCGGCTGACGCGTTGCGAGATGGTCGGGCGATGGACGCGTGGCGCCGGATGGTGCGGGCGCAGGGCGGCGACCCGGACGCGCCGTTGCCTCAGGCGCCCGAGGTGGATGAGGTACGTGCCGACAGCGACGGTCACGTGCGCCGGCTGGACGCATACGCGGTGGGGCTGGCGGCGTGGCGGCTTGGCGCCGGGCGAGCGCGCAAGGAGCACGCGGTGTCACCGGGCGCCGGCGTGGTCGTACGCCGCCGGGAGGGTGAGCCGGTGCGGGCGGGCGACGTGGTTTTGGAACTGCACGCCGATGACGCGGCCCGGTTCCAGACCGCGCGGGATGCGCTCAACGGCGGTATCGAGATCACCCCTGAACCGGGGCCGGTGCGGCCGCTGATCCTGGATCGGATCGGGCTCACCCCCTGACACCGCGACTGGTGGGTCGCCGGTTCAGCTGTCTCGATGAGCAGCCTGAGTTCGCGGTCTGCGGCATAGTGGGTCCGTGACATCGCCGCCTGTGGCGCCGGACCCGACGGAGATCCGCACCTCGTCGCTTGAGGAGCTGGAGCGTCTGAAGATCCCGCTGCCGCCAGACACCTTCCCATTGACGTGGGAGCCCGGCGACTCGGTCACGTTGCGATCGCCGGACGCGATGCGGGCCAGAGTCGCGGTGCTGGCGGTGGTGATGGAGCGCTGTTTCGGGATGCCGCCGGACCGTGCCATGCAGTGGCTTCTGGACGGTCGCCTGCTGGATCACGTCAGCGTTCCCGAGTGGCAGTTCCTCGCCGGCGAACAGGGTGACCGCGACGTCTTCATGATGCATTTGGACGCCCTGTTCGGGTTCGGCTGGCTGCTGGGCTGGGCGGAGCACCTGGACCCGTCGCTGTACTGCCCGGAGCAGTTGCCGCCCGCGTTCCCTGACATCACTGGCGGGGAGACGTACCTGGAGTGGGAGCAGCGCTGCGTCCCCGAGCTGCGGGATCCGCGGGAGGCCGCCGCCCTGCTCGATCTCTACTACTGCCTTGACTGGGCGTACCACGACGCCACGCTGCGAGCGCAGCAGGCGCCCGGCCCGGTGGAGCCGTACGTGATCGCGCAACGCCGTTGGGCCCTGGAGTGGTCGGTGGTGTTTGTCGGGCCGTACCACGAAGATCCGCCGGGTTGGGAGGATGTCGACCTCTCCACCTGACGCCGCGGCAAATTACAGGTGACGTCAGGGCCATGATCATCGCGATCTTGGGTGTGGCGGAATAAGGTCGGGCCATGGCTAGTCCGACCTTTGAAGAGATTCGTCAGGCGCCGAAAGTGCTGTTGCACGACCACCTTGACGGCGGGCTGCGTCCCGAGACGGTGATTGAGATCGCGGAGGCCACCGGCTATGACCGGCTCCCGACCCATGATTCGGAGGAGCTGCGCCGGTGGTTCATGGCGGCGGCCGACTCCGGCTCGTTGGAACGTTACCTGGAGACGTTCGTCCACACCGTGGGCGTGATGCAGACCGCTGACTCGTTGCGTCGGGTGGCAGCCGAGTGCGCGGAGGACCTCGCCGCAGACGGCGTGGTGTACGCCGAGGTGCGCTTCGCGCCGGAGCTGCACCTGGAGGGGGAGCTGAACCTCACCCAGGTGGTGGAGGCGGTGCTGGACGGGTTCGCGGAGGGCGTCCAGCGCGCGGAGGAGGCGGGCCGCCGGATCCGGGTCGGGGTGCTGTTGACCGCGATCCGGCAGGCCGCCCGATCGATGGAGATCGGCGAGCTGGCGGTGCGGTACCGCGACGTGGGCGTGGTGGGCTTCGACATCGCTGGCGCCGAGGCCGGCTTTCCCCCCACCCGGCACCTGGACGCATTCGAGTACCTGCAGCGGGAGAACGCCCACTTCACGATCCACGCTGGTGAGGGTTTTGGGCTGCCCAGCATCTGGCAGGCGATCCAATGGTGCGGGGCGGACCGGCTGGGGCACGGCGTGCGGATTGTGGACGACATCGCTCCGGGGCCCGACGGCGGCGCCGACGGAGCGAAACTGGGTCGGCTCGCCAACTACGTGCGGGACAAACGGATCCCGCTGGAGATGTGCCCGTCGTCGAACGTGCAGACCGGCGCCGCGGCGTCGATCGCGGACCACCCCATCGGCCTGCTGCGTGACCTGCGGTTTCGAGTCACCGTCAACACCGACAACCGGTTGATGAGCGGCACCTCGATGTCGCGGGAGATGGCGCTGTTGGCGGAAGGCTTCGGCTGGGGGTGGACTGAGTTCCAGTGGTTCACGGTCAACGCGATGAAGAGCGCCTTCATCCCGTTTGACGAACGGCTCGCGTTGATCAACGAAACCATCAAGCCGGCGTACGCGAAGCTGATCGGTGGCTAGCGGGCGTTCCCACCCGGCTGGCTCCAGGCCCGCCACCGCCCCCGAACCCGCGGCTGGTTCCGGATCTCGGCGGCCGATGCCGTCGAGGTGGCTCACCGGCGTCTTAGTGGCGTTGGCTGCTGGAGTCTGGGTTTTCCTCGGCGTCAGGTTGCTCGGGCTGGATTGGTTCAGCCCGGCGGCGCAACTGGTCGCCTTCACGCCGTACCTGGTGTTGGCGGGGCTGCTGGCGGCGGTGGCCGCGGCGGGCTTTCGGCGCTGGCGGATCGCGGTCGTGGGCCTGTTGAGCGCGGTGGTGGCGGTGTCCATGGTGGCCCCCAGAATGGTCAGCGATCAGGCTCCAGCGAATCCGGCCGGGGTCGAGCTGCGAGTGATGACAGCGAACCTGTGGCACGGCAACGCGGTGGCCCCGCTGATGTCGCTGATACGCCGGGAGCGCCCGGACGTGCTGAGCCTGCAGGAAGTGGACGCGCAGGCCGCGGACCGGTTGGAACGAGCCGGGTTGCGCACGCTGCTTCCGCACCGGGCGGCGAGGCTGGCGCCAGGTGTGGCGGGCACCGCGCTGTACGCCCGGGAACCCTTCAGCCAGCTACGCACGTTTGACCCACGCACCCGGTTCGACATGGCTCGGGCCAGCATCCGGCATCAGGGAGTGGCGCTTGACCTGGTCGCGGCACATCCGTCGCCCCCGGTGCCTGGTGACGCGGTCGCGGATTGGCGTCGGGAGTTGGGCTGGCTGACACGTACCGCTGATGAGGGTGTGCTGACCGTGCTGGCGGGAGACTTCAACGCCACGCTGGACCACTCGGGGTTTCGGCGGCTGCTGGACGCCGGCTTCATCGACGCGGCCGACGCGGCCGGGCGCGGGCTCGCGGCCACCTGGCAGGCCGGGTGGGTCCCTCCCGTCACCTTGGATCACGTGCTGGTGGAGAGCAGGCCAGGCGCGGCCGTGCGTGCGGTGCGGGTGCACCCGATCCCGGGCAGCGACCATCGCGCCGTGGTGGCGGATCTGCGGGTGCCGGGATAGCGCCGCTGAAGTCGGTTAGCTGGCCGGCGGTTGACCAGCGGGCGCGCCAGCTGGTGGTGGGGTGTCGTGCAGCCCGGTAGGGGTCTCCTGCAGCGTTGACCTGACCGCGTTGATGGCCGCCTCAGACAGCGTCGACTCGACCAACGCGGCGCCCGGGAACCGAGCCAGCTCACGTTGCAGGTCGCCCAGCTGAATATGGCTGACCAGCAGCGCCAGCGCGGCCCGGCCAGGCGGCACGGTCTGCCGCAGCTGGCGTATCTTCTCGTCTCTGATGCCGGTGTCGATCAGCTTCGCGAGCAGGGCGCCGGTGCCGGCGGTGGCGGCGCCTCCCACCAGGCCCCCGATCGGGCCGCCCAGCAGGGTGCCGATCAGCAGCCCCCACACCCCGCCGGAGAGCGCGCCCCGACCGGTGGTGATGTCCGTGGTTTCCTGCACCCTCGACCGGCCGTCGGTGTCGCGGGTGATGAAAACCGCGTCATGAACCGTCAGCTGGTGGTGTTTTTGCATCCGTACGGCAGCCAAAAGGAACTCCTGCGCCCGCATCGAGTCGTCGAACCCGATGACGAGGAGCTTGCGCGGATCGTCGTCCGGCACCGGACACCTCCCGAATGATCCAAAGGCCCTTCGTCGGCGGTCCCGGCTCGGCAGGCCGGAATCGGAGGGTGGACGCGTTGCTACGCGAAGGTGCCAGAGAAAAGCCCTAGGCAGCAGCCTACGCGGATCAAACGCCGTGGCATTGCCGCCACGTACAGCGGGTTGGCGTCGAAGTGTCACAGCTCTGAATTCGGTACGTTGCCCACAGGTTTTCCACGGGGAGTGGTATTTCCACGGGCAGCGGCTTTTCCAGACTGCGGCTTTTCCACGGGGAGCGGCGCATGAACGATCCGCGGCAAGTGTTGACCCGACCGGGGCCGCCTCCGGAGCTGACGATGCGCTACGGCGAGGCGCCCGATCAGGTGATCGACCTTTGGTTGCCCACCCGATCGGCGCCGGCGCCGCTGGTGGTCTTCCTTCACGGCGGATTCTGGCGGGCTGCGTACGACCGGCGGCACACGTACTCGCTCGCGGCGGACCTGGCCTCGCGCGGGTACGCGGCAGCCAGCGTGGAGTACCGCCGCACCGGGCAGCAGGGCGGTGGCTGGCCCGGCACGTTCGACGATGTGGCACACGCTGTGGACGCGGCTCCCCGGCTTGCCGCGGTGCATGCGCCGGGTCAGGTCGACGAGCGGCGATGGGCGCTTGCCGGGCACTCCGCTGGCGGGCACCTGGCGCTGTGGGCCGCGGCCCGGCACCGGCTGCCGGACAGCTGCGCGTGGCGTCGCCCGTACCCCGAGACGCTGCGCGGGGTGCTGGCGCTGGCGCCGGTGTGCGATCTGGTCGCGGCGTACGCCCGCGGCTTGGGTGAGGCGGCGACCGTGGCTCTGATGGGCGGCGGCCCGGAGCAGGTCAGCGACCGTTACCGGCTGGGGGATCCGCGCCGGCTGCTGCCGTCAGGTGTGAGAACCACGGTGGTGCACGGTGAGCTCGACCTCCAAGTGCCGATCGACCTTTCGCGCCACCACGTGGCAGCGGCGCACGCGGCGGGCGACCCGATCACCCTGCTTGAACAGGCCGAAGCCGAGCACTTCGCGCTGATCGAGCCGCGTTCGGGCGCCTGGCCGGCGGTGATCAGCGCGCTCGGCGATCTGCTGCCTGCTGCGGCGCCCGCTGAAGCGGACGGGCCGCAGGGACCACGCTGACATACCTGCCGCGCATAAACTTTGGCAAATGATTGACATTGACCGATATCTGGCGAATATCGGCTACCGCGGGACACGGCGGCCAGATCTCACCGCGCTGCACCTGATCCATCGGGCGCATCTTGCCCGGGTGCCGCACGAGAACATCGATGTCCACCTCGATGTGCCGATGCTGCTCGACTCCGAATGGATCCTGGACAAGCTCGTGACGCGGCGGCGAGGCGGGTCCTGTTTCGAGTTGAACGGGGCGTTGCAGCTGTTGCTGGCCGAGCTCGGCTTCGACGTCCAGATGCTCGAAGCGGGCAGCAACCGGGTCGAGGACGGGGACGACGCCTGGGGCAACCACCTCACCCTGCTGGTGCATCTGGACGGCGAACCGTGGTTGGTCGACGTCGGCTTGGGCGATGGCTGGTTGTGGCCGTTGCCACTGCGTGAAGGCGTCCACCGGCAGGGCCCGATCGGGTACCGGATCGAGCAACTCGACGACGCCACCTGGCGGGTGCACCGGCGCCCCGGGTTCCAGCTGAGGTCCACCGACATACGACTGGGGCCACAGAAGTTGACCGACCACCTGGATCGCCATCTCTGGTATCAAACCTCGCCTGAATCGGTCTTCTCGCGCGCGTTGGTGGTGCGCCAGCCGCGTGAGGACCACGTCCTGATGCTGCGGGACCTGGTGCTGACCTGCCGTGGCCCCGCGGTCGACGGCGGCGTGGAGCGCCGTACGTTGGCCAGCCGCGACGAGTTCGAGCACGTGCTGACAAGCGAATTCAACGTGGCGATCGACGACCTCGGCGCGGCTGGCGCGTCGCGACTGTGGCAGCGTGTCAACGAGAACCACGAAGCCTGGCTGGCCGAGAAGGCGAAGCGAAAGGAGTCAGAAACTCCCTTCGCCATGTGACCCCGCCGCGCCGACGGGCCGGGCCGCGGTGGCGGGCACGGCAAGATTGGGTCAGAGCAGCTCGGGCAGTGGCGGGTCGCCGGACTCCCACCGGGCCACCCGTTGGGCCTTGCCCACCTCGGCGCGAGGCAGCTTCCCCGGCGCCAGCACCTTCACCTCGCAGGTCAGCCCCAGTTGCTGTTTCAGAGCGGCGCCGATTCTGGTTCGGGCCTCGTCAGCCGAGCCGCCGTCCAGGCTCGGGGCCAGCTCGCCGCACACGACCAGGCGTGGGGCGCTTCGGGTGTCGAGCACCAGCAGGTAATGCGGCGCGGTCGCCGGGTCCGCCAGCAGCACCGCCTCCACCTCGCTGGGGAAGATGTTGACCCCACGCACCACCAGCATGTCGTCACGGCGTCCGACGATTTTGCTCATTTTCACAGTGGTGCGACCGTCCGGGCTGGGTTCACGGTTCAGCCTCGCCAGGTCGCCCGTGCGGTACCGCAGCAGCGGCAACGCCTGCTTGGTGACCGTGGTGAAGGTCAGCTCGCCGAGCTGCCCGTCCGGCATTGGATCGTCGCCGGCGGGGTCGAGCACCTCCACCAGGAAGTGGTCTTCCTGCACGTGCAGCCATCCGCCGGAGCTGGGAGTCTCACAGGCGACCCCGGGGCCGATGACTTCCGACAGGCCGTAGATGTCGAGGGCTTTCACGCCGAGCAGCGATTCGATTGTGGCGCGCATCGCGTCGGTCCACGGCTCGGCGCCGTGCAGGCCGACCTTCAAGCTGAGCTGATCCGGTGTGCAGCCGTCCCGCGCGAACGCCTCACCGAGATGCACCGCGTACGAGGGGGTGCAGGTGAGCACGTCCGGCTGCAGGTCCAGGATCAGCCGTTGCTGCCGCGCGGTCATCCCGCCCGATACCGGGGCCACGTTGGCGCCGAGTGTCGTGGCGCCGTGGTGGATGCCGAGGCCGCCTGTGAACAGGCCGTACCCGTACGCGTTGTGGATCAACGATTGCGAGGTGGCGCCGGCGCCTGCCAGGCAACGCGCCATCACGTGACCCCACAACTCCAGATCGGACTTCGTGTACGCGACCAGGGTCGGCCGTCCGCCGGTGCCGGAAGAGCCGTGCAGGCAGGCGATGTCCTCGCGTGGCGCCGCCAGCATCCCGAGCGGGTAGTTGTCCCACAGGTCCTGCTTGTCCGTCGTCGGCAGGCGCGGCAGATCGTCGAGCGTGACATCGGCGCCGGAGGTGACGCCGGCATCGCGCAGCCTTCGGGCTTGGAGTCCATCCGCTGCCAGCAGCCGGTCGATCATGGTGCGCAACCGGTCGGTTTGAAGTCCGGCGCGCTCGTCGGTGGACATCGACTCGGCCCGATCGAAGATCACGACATGCCTCCCGCTCCACCACGGCTCACCTTGTCTGGCGCGCAGCACACGCACCGTACCGGAAAATTCGGGTTTGGATGCGCAGCGCGGTGGTTGAACTGCGCTGACCCCGCGCCCATTCACCCGGCCTGTGGGGTAGGTCGCTGTCAAGTCTGGGGAGAGAGGGGCGCGGCGGCCAGTGTGACAGGGTTTGGTCAGCGGGCAGCCGGAGCCGGGGCCGCCTTCGTCCTCGCCGTGAAATGGGGTGTGACCAGCCATGCAAGACCGGAGTGCAGTGCTGCGACGCGGGGGCGACATCGCGGAGATCCGGCTGAACCGTCCCCCCAAGTTGAACGCCTTGAACCTCCGCCTGCTGCAGGATCTGAACGCTGCGGTCGACCAGCTCCACGACGAGCCAGAGCTGCGCGCGGTCGTGATCCGGGGCGAAGGCAGGGCCTTCTGCGCTGGGCTGGACCTGGACATGATGGCCGAGCAGGGCATGCCCGAGGATTTCTTCCCGCTCCAGGAGAGGGCGTTCGCCTCGCTGGAACGGCTGGGCGCGATCGTGATCGCGCAGATTCACGGCCACTGCCTGGGCGGCGGGCTGCAACTCGCGCTCGCATGTGACATCCGGGTCGCCAGTGAGGGCGCGGTACTGGGGCTGCCGGCCGCGCTGGAGGGGCTGCCGCCGGGGGTGTCCGCCTGGAGGCTGCCGCGATTTGTCGGGATCGGGCGAGCTATGCGACTCGCGATCTCGGGGGAGCATGTGGGGGCCCAGGAGGCGCTCACCATGGGCCTGGTGGATTACGTGTTGCCGGACGAAGGCTTTGCCGAGGCGGCCCACACAATCGCGGCGCAGTACGCTTCGGCGCCGCACCGGGCCGCTGTCGGGATCAAGGAGACGGTGCGTTCGGCGTTCGATGTCAAGCTGGACACCGCGTACCAGCGCACCAGCGAGGTGATCGCGGAATGCCTGCGCGGGCCCGACGTGGCCAAGGCGAGGCAGGCGTGGCAGGCGCGCCAGGCGAAGTCCCGCTGACCAGCCTGTCGCCGTGACCGGTCAGTGCACGCGCTGGTCGAAGATCCGCTGAGTCTTGCGTTCGGTGCGAGGCAGCGTGCCGGGCGCAACCACTTCGACCACCGGACGTACGCCGATCTCCTCGCGGAGTCGGCCCGCCACTTCCGCTGCCAGCCCGGGCGAGTCCAACGCCTCCAACCGCACCAGAAACGTCTCCTCACCGGAGGTGGCTCGATCAAGGTGGATCTGAAACTCGCCGGTGCCGGATTCGACGCCGGAGATCACGTGCTCCACATGCGTGGGGAAGAACATCACCCCACGCAACTTGATCATGTCGTCGGTGCGACCGGTCAGCCGGGCGATCCGCGGGTACGGGCTGCCGCACGGGCACGGCTCCGAGTAGATGCGCGACAGATCGCGGGTGCGGTACCGCAGCAGCGGCGTGGCTTGTTTCCGGTACGTGGTGACCACGATCTCGCCCTCGCCCCCCGGCGGCGCCGGTTCCAGCGTCTCGGGGTCGATGATCTCCACGTGGTAGTGATCGCTCCACACGTGGATCCCGTCGCGTACGTGGCACTCCAGCCCGGCGCCGGGGCCCCACAGCTCAGTCAGCCCGTACAGGTCGTACGTGCGGATGCCGAGCAGCTTCTCGATCCGGGCTCGGGTGCGCTCGCCCCATCGTTCGCTGCCGAGCAGGCCGACCCGAAGCGAGATCTCGTCGCCGATCCCCGCCTCGCTCACCCGCTCAGCCAGCAGCAGCGCGAACGACGACGTGCTCACCAGGGCGGTGGAGTCAAGGTCGCGCATCAGTTCCAGGTGCAGGTCAGTGTTGCCCGGTCCGGCGGGAATCGCCATGGCGCCGACATGCTCGGCAGCGGCCTGGATCCCCCAGCCGGCGGTCCACAGCCCGTAACCCGCCGCCACCTGCACCCGGTCGTCCGAGGTCACCCCGGCGTACTCCATGCACCGGCCGAACATCTCCACCCAGTCGTCGATGTCGCGCTGGGTGTACGTGCACAGAGTCCGTCGTCCCGTGGTCCCGGACGACGCGTGGATGCGCACCACGTCTCGCTGCGGCACAGTCGTCCAGCCGAACGGGTACGACTCGCGCAGCTGCTCCTTGGTGGTGAAGGGCAGCCTGGTGATCTCGTCGACACCAGGCGCTGAGTCAGGGCTGACACCAGCCTCGCCCAGGTGGGCACGGAAGAAATCAGAGCCGTGGTACGCCCGGCGAAC
>JBOGDL010000042.1:0-5007 GCA_050701815.1 Micromonosporaceae bacterium | reverse complement strand
AGCCAGCCCAGCGCCGCGCCCGCCCAGCCCAGCGCCGCGCCGCCCGAGCTGCCCGCGTGCCGGAACTGCGGCGAGGCGATCGTGGCCACCGACGCGGGATGGACGCACCTGGAGTCACCCCGGGTCCGGTTCGGATGGTTGTGCCCGCCGCCGATGCCGACCCTGGCTCACCCGAAACCGGCAGCCTATTCGAGCAAACACGCAGCTCAGCCCGCCGCGTCGCTCGTCGGCAACCCTGTGCCGGGCGCCGGTTCGCCGACGCCGGCCGGTTCGTCGACGCCGGCCGGTTCGTCGACGCCAGCCGGTTCGTCGCTGTCGGCCGGTTCGTCGCCGGCTGTCCCGGCGTCGTCCGCGCGCCCGCGACGGCGGCCAACGCCGATACCCGCCACGTACCGACGTAGCCAACCCGCGCACCCCGGCGAGGCCATCGCATGAACACCACCTGCGCTGTCACGCTGCTCACCGGGCTGGCACTCGGATTCACCGCTGGCCGGCGCTACCAGCAAGCCGCCAGAGGTTGGGCTGACTATCGCGCAGCCAAGGCCCAGGTGCCCGTCCTGCTGGCCGCCGCACGCAGCTTGACCCGTAACGCAGCCCTCACCGTGCTGCTCGCCGCCTTTCTTGCGGCCTTCGCCCTGTATCTCGTCGGGAACCAGTAGAAGGGAACCACCCGTTGTCGTACCTGTGGGAAGTCAGCAACACCCTCACCGAGATGCAGACCGCGCTGGAGGTCGCCAGGGACCGCTGCGAACTCGCCGCCAGCCAGGCCCAACTGGCGTATCAGACCGCCCAGAGTCTGGGCTCCGCCTCCCTGATCACCGGATCCGAGGAGCTGCAACGCGTCATCCTGGCCGTGCGACAGCAGCTCGCGGAGACCTGCCACGGCGCTGCGCTCGCCACCCACGAGGCCAACGAGCTGGCCTCCGGAGCCACGGTGTAGCCGCGGGGTCGCGCGGTTGAGGGGGCGTACCCACTATCTGAAAGGCCAATGGACCTATTCGGAAAGAGCTTCCACTTGGTACGGTCCGGCCGTGACCGATGTGGAAGCGACAGCGCAGCCGCCGGCCGACCACACACTGCCAACAGAACCCACCGCAGTAGAGCCCCCCGCCGCAGAGTCGCGTGGCGCCTTGGGGACGATTCGCAACGCGGTGCTGCTGCTCAACCTGCTCTCGGACGGGCCCGCGCACCAGCAACTCACCGACCTCGCCGAGCGCTCCGGGCTCTCAGCTCCGACAGCGCACCGGCTGCTCCGCTCGCTGGTGATCGCCGGGCTGGCCGAGCAGGAGCCTCACTCCTCCCGGTACGGGCTGGGCTCCGAGCTGGTCCGACTGTCCCAGCGCTACCTGGGCCGGCTGCCAGTGCTCGCCGCGCTGTCGCCGTACCTGCTGCCAGTGCGGGACACGATCGGGGCCTCGGTGCACATCGCGTTGTTGACCCGGGGCAGCGTCGCGTACGTGGACCGCATCGACGGACGGGACGCCAGCCTCTACCGGGATCCGCACCGGGTGCTTCCCGCGCTGCGCACTGCCGCCGGTCGGGTGCTGGCCGCCCGTTCTGACGACACCGGATGGGATCAGGCGTACGCCATCGCGAGCCCCTCCGATCGAGCGCTGGCTGACACGGAGCGCGACAGCTGGGCCTGCGCGCCGCACCTGTTCGCGGAGGACCCCGGCGGTTTCGGGACGGAGGTGGCGGCGCCCGTCCTCGACGGGAGCCGACGCGGCGTCGCCGCCCTGGCAGCGGTGCTGCCAGAGGAGGCGGTGGAGTCGGCGGTGCCTCACCTGATCAGGGCCGCCGGCGCGGCGGGAAGGACACTGGGCCACGGCTAAACCCCGCCCGCCCCGGCATCAACCTGGGCTGGCACGGCATCGGCCCGGGTGGCACGCCGCCGGCGTCAGGCTGGATCTGGATCAGCCGGCGGTTCTGCGACGCCGACGATGTGCCCGTTCATCGGCTGGATGTCAGCCGACCACCCCATGCGGTCGAGGTCGGCGGTGAGCGTACGAGCGTCGTGGAACACCTTCACGATGCGGTGCTGACTGCCGTCGTCCAGCCGACGCCGTACCGCGGGAATGGGTTGGTCCACAAGGATTTCCTCGCTTGAGGCCACGAGCGGCCCGTCGTCAACGAAGACGGCTTTGCCTCCCGGGGCCAGCATCGCGGCCACGGCGCTCCAGAAATCTGGCAACCGTGCCGGCGGGACGTGCGAGAGCCAGAAACCGAAGAACACGGTGTCGTAGCGCCGCGACGGCTGCCACTCGAACACGTTCGCCTGGACGAACCGGACGTGGGGGGAGGCGGCGCGGGCGCGAGCCAGGGCCAGCATCTCGGCTGAGGCGTCGAGAGCTGTCACCGAACCCGCCCGAGCGGCGAGCACCGAGGTCCACTGACCCGTGCCGCAGGCCAACTCCAGCACGTCCCCGGCGATGGGCAGGCTGTCGGCGGCGGCCAGCAGACGCCGCAGGTCTTCGTGCTCCGCGTACGCCCGGTCGTACTCACCGGCGCCAGCCCGGTAGTAGGCCATCTGCTCAGCCAAGAGGCCCTCATCACCAAGGCTCATGGACCTGACCGTATCTGGGCATCCGGATCACGCGGGAGACCAAGCTGCGGATGGCAAGCCCCCCATGCTGCTTAATCGATGGAGAATCCACGGGCCAGCCTCAGACAATGCGTCCATGCGTATCCGACCCGCGCGTCCGGACGAGTTCCCCATCCTGCAGCAAATTCAGCTGGCTGCCGGGCGGTGCTTCCGTGACATCGACATGCCCGAGGTCGCCAGCGGTGACCCCCTTTCGCTGCACGAACTTGCCCGCTACCAGCAAGCTGGGCTGGCCTGGGTCACGGTCGACGGGGCAGACGAACCCGTCGCCTTCCTGGTCGCTGACCGGGTCGACGGCAACCTCCACATCGAGCAGGTGTCAGTTCACCCGGATCACGCACGACGCGGCCTTGGACGATCCCTACTGAACCACGTGGCGGCTCAGGGGCGGGGTGAGGGACTGAGCGCTGTCACCCTCACCACGTTCACCGACGTCCCATGGAACGGCCCCTACTACGCCCGGTGCGGCTTCCAGCCGCTGGACGAAAGCACTCTGACTCCAGGTCTTCGAGAGATACGCAAACAGGAAACTGCGCACGGTCTGGACAAGTGGCCGCGACACTGCATGCGCCGAGTCCTGTGACAGCTGTCTCATACGCCGGTGTCGAGGCGGCGCCCGGTCGCGCTCGCCCAGTCCTCGGGCCCGCCCGCGAGCACCGTCAAGCCACGGTGGCCGGCGCGTTCCAGGATGCTCGCGGCGCCCATCGCGCGGGGGCCGTTGCTGCACATCACCAACGTCGGCGTCTGCGTCAGGTGCGCCGCCCGGTCAGGCAGCTCGCCCAGTTCGACGTTCACCGCCCCGGGCAGGTGACCGGACTCGAATTCTGAGCGCTGGCGCACGTCCAGCACCTGGGTGGGGTCCACCTCCGCGGGCGGCGCCAGTCGGGTGGAGTCAGCGGCGTGACCGGCGCCGGTCCAGGCTGGCATCCCGCCGGCCAGCTCGTCGGAGAGGTTGACGTGCCCGATCTTGGCGGTCTGCCAGGCGATCTCGGCGGGATCCTGGTCGGCGTTGCGCACGGCGATCAAGTGCCGGTCGTACGGGGTGAGCCACCCCAACCACGACCCGAACGCCGGCCGCAGCGGGATCGCCAGCGCCCCGGGGATGTGGCTCGCGGCGAACTCCGCGATCGGCCGCACATCGATCAGCTGGGCGCCGTCGGCGAGCCGCCGCTGTACCTCGTCGACCGTGCGGGGCGTCAGCGCGGGCTCCGCCACCAGCATTGGCCCGTGCCGGTTGCGCTCGGCCAGTCGTAGGAAGTACGGGGGGAAGCTGCCCAGCGACCCCGTCAGCGCGGCGACGAACGCGTCCTCGTCGGGCTCACGTAACAGCGGATTGGCGGTCTTCTCCCCCCCGATGGTGCTGGTGCGCTCGGCATCGGACGGGGCGGAGCAGAACGAGCCGGCGCCGTGGGTGGGCCAGACCGCGACGTCGTCGGGCAGCGCGGCCAGCCGTCGTAGCGAGGAATATTGCCGGCGAGCCAGCGCCTCGGTGTCCTCGGGGGAGACCAGATCGGTGCGTGCGGCCGTGCCGACCAGCAGCGACCCTCCCGTGAACACCCCCACCGGGCGTTCGCCATCCAGAAGCAGGTACGACATGTGCTCGTACGTGTGCCCCGGCGTGGCCAGCGCGCGCAGCCGCAACCCGCCCAGATCGACCTCGTCCCCATCACGCAGCCCGGTGTGTTCGAAGACCCGGCCACCCGCCGCCGGCGCCAGCACCTGGGCGTTGCCGGCAGCCGCCACTTGCCGGGTCCCGGAGAGGAAGTCCGCGTGCAGGTGGGTTTCCACGACGTGGCTGATCCGCAGCCTGCGGCGGACGGCTGCTTGACGCGCCGCACGCAGGTCGAGGCTGACGTCGACCGCCAGCGCCCGTCCGTCGCCGAGGTCCACGAGATAGGCGGAGTTGCCGAGCCCCTCATCGACCAGCGGGGTGATCTCGACGGCGCCTGCCACGTGGTCCCCATTCATCAGGTTCGTCCTTTCATTGTGGCGGCACGGCTCATTGTGGGCGGCACGGCGCCGGATCTGGCCGGATACCCGCTTGTCGGCGGCAGGGGCGCGGGAGAGGTCAGTTGCCTCACGTACCGCATGCTGGTACTTGAAGAGAACGCCCAGGTGGGCAGTTACCAGGCGATCATGTGGTGGCGGGATGGAATCGCCCAACGGGGAGGAATCAGATCGTGGGGAGTGAATCGGGCGCTGACGACTCGCCGGAGCCGTCGAAGGCCGCCGCGAGATCAGCCACAACCTCGGCACGCGCCGCGTCGCTGGACGCCCTGTCCGCTCGCTCGCTCTTCGCCGCGGCGGGGCCGGGGTCGGCCCGGGTCCTGGGGATGCGCTACCTGAGACTCGCCGCGGTGGCGATCGTGGTCGCGCTGCTGCTCGCGGTGGGCATGGTGTTCTTC
>JBOGDL010000041.1:0-5432 GCA_050701815.1 Micromonosporaceae bacterium | reverse complement strand
CAGCGACGGTTGTGAACAGGTGGTATCGCAACCACAGTTGCGGGGGCGGCCGTCCCGTCCCAGGGTGCTTCCTGTCGGCCTGGCACGATCGTCCGGCGGAATGAGTCTTCGCGGACATGCGCCGTTCCGGGAAGCTACCTCGCAAGCCCTTACACGATGGGGGTTTGGCCCGGGGTTGGCGAGATTTCTCCGATGCGCGGGCCGAAGTGCAAGTGTTCGTGGAGGGTCGGGCGTGGACACACGCCGAAGGTTCGCGGCGGCTGTTCGATCAGGCGGTGGCGTGGTTGCTCCCCCACGTGAACAAGCTTCTCGATCGGACTGATCTCGATGACGCCTTTCTTGGCTTCGAGTTCGCCCGGATCTGCGCGCCGTCCTCCGCTCCGGGGCGACGATGACGATCCCGGACCGGATTGGCCCGGGTATGTCGGCGTACCGGGTCACAGCCGCTCCTCCAAACGCGCGCGCAGACCGGAGTAGTCGTGGCTTGGGAACAGCTCGGGGAACACGTCGAGCATGGTCTTCATGCGACCGGAAGCCATTCTGAAGTCGTACGTCTCCCTCGTTTCCATCGTGATGTCACAGAAGAGGAACTGCCATCCGGACGTTCCCTTGGTGAGGATGAGGGCGTCCAGGTACTCCTGAAAGTTGATGTCCATGCGGAGGGCGCCCAGGCCCAGGTGGAAGTACCACAACTCCGGGTCCGAGGCCCCAGTCTGGAGCCTGAGGGTGGCCTGGTGCCCGGTTCCGCTCTCCGGCCTGTCGTCGATCACACGAAGCTCCGAGTGGAGTTGGCGCTCGGCAGGAGAGGAGCTGCTTACCGAGAACGGAGGGGGAGTAGTGGCGAGTGCATCCGGAAGGTTGGCGATTCTGAACTCCCCGGTGAGGTCTGCGTCATCCTCTTCGAGGCGCCAGCAGGTCCAGAGGCAGTTGAATCGCACGTAGCTCTGGTGGAAGTAGGGGGCCAGCTCCATCCCGTGCTTGTCTGCGATCGTCCGGAATGTTGCCCTGGCGTCCTCGTCAAGGCCTGCGATCCCCTCGTTCGCCTCCTCCGGACCGAAAACCATTCACTTCCGCTGATTTCCTCCTGCAACTGCGTGAGTCGACGCTCGTACGGTGTGAGATGACGCATCGTGCCTCCTTCGCGTGCCACGTGACGGCAGGTAGACGTTGCCGAGGTGGTCGCCCGTGGCTGTGGGCAGTGTGACTGCCGGGGATGAAGAGGTCGAGCACGGTTCGCACCGCCGTCGCGGCGCCTCGACCGAGGAGGGCAGCGAAATGGCGTCCTGATTGGAGGTGGCGTGCGCGGGCAGGGTCGCGACCGGCCCACCGCAACGCGGCGACATGTGATGTGAATGCGCGAGTCATGACGACTTGGAGCAGCCCGAGCCGCCGCTGCGGCTGGGTTCGGCCACGGCGTCGTAGACCGCTGGGACTGCCCCCTGGCAGCGAGGAAGAGCTAGGCGTGTGGATAGGTCGCTGATCAGTTTCGTGTCGGTGATGAAGCACCGGCGAGCGCGCTGGCAGTGACGGTCCCGCTGCCTTTTCCGGTGAAGAGCAGGCAGCACATCGAGCTATCGAGCTATTGCATGCACCTATGCATGCTGTTTAGCATACGAAGATGTCGTCCGATGTTGGCCCAGGTCACACCGGCAGTTGTGTTGCCGACGCTCCATCGACCCCACCCGCCGACACCGCGCCCCCGACCGTGCTGATCGACTCAGTCAGCAAGGCGTTCGGAAGGGACGTGGTGGTTCAGGATGTGTCGCTGGGGGTGAGCAAAGGAGAGGTCGTCTCCATCATCGGGCCCAGCGGCGCCGGCAAGAGCACGTTGCTGCGCTGCATCAACCTGCTGGAAACCCCGACGCGTGGCCGGATCGTGGTGGAGGGCCGGCAGGCCTGCGGCCCCGAGGGATGCCTGACCGGCAGCGACCTCGCCGACCTGCGGCGTCGGGTCGGCATGGTCTTCCAGTCCTTCAACCTGTTCCCGCACCTGACGGTGCTCAAGAACATCTCGCTTCCCCAGATGCGAGTCCTCGGCCGCAGCCAGCGCCAGGCCGACGCCAGATCGATGGACCTGCTTGAGCAGGTGGGGCTCGCGGACAAGGCCGGATCGCACCCCAGTCGATGTTCCGGCGGCCAGCAGCAACGGATCGCGATCGCCCGTGCCCTGGCCCTGGACCCGACGGTGATGCTCTTCGACGAGCCCACATCCGCGCTGGACGCCGAGCTGGGCCTCGAGGTGCTCGCCGTGATGCGGAAGTTGGCCTCGGACGGCATGACCATGATCGTCGTCACGCACGAACTCCACTTCGCAGAGGAAGTCTCGGACACGGTCGTCGTGATGGCGAACGGCAAGATTCTGGAATCCGGCCCCCCGAAGACTCTCCTGCGCGAACCCACTCACCCCCGCACCCGCCGCTTCCTGCGGGCGATCCTGGAGCGGTGAAAATCCAGTGGATCACCTTCTGACTCTTCTCAGCGGCGTGCCTGACACGCTGCTTGTCACCGCTGGCGCGTTGCTCCTGGGCGCGGTCGGGGGGATCCCCTTGGTGATCCTGCGTCGCTCCCGGCACGCCCTGGTGCGGGTCCCCACTCAGTTCCTCGTGGACCTGCTACGGGCCGTGCCGCCCGTGGCCTGGCTGTTCCTTATCTACTACGGGCTCGCGCAAGAGGTGATCCAGTTTGAGAAGTTCACCGCGGCGATCGTGGGTCTCGGGGCGATCTCATGCGCGTACATGGCTGAGATCTACCGGGGCGGGCTGCTGGCAGTCGGACGCGGGCAATGGGAGGCGGCCCGCGCGCTCGGGATCAGGGAGCGGACTGTGTTCGCCGAGATCATCGCGCCGCAGGCGATGCGGGCCGTGATCGGACCCGCGGCGAGCTACGCGATCGCCTTGCTGAAGGACTCCTCGATCGTGTCCATCATCGGCGTCGCCGACATCACGTACATGGCGAACACCGAGACTCAGCTGACCTTCCAGGGATTGACGATCTTCGCGATGGCCGCTGCTCTCTACGTCGCGCTCAGCGTCCCGCTGGCGCTCCTCTCTCGTACCTTGGATCGCAAGCTCATGGCGGGATTCGTCCGATGAGCGCCGCGCTGCTTTCCGAATGGGCTGCCCAGTTGCCTGCGCTCCTGAAGGGCCTGCTGGTCAACATCGAGCTCACGGTCGCGAGCCTCGCTATCGGCCTCCCCATCGGGCTCGTGCTCGCGGTGCTCTCCATGTCCAAGAAGTTCCTGGTGCGGATTCCCACCATCGCGCTGGTGGAGCTTGGACGGGGCACGCCGGCGCTCGTGCTGTTGCAGTTCCTCTACTTCGGGCTGCCGCAGGTCAACGTGAAGCTCGGCTCCTTCGTGGCGGCGGTGGCGGGCCTCGCGTTGACCACTGCCGCGTACACGAGCGAGATCATGCGTTCGGGTCTGCAGTCCGTGCCGAACGGGCAGCGGGAGGCCGCGCAGGCGGCTGGTCTGAGCCGAGCCGATCAGTTCCGCTTCATCGTCCTGCCACAGGGCCTGCGGATCGCCATCCCGCCACTGATGAATTTCGCGATCCTCATCTTCCAAGGCACCACGTTGTGTTTTGCGATCGCGGTTCCTGAACTTCTCAGTCAGTCATACGCGATCGGATCCCAGACCTTTCAGTACGCGCAATCGCTGAGCCTCGCCGCACTGCTTTTCGCGAGTGTGACGTTCCCTGGTATTGCCCTGCTGCGCGCCTTAGAACGCCGTCTCGCTCACCCTTCCTGAAGGCACCATGTCCACTAAGGAGAAACCAGTGAAAATAAGAGGATTCGGGAGCGGACTCGTCACGGCCATGTTGATGACCGCCGCACTTGTCGGCTGTAATGCCGCAAACGACAGCGCAGTGCCTGCCAACTGCAAGCCACAGCATGAATTTCCCACGCTTCAGGAGGGGAAGCTGGTGGTCTCCTCGTACACCTACGCGCCGAGCACGATAGTCAGGAATGACGCGCTCGGTGGCATCGAAGGGGACCTGCTGCGGCGCGTCGCCAAGTTGGAGTGCTTGGAGCTGAAGGTGGTCGAGCAGGCCGCCGCTGGCGTGATTCCGGCTGTGGAGTCCGGTCGTGCCGACCTGGCTGCGGGCGACTGGTACCGCACCAAGGACCGCGCCAAAATCCTCGGCCTTAGCGACCCGATCTACCAGGACGCCATGGTGTTCGTGTCAAAGGGCGGGAGGGTGTCTGAGGTGGACGATCTTCTTGGAAAGGAGGTCGGGACCTTCGAGGGAAATCTATGGAACGCCGACGTGAAGAAGCTCATGAACGGCAATGTGAAGATCTTCCCCAGCGAGGCCGCGCTCTTTCAGGACCTGGCCACCGGGCGTCTTGACGTCGCTATCGACGGCTCCGCTGGAGCCACAAACATGATCAAGGTGACGGGAAATTCCAGCTTGAAGATGAAGGTCCCGTCTCCTGACTCTCGGGTCGGCGCGACCACGTCGCCGGGGCAGGCGGGCTGGCCGCACGCGAAAGACAACGAGAAGTTGACCGCCGCGTTGAACGAGGACATCGGACAGCTCCGCGAAGACGGTGTCATTGCTCGGGTGCTCAAGAAGTACGGCCTACCCGCCAGCGCCGCCGAGGTCGGCAAGCCTCGGCTGCTGTGAGGCCCCGCCGCGAACACGCCACAGCAGGTTGAGACTGCCTGAAACCCGCCACCAGCCCACCAGCCAAGGGAGCCATTGTGATTAGACGTGCGGACCTGTTCATCAATGGACGGTGGGCGCCCGCCTCAGGACCGGAGACAGAGGTGGTCAACCCCGCCACCGAGGAGCTCGCTGGGATCGTGGTCAGCAGTTCTCGTCAGGATCTCGACGACAGTGTGAGCGCGGCGCGTGACGCTCTGCCGGCATGGAGCGCGACGCCGGCAGAGCAGCGCCTCGCTCACATCCTGGCGATTGCGGACGGGATGCGGCGACGGCAGGACGAACTCGTCAAGTTGCTCGCCGTCGAGATGGGCGCGCCGGTGCGTGTGGGCCGCAGCGTCCACACGGGCGTGCCGATCTCCGTGCTCGAGTCCCACAAAGCGGTGTTGGAGTCGATGGAGTTCACCACCGAGGTGGCGAACTCGCTGGTGCTCAGGGAGCCGCGTGGCGTGGTCGCAGCGATCACGCCGTGGAACTTCCCTCTCCACCAGATCGTGGCGAAACTGGCTCCGGCGCTGTTGGCTGGATGCACGCTGGTGGTCAAGCCGAGTGTCGAGGCGCCCCTTTCCGCGTACGCCCTGTGCGAGATCGTGGACGAGGCGGGGCTGCCGCCGGGCGTGGTCAACCTCGTCATCGGCGGCGGCGCGGATGTCGGGGAGGCGCTGGTGCGCCATCCCGGGGTCGACATGATCTCGTTCACCGGGTCCACGGACGCGGGCCGGCGGATTGGAAGCCTGGCAGCGGATCTGGTGCGCCCGGTGACCC
>JBOGDL010000040.1:0-24606 GCA_050701815.1 Micromonosporaceae bacterium | reverse complement strand
CGGGAACCACCGTTGACCCGGTGGACAGCCTGGTGGATCTGGACGGGGAGGTCTGGCGGTTCGTGGACACCGCTGGGCTGCGCAAGCGAGTCAGCGCCGCCAGCGGCACCGAGTACTACGCCAGTCTGCGCACCAACGCCGCGATCGAGGCCGCAGAGGTTGCGGTGGTGCTGCTGGACGCCAGCGAGCCGATCTCGGAGCAGGATCAACGGATCATCACGATGGTGATCGAGTCTGGCCGGGCGTTGGTGCTGGCGTTCAACAAGTGGGATCTGGTCGACGAGGATCGGCGGCTGCTTTTGCAGCGCGAGATGGAGCGGGAGCTGCGCCGGGTGCCGTGGGCGCTGCGGATGAACCTGTCCGCCCTCACCGGCCGCGCGGTCGCCAAGCTCGCCCCGCAGTTGCGCGCCGCGCTGCAGAGCTGGGAGCTGCGGGTGTCCACCGGCCAGCTGAACCAGTGGTTGGCGGCGCTGGCCGCGGCTCACCCGCACCCGGTGCGACGTGGCCGTGCCCCCCGGATCCTGTTCGCCACTCAGGCCGGTGTGTGCCCACCGCGGTTTGTGCTGTTCACGACCGGCCAGCTGGACGCCGGGTACGTGCGGTTCGTGGAACGCAAGCTGCGTGAAGAGTTCGGCTTCGAAGGCAGCCCGGTGCAGGTGTCGGTGAAACCCCGCCGCAAGCAGCGGGGCAGCCGCCGCTAACAGGGGACAAGCCAGCGCCCCGAGCGTTCTGAAGGCGCGGCGCCGACCTGAGCGCCTTGACCGCAGCATCAGGGCCCGGCTGCGGTCAAACTCCTGGCTTCCGTGTCTGGACCGGATTGGGCTCTGTTTTGACCTAGCTTCCTAGGATCATCTGCCTGCGATGACGGGCAACGCATTCGCGACCGCAAACGCCGAATAGCGCCGATGCCCAGTTGTCCCGTTCGGGCCCATGCCGTGCCGCGGGGAAGAACACCCCTCGGCCGCGCCGCCCGACAAGCGCGCCGCCCACGTAGGGGCCGCCCTCGACAAAGCGCGCCACCTGGCCGCAGTGCGGGACTGAGAAGGCAGCCCGCCACTCCGAGGCCTCTCGGGCTGCGTAGGAGTGGGCGCCTGAATCGAGTGGTTTCCCATCGTTGACACCCCGTTGGCGGGGCGCCTAGCATCAAAAAGGTCCGCATAGCGACCAAAAGTCCGCATTGCGTACAAAGGACAAGATCCCGCGCAACAGCTGGCCCCATCATTCGCAGAGGCGAAGGGATAGCCATGAAGCGTGTTGGAATGCGCGCAGCGGCGGCGATTGCGGCGTTGTCAGTTCTCGGGGGATGCAACGGAAGCCTGACAGCAGATCCCGCCGCGTACCCGGAAAAAGACATCACCTTCTACGTGCCGTACGCGCCCGGCGGCTCCACCGACCCCATTTCGCGGCAATTCACCAAGCAACTCGAGAAACTTCTGGACGCCAACGTCACCGTGGAAAACCGGGACGGGGCATCGGCCACCATCGGCACCAGCGCGGTCGTCGAGGCGAACCCGGACGGCTACACCATCGGGTTGTCCTCCAACAGCGCGTTGACGTACCAGCCGCTGGTCAACTCGAACCTTCCGTACAAGACTCCTCAGGACTACCAGCCGCTGATCAAACTCGCGGACCTGCCGACGGTCCTCGCGGTGCCAGCCGACGCCCCGTGGAAGACCTTCGAGGACTTCATGAAGGCGGCGAAGGCCAACCCCGGCAAGCACCGGATCTCCACCTCCGGCGCCCTCACCGCTCCCGACCTGAGCGTGAAAGAGCTGAGCCGCACCTCAGGGGTGAACCTCAAGACGGTCCCGTTCACCGGAGGCGGGGGCGAGGCGCTCACAGCGTTGCTCGGGGGAAAGGTCGAGGCCACCGCTGGCTACGCGGCCACTCTGCGGCCCCAGGTCGAGTCGGGTGACGTGCGGGTGCTCGCCGCTTTCCACGAGGGCACGTACGAAGCGTTCCCGGAGGCGCAGTCGATCCCAGAAGCCGGCTACGACGTCACATTGCCGGCCGCGTACTACGTGATCGCGCCGAACGACATGCCGGGCAAGGTGCTCGAGAAGCTCACCAGCGCCGCCAAGAAGGCCGTCTCCTCACCCGAGTTCGAGAGCTTCCAGGACAAGAACGGCTACATCAACGAGCCGATCACCGGGGACGCGATCAGGAAAGAACTGCAGGGCTACCACAAGTCGTACCAGGAATTGAATGAGTTCCTCGGCAAGTGAGCCCGGCCGGCTGGACGGCGTGCGAAAAGGGCGGGTCGTGACCGGCGTGATCGGTGTGATCGCCGGTCTCGGCTACACCGTCATGGCCACCGACCTGCCGTTCGGCGACATGCAGCAGCCCGGCGCCGCGGTGTTCCCGGTGGCGGTGGGCGTCGGGTGCGTCGTGATCTCGCTCGCGACCTGCGCGGAGGCGTGGTTCTCCGGGGTGGTCAAGGGCGAGGTCACACTCCCGCCCCCCGCCGCCCGCCGCGCGTTCTGGGGATTCCTGGCCGCGGTCGCCGCGTACGTCCTATCCGTGCCGTTCCTGGGCCAGTACCTGGCAGCGACCCTGTTCATGGTCACCGGGATCAAGGTGCTCGGGGCCTCCCTGCGCACCGCGACCCTGTACGGCGTCGCCCTCGGGTTGGGCCTGTCCTTTGCCTTCATCGAGTTGCTGGGCGTGCGGATGCCGCCCGGCCTGCTGACGCCGTAGGGGGTGAGGATTGGAGGCGCTTGAGGGGCTCGCGTACGGGATGAGTCTCGTCTTCACCCCGGAGCTGCTGCTCGCCGCGCTGGTGGGAGCGCTCGCCGGCAGCGCGATCGGAGTGCTCCCCGGGCTCGGCCCGGTCGCGGGGGCGGCGTTGTTGCTGCCGCTGACCTTCTCGCTGTCCCCCGGGGCCGGGGTGATCATGATCGTGGCCGTGTACGCCGGCGCCATGTACGGCGGGTCGACCACGGCCGTGCTGATGAACATGCCCGGGGAGTCGGCGTCGGTGGTGACCACCATCGACGGGTACGAGATGACCCGGCAGGGCAGATCCGGCGCCGCGTTGAGCATCATGGCCGTCGGGTCGTTCGTCGCCGGCACGATCGGGATCGTCCTGGTGACGGCGGCCTCGCCGTTCCTGGCGAAAGTGGGGCTGTGGTTCGGTCCCGCCGAATATCTGGCCCTCACCGCCGGAGGGCTGCTCGCGCTGGCTCGAGTCTCCGGCGGCAGTCCCGCCAGCGGGCTGTTCCCGATGATCATCGGCGTGATGCTGGCGACCGTGGGCCAGGAAGCGGTCACCGGCACGTACCGCTACACGTTCGGGATTCAGGAACTTGGGATCGGGATCTCCCTGGCGCCGGTGGCGATCGGGCTCTTCGGGCTGGCCGAGCTGATGCTCCTGGTGGAAAGTCCCACGGGGTCACGACGGGTGCTGCGCCCCCGTTTCAGGGAGCTGTTCCCGACCCGAGAGGACTGGCGCCGGGCCTGGGCCCCGTGGGGTCGCGGCTCGGTGGTGGGCTTCCTGTTCGGGCTGATCCCGGGGCCGTCAGCCACCCTGTCCAGCTTCGTCGCGTACCGGCTGGAAAAAGGGGTGTCCAAGCACCGCGACCAGCTCGGCAAAGGAGCGGTGGAGGGAGTGGCGGGCCCCGAAGCCGCCAACAACGCCGCCGCGGTCGGCAGCGTGGTGCCGCTGCTGTCGCTGGGTCTGCCGTTCTCGGCCACCCTGGCGTTGGCGATCTCGGCCCTGATGGCCCAAGGAGTGGAACCCGGTCCGCTGCTGATCTCCGACCACCCCGACATCTTCTGGGCGGTCGTGGCCTCGTTGTACGTCGCCAACGTGATGCTGCTGGTGTTGAACCTGCCGCTGGTCGGGGTGTGGGTGAGCCTGCTGCGCGTCCCGCGGAGCATCTTGCTGCCCACCATCGTGGTGGTCGCGTTGATCGGCGCGTACAGCCTGCACAACTCGATGCTGGACGTGGTGCTCCTGTTGATCATGGGCGTGGTCGGGTACGTGCTGCGCAAGTTGGAATTCAACCTGGTGTCCTTCGTGGTGGGCCTGGTGCTCGGGCCGCTGATCGAGAAGCACTTCCGGGAGGGGCTCTTCCTCAGCGGGGGAGACCTGGGGTACTTCGTCAGCACCCCCCTCGCCGCGTCGATCTGGGCCCTGGTGCTGCTCGTGATGTTCGCCGGGACCATCGGGCGGCTGCTGCGCCGCCGCGCCAACCCCGCCGCCCAGAGCGGCGCGAACCCCGCCGGTCCAAGCGACGCCGACCCGACCGGGCCTGCCGTCACGGGCAGCGGCGGTGAGCGGCACGCTGAACAGAAGTCGGCTGGCGGTGACGCCACATGACGGCAGACCTCGCGACGGCGCCCCGCCGCCGGATTCCTCGCGGTTGGCAGATCGCATGCGGTTGGCGGATTCCTCGCGGTGGGCGGGGCCGATCCGGTTGGCGGATGGCATGCGGTTGGGAATGACGTTGCCGACGCCGGACCCGTCCGGCGAATCTCACCACCCTGCCAGTTTCGGGGATGGCGCCCGCCGTATCGAGGAGGTTGGCTTTCACGGCGCGTGGGTGTTCGACGCCGTGAATCGCGGCTTCACCCTCCCGGATCCGCTGATGGCGCTCGCCGTGGCCGCTCCCGCCACCCGGCGCCTGGAACTGGGCACCGGCATCCTGCAACTGGGGATTCGAAACCCGGTGGAAGTCGCTCACCGCGTGATGTCAGCGCACCTCGTCTGCGGCGATCGACTGACGCTCGGAGTCGGCGCCGGGTCCACCGCCGCTGACTTCCACGCCTTTGGCAGCTCGTACCAGGACCGGTTCGCGCGGTTCCCCGACGATCTGGAGCAGATCAGGTCGCTGCTGCGAGGCGAACGCGTAGGCGATGTGGACCTGACCCCCTGGCCCAGCACTGTCGGCGGCCCGAAGATGTTGATGGGCGCCTGGGCAGGCAGCGCCTGGATCCATCGCGCCGCGAAAGACTTCGACGGCTGGATCGCGTCCGCCGCCAAAGGCGGCCGGCTCGCGGAGGGGATCCGGCGTTTCCGGGAAGCCGGCGGTCGACGCGCTGTGGTGACCAACATCCACGTCGAGTTGGATGGGCCCGAGGAGCCGCTGCAGCAGGACGGATTGTTCTCACTGCGGTGCGGCCCGGCAGAGGCACGGCGCCGGCTGAAGTGGTTGGAGTCCCTGGGATTCGACGATGCGATCGTGCGGACTGCCGACCACCGCCCTGAGAACCTCCAACTGATCCGAGAGCTGTTGCCATGACCGCCGTTTCGCGAGGTGCTGCCGGTGACCGTTGACATGACCATCCACGGGGCGGTCGCCGAGGTGGTGCTCAACCGCCCGCACGCCCTCAACAGCATCGACAGGCAGATGCGAAAACAGCTCTGGGAGGCCTGGGCTCAGATCCGGGAAGACGACTCGATTCGAGTGGCTCTGTTGACCGGGGTCGGCGAGCGCTCGTTCTGCGTCGGCTCCGACCTTAAAAAGACCATGCCGCCGAAGGAGTCGCACGCCGAGCTGACCTTCGGCCGTACGACATCGGAGCACCTGCTGCGCGGGTTGGACACCGACAAGCCGCTGATCTGCGCGATCAACGGGTACGCCATCGGCGGCGGGCTGGAGTTGGCGTTGGCCTGCGACGTGCGCATCGCCGCGCAGAGCGCGGAATTCGGACTCTCCGAGGTGCGAGTCGGCAGCATCCCAGGCGCCGGCGGCACCCAGCGGCTGCCGCGGATGATCGGCCAGTCAGCGGCCATGCAGATGCTGCTCACCGGCGACCGGATCGACGCGGCTGAAGCGCACCGGGTCGGCCTGGTCAGCGAAGTCCATCCGGCGGACACGCTGCTGCCTCGGGCACGTGAGATCGCGCAGCGCATCGCGCAGAACGCGCCGTTGGCGGTTCGCGCGGTGAAGCGACTGGTGCGGCAGGGACTGGAGATGCCGCTGTCCGCCGGAGTCCAGATGGAGAGCTACGTCTGGGGCTTGTTGCGCGACACCGAAGACCGGATCGAGGGCCGCACCGCGTTCCAGGAAAAGCGAAATCCAGATTACAAAGGACGGTGAGACGTTGGCGACGCCGAACAGCATGCTGAAAGACAGCGCGGCGATCATAGGTGTGGGAGCGACCCAACAAGGCAAGCTGCCCGGGTCCACGTCCTTGACACTCGCGGTGGACGCGTTCAAGGCGGCGCTGGACGATTCCGGGCTGCGCAAGAGCGACATCGACGGCCTGCTCACCTTCCCCGGCACCACCGCGCCGGAAGGCCCGCTCAACTATCTGCGGCTCGGCGAGACCCTCGGCATCGACCCTGTCTACACCGGCAGCATGAGCATGGGTGGCGGCACCGCGGGAGCGCTGGTGCAACTCGCGGCGATGGCCGTGAGCACCGGCATGGCGACCAACGTGGCATGCGTCTTCGGCGACGCCGCGAAGACCGGCGGGTCGCGCTTCAATCGAGCCTCCGGCTGGGGTGACTCCTGGGGGATCTGGGGGATGGCGGGCGCCGCCGCGAACAGCGCGGTCTCCGCCAGCCGGCACATGGCCCGGTACGGCACCACCAGCGAACAGCTGGGCGAGGTGGCGGTCGCCTGTCGACGCCACGCCTCCATGAACCCGCACGCTGTGATGCGGGAGCCGATCACCGTGGCCGACCATCAGGCGTCGCGATTCATCGTGGAGCCGCTGCACCTGCTCGACTGTTGCCTGATCAGCGACGGCGGGGTGTGCGTCATCGTCACCGCGGCTGATCGAGCCCACAGCGGCAGACAGGCGCCGGCGTGGCTGTCGGGCATGGGGCAGGCGTACACCACCAGGACCTTGGAACGCGAGGACTGGTGGTACGTCCCGCACCAGAGAGAAGCCCTGGACCGCGCGTACGCCATGGCGGGCGTCGGGCCAGCGGACGTCGACGTGGCGCAGTTGTACGACAACTTCACCATCAGCGTCCTGCTGTGGCTGGAACACGGTGGGTTCTGCAACGAAGGGGAGGGGGGCGCCTTCGTCGAGGGCGGACGCATCCAGCTCGGCGGCGAGCTTCCCGTCAACACCGCTGGCGGCAACCTCTCCGAGTCGTACATGGAGGGCTGGCTGCACATCGTGGAGGGAACCCGGCAGCTGCGCGGCGAATCGGGGGAGCGTCAGGTCCCGAACGCGGAGGTCTGCCTGGTCACCGGCCGAGGCATGACGCTCAACTGCTCCAACGCCATGATCCTCAGCAAGAACGGACTGTCCTGATGGCTGAGCACACCAGACCGCTGCCGGACGTGACCGATCAGAACCGACCCTTCTGGGAGGGTCTGCGGGAGGGAAGGCTGCGGCTGCAGCGATGTGACTCCTGCGGCCACATCCGCTACCCCATCAGCTTCGTGTGCCCGCAGTGCCTGCACGACGGGCATGAATGGCGCGACATGTCAGGTCGCGGGTCGGTCTACTCGTACGTGGTGTTCCACCAGATCTACCACCGGGCATACGCCGAAGACGTGCCGTACAACGTGGCGCTGGTACAGCTCGACGAGGGCCCTCGGATGTTCAGCAACGTGGTGGGCGTCAGCAACGATCAGGTCGCGGTGGGCGCCCGGGTGAAGGTGGTGTTCGAGCCGGTCACCGACGAGATCACCCTGCCCCGGTTCGAGAAGGCCGACAATGACTAGCCGGCCGGGCGCCGAAGGTCCGGCACAAGCCCCGGAGCCGCCGCAAGCCTTGGACGGCCTTCGGGTGCTCGACCTGTCGGGACACATGGGCAACTACTGCGGCAAACTCTTCGCCGAGCTTGGCGCTGACGTGATTCTGGTGGAGCCACCGCACGGGTCGCCACTGCGGCGCGAACCCCCCTTCGCCGACGACGTGGAAGGGCCGGAGCGCTCGCTGCCGTTCCTCTACAACAACACCAGCAAGCGCAGCGTCTGCCTGGACCTGGAGCAGGCGTCGGACCGGGAGACGCTGCGCCGGCTCGCAGGCGTCGCCGGGTTGATCATCGAGACCGACAAGCCCGGCGCGATGGCTGCTCGGGGGCTGGGCTACCAGGAGCTCAGCGCGCACAACCCGGGGCTGGTGATGACCAGCATCACGCCGTTCGGCCAGACCGGACCGTACGCCCACTATCAGGCCAGCGATCTGGTGTGCCTGGCCCTCGGCGGGTTGCTGAGTCTCGGCGGGTACGCCGACGGCCCACCCGTGCAGGCCGCCCAGCAGCAGGCGTACGCCGCCGGCAACCTGTACGGCGCGGTCGCGTCCATGCTGGCGCTCACCAGCGCCGATGCGACTGGCCAGGGCCAGCATGTCGACGTGTCAGTGCAGGAGTGCGTGGTGATGGCCATGGAGAACGCCGCGCAATTCCAGGACCTCGAGGGACGCACCCGACGCCGCACCGGCGGTCAGCAAATGCGGGCGGGTTCCGGGGTCTTCAGCTGCGCCGACGGGCACGTGTACATGCTCGCGGGCGGGATCGGCGGCAACCGGTTCTGGGCGAATCTGGTCAAGTGGCTCACATCCGAAGGCGTGGCGCAGGCTGACCGGCTCCGCGGCCCAGTGTGGGCCGACCGTGGGTACCTGGAGAGCGAGCCGGCGCACCAGCTGTTCGCCGAGATCTTCCTGCCGTTCAGCGCGGGACAGTCCAAGGCCGACCTGTACCGCGACGCGCAGCGCTGGCGGGTTCCGCTGTGCCCTGTGAACAGCCCCGGCGACATCCTGCAGCACCGGCAGTTGCGGGATCGGGGCTACTTCGTCGAGACCGCCGGGTTGCCCGGGACGCCGGGTGACGCGGTGCTGATGCCGGGTGCGCCGTACCGGCTCTCGGAGACGCCGTGGCGGCTGCGTTCGCGGGCCCCGCGGCTCGGCGAGCACACCGACGAGGTGCTGCGTGAACTCGACCAGGCCGCGGTTGAGGAGGTCAGCTGATGAGCGACGCGCCGTTGCGGGGAATCCGGGTCGCAGACTTCTGTTGGGTCGGCGCCGGCTCGTACACCACCAAACTGTTGGCTGATCACGGCGCAGACGTCATCAAAGTGGAAAGCAGCGCCAAGGTGGACGGCATCCGGCTGAGTCCACCGTTCAAAGACGGCATCCCCGGGGTGAACCGCAGCGGCTATTTCGCCGACCGCAACACCAGCAAACGCAGCCTGACGATCAATCTGAAGCAGCCCGAGGGCCAGGGGCTCGCCCGTCGCCTGGTCGCGGTGAGCGACGTGGTGGCGAACAACTTCACCCCCGGCACCATGGCGCGTTTCGGTTTGGGGTACGACGACGTCAAGCAGATCAACCCCCAGGCCATCTACCTGGCGATGTCGATGCAGGGGGACAGTGGGCCAGAGCGTGACTCTCTCGGGTACGGGTTGACCATCAGCGCGCTGTGCGGGCTGCACCACCTGACCGGCCTGCCGGGGCAAGAGCCGGTGGGCACCGGAACCAACTACCCAGACCACATTCCGAACCCGTGCCACGCGGCGTTCGCGGTGCTGGCCGCGTTGCGGCATCGCCGCCGCACCGGGCGTGGCCAGCAGGTGGACCTGGCGCAGACCGAAGCCACCATCGCGGTGCTCGGTTCCGCGTTGATGGAGCACACCGTCAACGGACGGGACCTGGGACCGGGTGGCAACCAGCACCTCAGGCACGCGCCGCACGGGGTCTACCAGTGCGCCGGAGACGACCGTTGGGTGGCGATCTCCGTCACGACGGACACCCAGTGGGTCGAGCTGTGCCGCGAGCTGGGGCTGTCAGAGGATCTGCGGCCCGAATGGAGCGCCGAGTCCGCGCGGCATCGGGACCGGGAACTGATCGACCAACTGGTGCGGGACGCCGTGGCGGACGCCGAAGCCGAGCCGCTGGCGCGCCGGCTGCAAACCGCGGGGGTGCCGGCCGCGCTGATGCAGAACGCGCAGGACATCCTCGCCGATCCGCAGCTCGAGGCCAGGGGCCATTGGGTGCGACTGCAACATCCCGTGATCGGCGACTCGCTCTACAACGCGCCCCCGTTCAGGCTGACCGGCACCCCGGTCTCGCTGGCCGCCGGCGCGCCGACGCTCGGTCAGCACACCCGGGAGGTGTGCCGCGAGGTGCTGCACCTCGATGAGCCGGAGATCGACCGCCTGATCGAGGCGGGTGTGCTGACATGAGCCGCCAGGATCACCCTGCCTCGGTTCGCCGGAGAGCGCCCGAACCGGGCCTGACCGCCAGCGAGCGGATCGCGGAACACGTCTGCTCCGTTGACGCCTCCGCTGTTCCCCCGGCTGTGATTCACCAGGTCGGACGGGCGTTCCTGGACACGTACGCGGGGTGCGTGGCGGCGTCCGGCGACCCGCTGGCCGAAGTGCTCGACCGGTACCTCGCCGGACGGATCCCGCCCGTTGACCAAGGGATTGGCGCGCGTGTCGTCGGCGGGCCGCGCCACCAATCCCTTGATCAACACCCGGCCACGCGGTGGCGCCGCGGTTCGGCCACCTTATGGAACGGCGGCGCCGCCACAGACGCCGAGACCGCCGCGTTCGCCAACGGCGCCATGAGCCACGCGCTGGATTACGACGATGTGACCAGCCCGATGCGGGGCCACCCCAGCGTGGCGATGCTGCCGGCGTTGACGGCGCTCGCCGAGACCGTTGACGCCGACGGCCGCAGGCTCAGCGCGGCGTACCAGACGGGCTTCGAGGTGATTTGCGCGATCTCCCGCGCGGTGGTGATCGAGCATTACCGGCGCGGCTGGCACGCCACCGCCACCATCGGCCTGATCGGCGCCACGGCGGCCGCGTGCCAGCTGCTCGGCCTGACCCGTGACCAGGTGATCTCCGCGTTGGGTATCGCGGTCGCGCAGGCCGCCGGAACCCGGCAGAACTTCGGCAGCATGGCGAAGTCGCTGCAGGTCGGCGCGTGTGGGGCCGCGGCGGTGAGGTCGGCGCGGCTGGCGCAGGCGGGTCTCACCAGCTCGCCTCACGCCCTCGACGGCGATGACGGCGGCTTCGTCGGGCTCTACTGCGACCCCGACCAGGCAGCTGACCTGTCCTCGCAGCTGGACGGCCTCGGAGCGGGAACCCCAGAGCTGTTGTCCAGCGGCATCGACGTGAAGAAGTACCCGCTGTGTTACGCCACCCACCGGGTGATCGACACCCTGCTTGACCTGCGGGACGAGCACCACCTGGAACTTGATCACGTGGAGCGGGTGCGGATCCGCGCCAACCGGGGCGCGTTCACACCGTTGCTGCAGCACCGCCCCCGGACCGGGCTGGAAGCCAAATTCAGTCTCGAGTACGCGGTGGCAGCCGCGCTGCACGACGGGTTCGTCCGGTTGAGCAGTTTCCAGGACGCCGCCGTGACCCGCCCAGAGATCCAGGAATTCTTCCCCCGGGTGCACGCCCTCGACAGCGACGGGGCCGCGTTCCCGCGCTGGGTCGAGGTGGCGGTGCGGCTACGGGACGGACGGACCCTGCAGCGGCGGACCGAGACGCTGCGGGGGAGCGCCGCGTCCCCGCTCACAGACGCGCAGCTGATCGCCAAAGCGGCGGACTGCTTCTCCCACGGCGGCGTGGCCGGCTCGCCCGAAGACTTCGCGGCGGCCGTGTTCAGTTGGGCCGACCAGCCGATCCGGCAGGTGCTGGCGCAGCAGCCCGCGCCGATCCGCAAGCCCGGCGCCGCCGTGCGGGCGGCTGAAGAGATCACAGCGACGGAGGTGAACGGTGCCTGAGTCCGAGATCCCGCCGCAGCTTCTGGCCCTGCGGGACCGAGCCCGTGACTTCGTGCGGGAGGAGCTCTGGCCGCTGGAGCCGGACGTGATCCGCGCCGAGGCGCTCGCGTCCCAGCATGAGAAGCCGTTCCAGGCCGAGCGGGGGCGCTCGTACCAGTCGGACCCGTTGGGCGATGTCCCGTACGACACGTGCCAGCGGCTGCTCGGCAGCGCCCGGGAGCGCGGGCTGTGGGGGATCGACGTCCCCGAGGAGTACGGCGGCCAGGGCCACGGCGTGCTGGCGAAGGTGCTGGTCACCGCGGAGATGGCCAAGACCATCGTCCCGTTTGTGCTGCCCCCGGATTCCCCCAACCTGCATTGGTTGACCGCTGCCGCGAATGACGAGCAGCGAGCCCGCTACCTGGAGCCGTACGCCCGGGGCTCGATCACGTCCGGGGTCGGGATCACCGAGCCCACCGCTGGATCGGACGTCTCGGGCATCCAGACCCGGGCCGAACGCCGGGACGGGCAGTGGGTCCTCAACGGGCACAAGAAGTGGATCGGCAAGGCCGACTGGGCGGACTTTCTGATCGTGGTCGCGGTGACCGACCCGGAGCGCAGGGCGCGCGGCGGGATGACGGCGTTCCTGGTCGACCGTGGCGCCCCGGGGGTGGTGATCGAACGCCGGCTCCCCACGATCTCGAACTACCGGGTGTGTGAGCTGCGCTTCGTGGACGTGCGGCTGCCCGACAGCCAGGTGCTGGGGGACGTGGGGAACGCGTTCATCCCGCTGCAGAACCGGTTCTCCATCCGGCGCCTGGAGATCGCCGCACGCTGCGTTGGGGTGGTCGAACGGCTGCTGGACATGCTGATGCGGCACGCAACGGAGCGGGTCACCTTCGGAGAGCCGTTGGCGTCGCGGCAGACCATCCAGAACTGGTTGGCCGATGGGGCGATGGGGTTGCACGCGTGCAAGCTGGTCAACTACGACGCCGCTCGCAAGCTCGACGCAGGGCAGACAGATGTGCGTCACGAGGCCTCGATGGCGAAGGTTCTCGGCACCGAGCTGGTGACCGAGGTGGTCGACCGGTGTCTGCAGGCACACGGCGCTCGTGGCCTGAGCAAGGAGCTGCCGATCGAGTACTACTACCGGCTGGTGCGGGTGTGGCGGATCGTGGAAGGCGCGTCGGAGATTCATCGGTCAGCGATCGCGCGCCGGTTGCTGCGAGACGGCGTGCCGGCGTGAGCGGGCAGCTCGCGCCCGGGTGCTTGCCGGCCGGGCGCGGCCGCGCGTCGCCGCCCATGATCCGGCGCGCCCGAGGGGCCGCAGGTGAGGGTTGAAGCCACGCTGCGCCACCTGCCGACTGGTGAAGTCCAGGCGGCCGCCTCGGCGCTGGAAGCGGCGGGAGCGCACGCGCTGTGTGACTCGGAGATCCGGCGCGATCCGCTGCTGTCCATGACTCTGGCCGCCGCGGCGACCAGCACGCTGGAGCTGGCCACGGCGGTGGTGATCGCCTTTCCTCGCAGCCCAATGGTGACCGCGTACGCGGCGCGCAACCTGTGCGACTACTCCGGCGGACGGTTCCGGCTCGGCCTGGGAACCCAGGTGAGAGGGCACATCGAGCGCCGATTCAGCACGGCGTGGAGCTCACCTGGTCCGCAGCTTCGCGACTACCTGCTCGCGGTCCGCACCATCTGGCGATCGTGGCAGACCGGCGACCGGCTGTCGTACCAGGGCCGCTTCTACTCCTTTGACTTGATGACGCCCGAGTTCGACCTCGGGCCGGGCGCTGCGGGAGCGCCCCGCCTCGACATCGCGGCGGTGAACCCGTACAACCTCGAATTGGCGGGCGAGCTGTGCGACGGGGTGCGGCTGCACTCTTTCACCACGCCGTCGTACGTGCGTGAGGTGGCGCTGCCCAGGCTGCGCGCGGGCGCGGCGCGGGCTGGCCGCCGGCTGCGGGACGTGACGGTGATGGGGGGCGGCTTCATCGCCACCGGCGCCACTCCGGAAGAGGTGCGCGACTCCCGAGAGAAGGCCCGCGCCCGGGTGGCGTTCTACGGTTCCACCCGCGCCTATCGCAGGGTGCTGGAACACCATGGCTGGGAGTCGCTTCACGAGGAGCTCAGGGAGCTGGTCCGAGCCGGACGCTGGGACGACCTGTCAGGCGTGGTCCCGGACCGGGTGCTCGACGCGTTTTGCACCACGGCCCCGTATCCGGATTTGGCGGCGGCTGTGCGCGACCGCTACGGCGGGCTCGTGGACCAAGTCCAGCTGGCCTGCCCTGCGCTGGGCTCACCCGGCTGGTCGGCGTTCACCGACGCCTGCGCGGGTCTTGCCGCGTTGCCGGAACGCGCCGGAGCACTCGACCGTGACTGACCGGAGCACTCGACCGTGACCGAAAGGTGTGGGCCAACCCTGCCCGAGGCGGCCAGGTGTGCCGGGGTGGCGCTGGACCGCGGTGCGCTGCTTCCGGCTGACTACGCTCGGGAGCGCAGCCCCGGGGGACTGACTGTCTCCTGCTACCAGCTGCCCACCCCCGCGGCCGCCGCGGAGTGCGCTGTATGTGGGCACACGGAGGGTGAGATCACATCCAGACCGGCGCCGCGCACGCTGGCGTTGCCGGGAGAGCGCAGCCACGGCTGGTGGAGCACGACGTACGGACCGGAGAATCACATGACAAACAGAGAACGCTCGCCGGACTATGTGCTCTCACTGGAGCGCGGGCTGTCCGTGATCAAGGCGTTCACGCCACGGCACCCTGCGATGACCTTGACCCAGGTGGCGGAGCGCACCGGCTTGACTCGCCCGGCCGCGCGCCGGTTCCTGCTCACCCTGGAGAGCCTCGGGTACGTGCGCCAGGAGGGTCGGCTGTTCTCGCTGCGACCCCGGGTGCTCGAACTCGGGCACGCGTTCCTGGCGTCGGTGCATCCGTGGGACGCCGCGTTTCCGATCATGGAGAAGTTGAGCGACTCGGTCGAGGAGAACTGCCTGGCGGGTGTGCTCGATGAGACGGACGTGATCTGCGTGGCCCGTACCACCCGCCGGCTGGTGACCGTCGCGGTGTACGTGGGCGGCCGGGTTCCTGCGTTCGCGTCGTCGATGGGGCGGGCGATCCTGGCGAACCTGGGGGAAGAAGAACTCGAGGACTTCTTCGCGGCGGCGCGGTTGAAGCCCGTCACGAGTCACACCCTCACTGACATCTCGGCGCTTCGCGAAGAGCTGGCGAAGGTGCGGGAGCAGGGCTGGTCAGTCGTGGAGCAGGAGCTCGAGGAAGGGCTGATGTCGGTCTCGGTGCCGGTGTATGGGGCGAGCCAGCGCGCCGTCGCGGCCCTGAATGTGTCCGCGCATGGAAATCGCCTGACCCGCCGGGACGTCGAGGAGCGGATCCTGCCATCGCTGCTGGAGTGCGGCCGGGAGGTCAGCCTGATCTTCGGATCTCGTCCGGACCCGCTGCGGGAGCCGGACAAGGACTGAACAAGCGGGCGCGCTGTCAGAAGTCCTCGTGACCGAGGAGGTGTGTGATGCGCCGTTGGTGGAACTGGTGGCGACCGGAGCCCGGAAGGGCGCGCTCGTGGTGGCCTGAGGGTTCGCTGTCCCGCTCAGCTCTGCTGTTGAGTGGCGCGGCAGCCGGGGCCGCGGTCTTCCTCGCGCTGCGAGTGCCCGCCGGCGGCATCTTCGGCGCGGTGCTGGGCAGCATGGCGGTGAACATGGCGCGCCCAGGTCGATCGTTGGCGCCTCCGCTGCGGTTGTGCGGTCTGCTGCTGTTGGGTTTCTTGGCGGGCCTGGCGCTCAACGCCGGGACCTTCCACGTGTTACGTGGCCTGGCAGCGCTGCTGGCGGCATCGGTGGCGGGGCTGCTGGCGATAGGGACCCTGTGTGCTGCCTGGCTGGTGAAGAGCTTCGGGCTGGACTGGCGTACGGCGATCCTGGCGTGCGCGCCCGGCGGCATCGGCGAGCTCGCGATCCTCGCCGAGGAAGTGGGCGCCCGGGTGACCGTGGTGGTGGCGATGCACCTGGTACGTGTGGTGGTCGTGGTGCTGGTCGCGCTTCCGTGGCTGCTCTGGTATCTCAGGGTCGGCAGCTGACACGTTGATCGTCACGCTTGTGGTCTCAGGCGCTGTGGTGGGCGCGGTGATCGCGTGGTTGCTCCGGTTTCCGATGTGGGCCATGACCGGCCCGTTGATCGGGGCGGCGGCCGGCCAATTGTTGGCAGACGGCGCCGTGCACGCGCACCCGGCGCTCAGCGTGTGCGCGCAAGTCCTGATCGGCGCGGCAGTGGGGTCCCGGCTGGGCCGGGGGGTGCTGAGGGACCTGAAAGGCGTGGTGCTGCCCGGCCTGCTCGTGGTGATCGTCATCGTCATCGGCGGCCTCAGTCTCGGAGCGATGATCTCCTTCGTCGGTGTGGTCGACCCGATCACGGCGATGTTCGGCAGCGCGCCCGGCGGTGTGGGCGAGATGGTGGCAGCGGCAGCCGCCCTCGAGGGTGATCCGGCAGTGGTCGCGGCCATGCACATGAGCCGGATCCTGGTGGTGCTCCTGCTGGTGCGCGCGGTGGCTCGGCGACTGCCTAGCTGAGGCCAGCTCGACCGCTCGCAAGACGATGCTGGCGGTTTTGCCGGGGCGGCGAGCGCTGGGCTTGTTTCCTGAATGGAAGGCCGACTTCCGGTTACACCTAGCTTCCTAGGATGCATTGGGTGCTATGTCCTCCGGCACACCGGCAGTGCCGCAGGAACCCGCGCGACGAGACAGAACCCGCTGCGCTACGCTGAACCGCGCGAACGTCGAGTTTTCACTCGACGTCAGCGGGACGTGGCGCAGCTTGGTAGCGCACTTGACTGGGGGTCAAGGGGTCGTGGGTTCGAATCCCGCCGTCCCGACCAGGAGATCGAGCCGCTGAGCAGGTCTTCGCCTGTCTCAGCGGCCTCCTTTTTCTCGCAACCGGGTTCTGGTCGCCTCACGGCGGCGAATGCCACTCTGTGGAGAGCCGCCTGCCGATCAGGCGCCGGCGGGGCGAGTCAGGCACGCCTTGCAGCGACCCGCCGCTTGAGGAGCACCTGGCGGGTGCCGCGCTCGGTGATGTCGGGGCCCGGGGTCTACCGTGCCGGGGAGATGCGCGAGACCACCGCCACAGCCGCTTCGGGCGCCGCCCGAAGATGGCGGGCGCCGCCGACCGGGTCCTACCTCCGACCGCGCCCCGACGTGAGGAAGAGACATGCTGACGATTGACCTCGACCCCGCTGTCCGTGAGGTGACACGGCTGCTGGACGGTGTGACCGACGACCACCTCGGCCTGCCCACGCCGTGCCCGGATTACACCGTCGGCGCTTTGTTGGACCACATGATGAGCCTTACGGCGGCTTTCGCTTCGGCGGCCCGCAAGTCGGCGCCTGATGCGGACGGCGGCGCCGAGTCGCCGCCGGGGGAGGCGACCGCCGCGCACCTCGACCCCGAATGGCGCACGGTGCTGCCGCGGCGACTGACTGAATTGGCCGAAGCTTGGCGCGACCCCGCCGCGTGGGAAGGCGTCACTGAGGCTGGCGGTCTGACCATGCCCGCCCAGGTGATGGGCACCGTGGCGCTGGACGAGCTGGTGCTGCACGGCTGGGATCTGGCCCGCGCCACCAACCAGTCCTTCTCGTGTGACCCGCTCAGCGCCGAGGTGGTCTTGGCGTTCACCAGCGCGACCGCGGAGCCGGGCCGGCAATCCAGCCGGGACGGGCTCTTCGGGCCGGTGGTCGAGGTTCCCGAGGACGCGTCCGCATTCGACCGTGCGCTCGGCTTCGCGGGCCGTGACCCAGCCTGGAAGCCGTGATCACGACCGCTGTGTGATCTTGCACGGTTCCGTGGTCACCGGCTGCTAGCAAGGGGTTGGATATAGTGGCACGGCGTTCGCCGTGTCGCTCTGACTGAACCGAGTGTGCGTCGGGCGGGGCAACGCGAAGGCCTTCGGCACGTAGACGAGCGGCATCCTTCGTGGGTCCTGGGAGGGGGATGCTGGTGACTGAGCGCCCAGGGGCGTCTCTTGACCCTCGAAGGCTTGTGGCGCCCGGGGTCTCCAGCCGGATCTTCACCGTCCCCAACCTGATCAGCTTTGTCAGGCTGCTGGGCGTTCCGCTGTTCCTCTACCTTTTCCTGATCGCTCAGCATGATCTCGCAGCGCTGGTGGTGCTGATGCTGGGTGGGACCACCGACTGGGTCGACGGGTACGCCGCCCGCGCGCTGGGGCAGGTGAGCCGACTCGGCCAGTTGCTTGATCCTTTTGCGGACCGCCTTTACATCCTGGCCACCGTGCTGGCCTTCACCGCGCGGGATCTGGTGCCGTGGCAATTCACGGTCGCGCTGTTGGCCCGCGAGCTGCTTCCTGGGGTCAGCATCGCGCTGCTGCGCTGGCACGGCTTTGGCCCGCCCCCGGTGCACTATCTCGGCAAAACCGCGACCTTTGTGCTGCTGGTGGCGTTTCCGTTCCTGTTGCTGGCCCACCTTGGCGGTCTTGCGGCCCAGGTGGGCACTCCCGCGGGCTGGGCGTTGGCGCTCTGGGGCCTGGTGTTGTACTGGTGTGCGGGTGTGCTGTACGTGGTTCAGGCCAGCCGCTTGGTGAAGCGGGTTCGCCGTGGCGATGAGATGGTGGGGTGAGGCAGCAGATGCCGGCGCCCGGTGGCGACGCCTCCGAGTCCGGCGCTGAGCGGGCTCGACGGCAGTCTTTCGGCGCCGATCTCCTGACGCAGCTGTTCATCGACCCGCTCGACCCGGGTTATCGCGACGCGGCCGAGGCGAATGCGGAAAGGCCGCCCCCGTCCCTGCCCAGCCGGGTGTCGCGCCGAAGCGCCACAGCCGCCGTGATGGCGGTGTTCGGGCTGCTGCTGTCGGTGGCCTATCAGCAAGTGGTCGCCGAGGCTCCGGAGGCGGCGCGGGCGCGGGCCAAGCTGGTGAAGGACGTCGGGGTGTCGCAGCGGCAGACCGAGTCGTTGCAGGACCGGGCCGATCGACTGCGCAGCCAGGTCGCCAAAGCTCGGGATCGCGCCTTGACGGATGCCGGCGGCAACGCGGAGGCACGACGGCTGCGCGAGACGGAAGCCCGCACCGGCATGACCAGGGTGGCCGGGCCCGGAGTGGCGGTCACCCTGTCTGATGGGCCACGCGAGACCGATCCGGTCACCGGCGAGCCGGTGGGAGACAACCTGGGTCGGGTTTTCGATCGAGATCTGCAGCGGCTGGTGAACGCGTTGTGGGCGGCGGGCGCCGAGGCGGTGGCGATCGACCGGCAGCGACTTTCGGCGGTGTCGACGATTCGTTCGGCTGGGGAGGCGATTCGAGTGGATTTCGTGCCGGTTTCCAGCCCGTACCTGGTGCAGGCGATCGGGCCTCCGAGCTTGGGCGACGCGTTGGCCCGTTCCCGGGCCGCCGAGCAGTTCCGATGGCTGCGGGACAAGTATCGAATGGGGTTCTCCATCTCGTCCCAGGACAGGTTGACCTTGCCCGCGGCCTCCGACCCGCAGTTGCGGCACGCGAAGCCCGCGCCTGACCCCCATGGCTCTTCCTCGCCAACCGGAGGTGACTAGTGGTCGCCGTCCTCGCGCTTGTCGCCGGGGTGGTCCTCGGTCTGCTGCTGAATCCCACTGTGCCGCCCGCGCTGCAGCCGTACCTGCCGATCGCGGTGGTCGCCGCGTTGGACGCGGTGTTCGGGGGGGTGCGAGCGCAGCTGGAGGGGATTTTCGACGACAAACAGTTCGTGATCTCCTTCGTCTCTAATGTCTTGGTCGCGGGCCTGATCGTCTACTTGGGGGACCAGTTGGGGGTGGGCGGCCAGCTTTCCACGGGCGTGGTGGTGGTGCTGGGTGTCCGGATCTTCGGGAATGTGGCCGGCATCCGGCGTCGATTGTTCCGGGCATAGCCTGTAGAGGTCCGCGCCCTGCAGATTGGAGCGAGCCGATGGCCGACGACGAGCCGCCTGAGCCCGACCGGAAGGTCGCGCGAAAGCGGGAGCTGAGTCGTCGCCCGGCGCGCGCCGGGGTGTTGATCGGTCTGCTGGTGGGCTTGCTGGGCTTCGGTTTGGCGGTGCAGTTGCAGAGCACCCAGGAGGATCCGGCGTTGGCGACCGCGCGCCAGGAGGACCTGGTGCGGATTCTCGATCAACTCGATGGCCGCAAGGCGCGGCTGCAGGATGAGATCTCCTCTCTGGAGGCGCGCAAGCGCCGGCTCAATTCGGGGGCGAAGGGCCGTGAGGCCGCTCTGGGTGAGGCCCGCCGTCGAGCCGATGAGCTGGGGATTCTGGCGGGGACGCTGCGGGCTGAGGGGCCGGGCTTGGTGATCAAGTTCAAGGGGGATTCGAACCCCGTGGCGGCTGACGACATCCTCAACGCGGTGCAGGAGCTTCGGGGCGCCGGCGCTGAGGCGATGCAGCTGGGTGGCTCTGACGGATCTGCGGCGCGGATTGTCGCGTCCAGTTACTTCCTGGACCACGGCGACGCGATCAGGGTGGACGGGAAACGCCTGACGGCGCCGTACACGCTGAAGGTGATCGGCGATCCGGAGACTATGCGCACCGCGCTGGAGATACCGGGCGGGGTTGTGAACGAGGTCTCCAAGGACGGGGGTACGGTCGCTGTCAGCGAGCCCAAGCAGGTGGTCGTGTCGGCAGTGCGGCGCGACGGGGCGCCCAAATACGCGCGCCCGACATCGTAAGATGATCAGCTTCAACAGCTTGACGTGAGTTCGTTGGGCGCCGAGCGATGGTGACGAGAGGAAAGTCGTGATCCCTGAGGATCTGCGGTACACCCCAGAGCACGAGTGGGTGAGCACAACGGCCGCGACCGGCGTCGTGCGGATCGGCATCACTGACTTCGCGCAGGATGCTCTTGGCGACATCGTGTACGTGCAGCTGCCTGACGCTGGCGCCAAGGTGACCGCCGGGGACTCGTTGGGCGAGGTGGAGTCGACCAAGAGTGTGTCGGACATATTCGCGCCGATCGATGGCACGGTGACCGCGTCCAACAGCTCTCTGATGGAAACACCGGAACTATTGAACACTGATCCGTATGGTGAGGGCTGGCTGGTGGAGATTGAGTCAGCCGATCAGGCGGCGCTGGGCAATCTGCTCGACGCGGCCGCGTACCGGAAACTCACAGAGAGCGCATGAAAGCCACCATGTGTAGCGACGTGCGGGTCAGCGAGCGTGGTTGACCCCTTGTTCCAGCGCTGGCTAGGCTCGCCCGGTCGACCGGCTTCTCGTGGGGTCGACGTGGCTCCGTCGTGTGGTACGGACAGGCGCAGGTTCTGCCGGTTGCAATCAGTGCCCGCCCGCGTCCCATCGCAATGGACGCCGACCAATTCGACCCGTGAGGTGGTCTGATGACGCGCCCGGACGACGAGCAGCCCCCACTCGACGTCACATCGACGATGAACCTGGGAGCGCTCGACGATATTCTCGCCGAGGGCTCCGACACCGATGTGGTGCCCAGCCGGATCTCCGGTTCTTTGCCGCCCGGCACCGCGTTGCTGGTGGTGCGGCGTGGTCCTAACGCCGGCGCCAGGTTCCTTTTGGATCACGATGTCACCACAAGTGGCCGGCACCCCGACAGCGACATCTTCCTCGACGACGTGACGGTTTCGCGGCGGCACGCTGAGTTCCATCGCGAAACTGCGGCATTCACGGTGCGCGATGTCGGTAGCCTCAATGGCACGTACGTGAATCGGGAGCGTGTCGAGACCGCGACCCTGAGCAATGGGGACGAGGTTCAGGTCGGTAAGTTCCGACTCGTCTTCATCGCAGGGCCACGGCCTGACTAGGCATAGCAGGGGGATTCGCGAGTGACGCAGCCCGAGGCATCATCGGCGCCTGCTGCGTCCTCGCCGAACCCGATGAGCATCGGCGAGGTGCTCGCGCAGCTGCGTCCCGACTTTCCCGAGACCACCGTTTCCAAGCTGCGTTTCCTTGAGTCCGAGGGGTTGGTGGAGCCGCAGCGCACCCCCTCCGGCTACCGGAAGTACTCGTGGGCGGACGTGGCTCGACTGCGCTTCGTGCTGACCGCCCAGCGTGACCACTACTTGCCGCTGCGGGTGATACGTGAGCAGCTGCAACGGCTTGATCGCGGTGAGAACGTCGACAGCCTGGTGGGCACGCCGTCGCGGGTGCCTGCGCTTGCCCTGGTGAACGAGGGGTCCCGGGCTGAGGACAGTTTCCGGGGCGACACGCGGCTCTCCCGTGCCGAGCTGTTGGAGCAGGCGCAGGTGATCGAAGAGACCCTCGCCGACCTGGAACGGCACGGGTTGGTGAGCCCCCGTTCGGGTGGGTACTACGATCGTGGTGCGCTGGAGATCGTCGTGATTGCCCGGGAACTGGCTGGCTTCGGAGTGCAGGCACGTCACCTGCGGGCTTACCGGGTGGCCGCCGACCGGCAGCTGGGATTGTTCGAGCAGATTGTGGCGCCCTTGCTACGGCAGCGTGACCCCGCCGCGCAGGCACGCGCGGAAGAGGTGGCGCAGGAGCTGACGGCGCTGTCGCTGAGGCTGCACGCAGTGTTGCTGCAGGCCGGATTAAAGGGCACGCTGGGCAGCTGAACGAGCGCGGCATCCGCCGTGTGACGAGGCGCCCAGGGCGCCTGGCGGGACTGTCAGACCAGCCGCGTGTACGGTGCAAAGAGAGCGGAAGATGGACGCCGGGAGGAAGCGGTGCGCGAAGTGAGCGTGGTCGGGGTCCGCGTTGAGCTCCCGACTAACCAGCCCATCGTGCTGCTCAAAGAAGATGCCGGCGAGCGTTATCTGCCGATTTGGATTGGCGCGGTGGAAGCCACCGCTATCGCGTTTGAGCAGCAGGGAATGAAGCCCGCGCGGCCTTTGACCCACGATCTGCTGAAGGACCTGTTGACCGCGCTCAACGCGGAGCTTCAGGTCGTGGAGATCACGGAGCTCAAAGAGAACGTCTTCTACGCCGACCTGGTCCTCGGCGACTCGTTGCGAGTGTCGGCTCGGCCGAGCGACGCGATCGCGCTGGCGTTGCGAGTGGGCGCCCCGATCAGGTGCGCGGAGAAGGTCCTCGACGAGGCGGGGATCCTGATCCCGGACGAGCAGGAAGACGAGGTCGAGAAGTTCCGGGAGTTTCTCGATCAGGTCAGCCCCGAGGATTTCGCCGGCTGATGCCGCGGCGCCGGCTCTGAGAGCGCCCCACCCCATCTTTTCGGCGGTCCGCCCGTGCCTGTCGACCTGTCAGGTTTCTCTCGTGATTCGCTTTCACCGCGACGTTGGGCAATGTGTCCACTCTGCGGCGAGGACACGCGCATGAGGGTAGCGTGGTGACGGTTGTCGGCGTGTCGCGCCGGCATCGGGGAGCGACCCTCAAGTCCACGTATAGAGTTCGCGGTGTCACCAGGGCGGGCGGGGAGGTTGTCGCAGTGGATGAGCGGCCAGCCGACGGCGTTGGAGTAGGCGATCCCGGCGAGCGGGGTGAGACGACGACCCAAGGTGTGTTGTTCGGGCAGCGCCCACCGGCGTCGCAGGATCCTTCGGCTGGCTATCGCGGCGTGACCGCGTGTCATGCCGCTGACATCAGCTACCGGCAGTTGGACTATTGGGCCCGCACCGGGCTGGTGCTCCCCAGCGTGCGGTCAGCGGCCGGGTCCGGCAGCCAGCGACTGTATTCGTTCCGCGACATCGTGGTGCTCAAGGTGGTCAAGCGGCTGCTCGACGCCGGTGTCTCACTGCAGAACATCCGCAAGGCGATCGATCAGCTGCGGGCCCGAGGCATCGACGACCTCGCCCAGATCACGTTGATTTCCGACGGCACCACGGTGTACGAGTGCCGTTCCCCGGAGGAAGTGGTTGACCTGCTGCAGGGCGGTCAAGGCGTCTTCGGGATCGCGATCGGCGGCGCGTTCAAGGAAATCCAAGGCTCCTTGGCGCACATGCCGGTGGAGCGTGGGGAGCAGGAGCAGACCCCGCCTGCGGACCTGGACGAGCTGGCCGCGCGGCGGGCTCGCCGCAACGTTGGCTGACCGGCTCGCGCTGCTCAGCTGAACAGCGCGAAGTACACCCCGATGTGGTGGCAGATGGCCGCCGCCAACGTGAACGCGTGGAACAGCTCGTGGTACCCGAACACGTGCGGCCATGGGTTTGGGCGTTTCAACGCGTAGCACAGCGCCCCGACGCTGTACGCGAGGCCGCCGGCGAGCAGCAACACCAGCACCGTGACTCCGCCCCGGTCGAGCACTTGCGGCATCACCACCACCGCGGTCCAGCCCAACGCCACGTAGATCGGCACTGACAGCCAGCGCGGCGCGTCTGGCCATGCCAGTTGCAGCAGGATCCCGAGGCCCGCGCCAGACCACACCACGGCGAGCAGGACGGTCGCGGCGCCAGGCTCCAACAGCAACAGGCAGTACGGCGTGTACGTGCCGGCGATCAGCAGGAAGATGGCCGCGTGATCCAGCCGTCGCATCCACTGGTAGCCACGGGGGCCCCAGATTCGGCGGTGGTACAGGGCGCTGATCCCGAAGCACGCGGAGACCCCGAACGCGTACACCGCCGCCGCGGCCACGGCGAGCCCGCTGACGGTGGCGGCGAGCGGTATCAGCACCGCGGAGCAGACCACCGCGACAACCGCGCCGTTGAGGTGCAGCCACCCCCGCAGCCTGGGTCGACCCAGCGGGTCGGGTGTGGCGGCTTTCCGGCGCACGCCGGAGGAGCGAACAGGGCTGGGTGGCGCGCTCATTCCGAGCATGCTACGGAACCGTAGGTTGTGGCCGTGGGCATTGGGCCGCGCAGGTGAGAGTCGGCTCTCACTTCACGGGCGCCTCGCCGAGGGGTTCACGGTCGGCTCGCTGCGCCGCCAGCGGCGCCTGGTAGCGTTTGCCGCAGCCGGCAATCCGTACGGGAGAGCCCGCTCGTCTGCCAGACGGGTGGCGCCGAAGGGGCAAATCCTCCCCGGAACCTCTCAGGCAAAAGGACCGTACGAGCTAGGCGCCTCTGGAGCGAGGGCACG
>JBOGDL010000039.1:0-4707 GCA_050701815.1 Micromonosporaceae bacterium | reverse complement strand
GGAGCACCAGCAGCAGTTCCTCAGGGCGTTGGTGCAACGAGCCAGGGATCAGAACGTGCACCGTAATCTCGGCAAGCTGGATGAGCTGGTCACCGCCGGTGGCGAGTCGCTGATCATCGACCGAAGCGTCCCGGTGGTCGATCTCGCGTTCACCCTGCGCAACATCGGTCCGGAGGATCTGACCGCGATCACGGTGCCTGTGCAGGGCCGGATGGCGGAGGCGTGGTATGCCGACCTGGTCCCCCCTGCGCCCAGCCTTTTCGAGTCGATACGCGAGGAAACAGTGTCCCAGTGGGTGATCGAACATCCGAAACACGTCAACTCTCTGACATAAACGCCATACCAGGACGGTTACGCGCTGCGGTGAAGTGCCGTTTCGTCGTACCGTTGTCGCTAGTCAAGCCAGCTACCAGAGGGAGTGACCGAGTGTTCCAGTCGCCGGTGCCGAGCGTGACCGTTGATCAGGTTCCTGACGGAGCATTTCTGCTCGATGTCCGGGAGCCCGATGAGTGGGCGGCTGGCCGGGCGCCGGGAGCTCGCCACGTGCCCATGCAGGACGTCCCACGGCGGCTGGATGAAGTCCCCGCCGAGGGCGATGTGGTGGTGGCGTGCCGGGTGGGTGGCCGTTCCGCGCAGGTGGTGGCTTTCCTGCACGCGCAGGGCAGGGCCAATGCGGTGAATCTCGATGGTGGGATGCAGGCCTGGGCAGAGGCTGGTCGTCCCATAGTGGCTGACGGTGAGGAGTCGGCCACGATCATCTAAGGCAGCGCCGGGATGAACGTGTGAGGTTGCCAATGTCGGGGGAAGGGAGGAGGCAGCGCGACTTGCCCGTTTGACGGGGCTTTTACGATCATTTATCGGATATGTGTTTTGACGCAGGAGGCGCGACCGTGCTGCCGGTGCGGAGAGACTGGTCGGAGGTGGACCAGCCGCGCGCGGGCCATCCCCCGCGCGAACACAGCGTGACAGTGCATCACCATCCGCGCAGCGCAGCTTTGGTGCGTAAGCATCTCACCGCAGACCTTTCCGAATGCGGGAGCCGGCTGGGCGCAGATCTGCTTCATGACGCCGCTTGGGTCGCCACCGAATTGGTGGGCAACGCGGTGCGACACGCCAGCCCGCTGAATGGCGGCGTGATCAGAGTGAGTTGGCGCGCGTACCGCCAAGGGGTGTGCATTCGCGTGATGGACGGAGGGTCGCCGCAAGTCCCCCAGATGTGCCGGGTCACCGCCGAATCTTTGACTGGACGTGGCCTGGCGATCGTGGCCACGTTGTCCTCCCGGTGGGGCGTGGTGCGCACCGAGCAAGGCCGCTGTGTCTGGGCCTGGCTGGGTGAGGCGGGCCAGATCGCTTCCTGAGTGCGTGCAGCCTCAACCGAGCGTCTATGCTGTCTCGCCGTGAGCAAGCGCCGGAAGAACTCCACCAATGCCGCACGTCCGCGTCGTGAAAAGAAGCAGAAGACGCCTGACATTTTTGTTGGGCGTCCCTTCGAAGGCCTGACCGACGAAGTCCAGTGGGTCGCCATGCGAGAGTTGGTGCCCGCCGCGACCGCTCCGCTCACGCTCGCCGAGCCGTACGCGGCCCAGGCTGGGGACCGCCAGATCATCCTCGCGACTGTGCTGCCGCTGGCGTGGCCCGCGATGGTCAAGCCGGACGGGCGCACCTTCATCGGACTGCAGCGCCAGTTCAACTCCGGCGATGTGAGCCGTGACCTCGCCGCGGCGTTGATATCCGCTCTGGACACTGAGCCAGGCCAGTCCGTGGACGTGCCATCGCTTCCCGGCGAAGGTCCGCGGTTGCAGGACGTGCTGGTGGACGGTTCGCTGGACATCACTCTCTACGACGGGTTCGACTTCTGGCTGGACGAGGACGCCGCCGAAGACGGCAATGTGCGGGAGAGCCTGCAGCGCGCGAACGAGTCGGTGTACCCGACCGTGCGCCTGGAGGTGGGCGACGCGGCGTACTGGTGCCAGGTCCCCGACCGCGCCCACGTGCGCTGGGTGCTCCCGGAGACCGAGGACATCGCATTGACAGCGCTGTCCCGGCTCGCCGGCGAGGGGCCGCTGTCGCTCGGAGAAGGCACCAAGTTCGCGGGCATGTTCCGCTGCCACGGCCTGCTGACCCCGGTGTGGGACCTGCCCCGCGACGCCGAGGCAAGCCGCTGGGAGCAACCGTTGGCAGACTTCGGCAAGCGGTACGCGGAGGCGCTCGCCGACGATGCCCCGCTCACCCCGGAAGCGCGCCGCGCCCGGCAGGGCCTGCTGGGCCGCCAGCTCACCCTGCGCTGACGGCCACCCCACAGATCTCGGCATCGTGCACCGAGGCTGTAACGTGCCGGCCACGGCTATGGTGGACGTGGCGCGAGATGCGTATCGCGGGGAGGGCATAGGTGCCGCACATCGAGCTGTCGTTGACGGGGGAGCACGACGACGATTCAGATCCGGACACTGCCGAACGGTCCGGGCCCGGGGGCGACAGGTCAGCCGCTGACGGGTCCAGCCCATCTGGTCGGCGTCCCCCGCGGCTTGGCGGCTCCGCGCCGCGCTGGTGGGCGGAGGCTGTCACCGGTGCCACAGAGCCGGCGGTGGTGCTGGACTCAGATGGCGTGGTGGTGGCCCACTCCAGCACCTGCCGCGCCCTGTTCGGCGCAGCGCCTGACGATGAATGGATCGGGCGCGGCCTGCTGGACGTGTTGAAGCTGGTCGATCTGACCCCGGCTGCGGCGCCGCTGGCCAGCTGGGAGGGTGAGCGAGTCCCTCCTCTGCTCGCTCTCGCCACCCGTGGTCTGGCGCGCAGCGTGATGCGGGTGCGGGGCACACATGACACCCACACCGTGGACGCAATCGCCACGCCGCTCTGGGACGGCGCTGCCGTGGTGGGATCGTTGACTTTCTTCTGCCGGATCCAGACGTCCGCTTCGAGCAAGATGGGGCGACCCGCGAGTGGCTGGTTTTCGGATTCCCGCAGCTCCGCGTAACCTGCGTAAGTGCTGGATCTTGACCTGCTGCCGGAACCGTACGCGATCCTGCGTCTGCCGCCTGGCTCGCCGCTTCCCAAGCAGCTGCCCGGAGAGGGCGGAGTGGTCGCCGTCACCTGGACTCCGGACGAGGTCTCCATCGTCTGCCCCGCCGACCGGGCGCCGGAGGAGCCGCAGAGCGAATCCTTGTGGCGCTGCCTTCGGGTGGTGGGGATCATGGAGCTGACCCTCACCGGGATCTTGAATTCCCTCACCAGCCCGCTGGCTGAGGCGCGGGTCAACATCTGCGCGTTCTCCACCCACGACACCGACTACCTGCTGGTCCCGGAAGTGCGCCTGAGCGAGGCGGTGGCCGCCCTCAGCGAGGCCGGCCACCGGGTGCACGAATGACTGCCGGGTCGCCGAGTGACTCCAGGTAGTCTCGGCGGCATGCCCGGAGTTCCTCCCACCCGGTTCACGTACCTCGGTCCAGAGGGCACCTTCAGCGAACAGGCGCTGCGCCGGATCCGGGCCGCCGAACGAGCCGAGCTACGACCGGCGCGCAGCGTCCCGGACGCCCTCGACGCGGTACGCGACGCCGACGCCGACGCCGCGCTGGTGCCGCTGGAGAACTCCGTGGAAGGCGCGGTCGGGGTGACTCTGGACGAGCTGGCCAACGGTGAGCCACTGGCGATCACCCGTGAAGTGGTGCTGCCGGTCACGTTCATCCTGGCAGGCCGCCCTGGTCGTACGGTCAGCGACGTCACCACCGTTGCCACCCACCCGCACGCGGCGGCCCAATGCCGGGAGTGGCTGCGTCGAAACCTGCCCGAGGCCAGCACGGTCGACATGCTCTCCACCGCGGCGGCGGCTTCAGCCGTGGCGGCGGGAGAGCTGGACGCGGCGATCTGCGCGCCGATCGCGGTCGACCGGCACCGACTCACGGCGCTCGCCAAGGACATCGGCGACCACCCCGAGGCGGTCACCCGGTTTGTTCTGGTTTCGCGACCCGACACCCCTCCCGCGGCCACCGGAAACGACGTCACCTCGATCGTGGTGTTCATCGCCCATGACAGGGTCGGCTCGCTGCTGCAGGTGCTCACCGAGCTGGCGATCCGGGGCGTGAACCTGACCCGGATCGAGTCCCGTCCGGTGGGCAACGCGCTGGGACGGTACAGCTTCTTCCTGGACTGCACCGGACACATCGCGGACGCGCGGATGGGTGAGGCGTTGATGGGGCTGCGGCGTACCAGCTCCGCGGTGCGGTTTCTGGGGTCGTACCCCCGGGCGGATCATGAACGTACGGCAGCGCCGCCGGCCGGCGCCGCTGACCCCGACTTCACCGACGCCGCCGCCTGGCTCGCCCGGCTGCGCCAGGGTGGCGTCCAGTGACGTCGCGGTTGATCTTCGTACGGCACGCGGAGAGCCTCGCCAACACCATCGGGAGCCTGGACTGCGGCGTGCCTGGCCCGGGTTTGTCCCCGTTGGGGATGACTCAGGCCGCCGGATTGGCTGACAGGTTGGCCCCGGATCTGGAAAATCTCCCGGTACGTGCGATCTGGGCCTCCACCATGCTGCGTGCCCAGCAGACCGCGCGGCCGCTGGCTGAGCGCCTCGGGCTGCCGGTGCGCACCCACCCGCTGCTTCACGAGGGCCACGTGGGTGACCTGGACGCCCGGGTCGACGAAGAAGCGCACCAGGCGCTGGAGGATCTGCTCGCGTGCTGGCAGTTGGAAGGGGACCTGGAGCGG
>JBOGDL010000038.1:0-4732 GCA_050701815.1 Micromonosporaceae bacterium | reverse complement strand
GGTGGTGTTCGTGGTGTTCGTGGACCACAGCCTGAACCGGATCGAACTCAAGCAGATGGCGCTGGACTACCCGAGCACCGCCACCCGGATCGAAGACATGGACCTGGTCGCGCTGGCCGAGTCGATGGCCTGCGACGGGGTCCGGGTGAGTTCGCAAGCGGAGCTGGAGAAGGCGCTGTCGGGGGTGGCGTCGCTGTCCCGCCCGTTGATCGTGGAGGCCCGGATCGACCCCTCGCAGTACGAGTCCCAGTTCTAGCGCGTCGCGAGTGGGCGCCGCTTGGGGCGCGGCGCCTCGCGGGCGCACCTCTCTCCGCAGCACATTGACCAAGGAGGACCGGCACATGGTGTTACGACAATTCGCTGAGTTCGCGGTGGCGCGCCGCCAGGAACCGCTCGGAGACGAGCTGTCACACGCGGCGAGCCGGGCGGTGCTCGACTGGTTCTCCGCCACCATCCCGGGCGCGGAGATGGCGCCCGCCCGGATCCTGCGGGAAGCGCTGATCGACCAGCCCGGCGCGGCGCGGTTGGTCTCCGACGGGGCCGCGGCCCCGGTGCGCACCGCCGCGCTGATCAACGCGACCGCGTCCCACACCGCGGAGCTGGACGACATCTTCCGGGACGGGATCTACCATCCCGGCTCGCCCACCGTCGCCGCGGTGCTGGCCGCCAGCGAGCACCTGTCCGCGAAGACCGACCGCGTGATCAGCGGCGCCGACCTGCAGCGCGCGCTCGCGGTGGGGTACGAGATCGGCGACCGGATCGCCGGGGTGATCCAACCCGCGCACTACCGGTACTGGCACACCACGGGCACGGTCGGCACGATCGGCGCCGCCGCTGCGATCGCGGAGCTGCTCCGCCTGGACGTGGACGCCTTCACTCACGCGATGGCCACCGCCACCACCATGGCGGCCGGGCTGCAGCAGGCGTTCCGTTCCGACTCCATGAGCAAGCCGCTGCACGCGGGACACGCGGCGGAAGCGGGTCTGCTCGCGGGGCTGGCGGCGTCGAAGGGCTACACCGGCGCCCAGTCCGTGCTGGACGGCGAATCCGGCTTCGGCGCCGGGATGTCCGACGCGCCCGATTGGGACGCAGCGGTCGCCGCGCTGGGCCAGCCGTGGGGGATCACCGGCGCCACCGTGAAGAACCACTCCTGCTGCGGGCACACCTTCGCGGCGGTCGACGCGGCGCTGGCGCTGCGGTCGCAGGGGGTGAAGGCCTCCGACGTCGAGAAGATCACGGTCGCCACGTACGGGACGGCGGTGAAGGTGGCCGGGAACCCGGATCCGAAGTCCGCGTTCGAGGCGAAGTTCAGCACCGCGTACTGCGTGGCGGCGGCGCTGGAGCTGGGTTCGGTGCGGCTACGCGCTTTCGAGCCCGAGCAGCTGGAAAACCCCGCGATCCGGGCGTTGATCGGGCGTACCGAGCTGGCGGTGGACCTCGACTACGACGCCACATTCCCGAAGCAGCGGGCCGCGCGGGTCGAGATCGTCACCCGGGACGGCGCCGAGCACAGCTACTTCCGTCCCACCCGCAAGGGCGACCCGGATGACCCGCTGACCGACGCCGAGCTGCAGGAGAAGTTCGACGACCTGGCTGTCCCGGTGATCGGGCAGGAGTCGGCGGCGGCGCTCTCCGACGCGATCTGGAAGCTTGCGGAGCTGGACGACGTGCGCAAGCTCCCGATCTCGAAGGGCGGCGGGACGTGACCCACGCCGGCCCTGCGCAGGTGGGGCTGATCGGCGTGGGCGAGGCCGGCGCGGCGATCGGGGCTGGCCTGCGCGAGGGCGGCGCTGTGGTGACGGGTTTCGACGCCCGCGCCGACGACCCGGCGGTACGCGCCCGGGCGGAGGCCGCCGGGCTGCCGCTGGCGGGTTCGGTGGCGGAGCTGGTTGAGCACAGCCAGGTGCTGCTGTGCCTGACCACCGCGAAGGCCGCACTGCTGGTGGCCCGCGACTGCGCCCCGCACCTCACGGAATCCCACCTGTACGTGGACTGCAACTCGGCGTCTCCGCAGCTCAAACGCGAGCTGGCCGAAGTGATCGGGGATAGCTTCACAGACGCCGCGATCATGGCGGCGGTGCCGCCGCGCCGGCACCAGACCCCGATGCTGCTGAGCGGCCCCGGGGCGCAGGCGCTGGTCGCGGCCGTGGACGGGCTGGGCATGGACCTCACGGTGCTGGGCCCCGAACCCGGTCAGGCCTCCGCGGTGAAGATGTTCCGCAGCCTGCTGGTGAAGGGGCTGGAGGCGCTGCTGCTGGAATGCGCGGCCGGCGCGCAGGCGTACGGGGTGACCGAGCAGGTGCTGGGGTCGATGCCGGGCGGGCTGCCCATGCACGACTGGAACCAGCTCGCGGCGTACCTGATGACGCGCACCCTGGCTCACGGTGAACGCCGGGCCGAGGAGCTGCGGCAGGTGGCGGGGACGCTCACCGAGTGCGGGGTGGAACCGTTGCTCGCGGACGCGGGCGCCCGCCGGCTGCAGTGGCTGGCCGACCTCGCGCTGCCGGACGGTTCCGCGTCCGCTGACTACCTGCAGGTTCTGAACGCGTTACGCGAGACCCTGAAATCGCCGCAGCCATGAGATCGCAGAGGGCAATGACAACAGCGGAGGCCACGAAACCGCGCCCGAAGCACGGGAGGGATGCCACGTGAAGGACGCACAGCTGTTCCTGCAAGGGTCCTGGACAGACGGCGAGTCGACTGTCCCGCTGCGCGACAAGCACCACGGCGGGCAGGTCGCCCAGGTGCACGAGGCCAGCCGGGAGCAGGTCGCCGCCGCGCTGGACGGGGTGGCGCACGCGCAGCAGAAGCACGTGCTGGCGCCGTACCAGCGGTTCCAGGTGCTCTCGGAGGCGTCGCGGTTGGTGGAGCAGCGTGCCGAGGAGTTCGTCCAGACAATCATTGACGACACCGGGTTCACCTTGGCCGACGCCCGGCGCGAGGTGCAGCGGGCGGCCCAGACGCTGCTGCTGTCGGGCGAAGAGGCGAAGCGGATCTCGGGTGAGGTGGTGCCGCTCGACGGCGCCCCGGGGATGTCCGGCCGGCACGCGTTCACGTTGCGCCGCCCGCTGGGTGTGGTGTGCGCGATCACGCCGTTCAACTCGCCGCTGAACACGGTGGCACACAAGGTGGCGCCCGCGCTGGCGGCCGGCAACGGGGTGGTGCTCAAGCCGGCGTCGTACACGCCGCTGTCCGCCGGGAAGTTGGTGGGCCTGCTGCTGGACGCGGGCCTGCCGGAGCAGCTGATCGCGGTGGTGCACGGCCGCGGCTCCACCGTGGGCCAGCAGCTGCTGGAGAGCCCGGTCCCCGCGTTCTACGCGTTCACCGGCAGCACCGAAGTGGGTGAGCACCTGCACCGGGCGGTCGGGCTCCGCAGGACACAGCTGGAGCTGGGCAGCCTGTCGAGCACCATCGTGTGCGACGACGCGAACCTGGACAAGGTGATCCCGCTGTGCGTGGGCGCCGCGTTCCGCAAGGCCGGCCAGGTGTGCACCTCAGTGCAGCGGCTGTACGTGCACACCGCGGTGCTGGACGACTTCCTCGCCGCCCTGAAACGCGATCTGGACTCCCGTACGGCGGGCGACCCGCGGGTGGAGGGCACCTTCGTCGGCCCCGTGATCAGCGAGTCGGACGCCGACCGGATCTCCTCCTGGATCGAGTCCGCCACCAAACGTGGCGCCGAGGTGGTCAGCGGCGGGGGCCGCGACGGCCAGGTGATCGAGCCGACGGTGCTTTCCGGGGTGTCCCGCGACATGGACGTGTTCTGCCAGGAGGTCTTCGGGCCGGTGGTGAACGTGCGGCCGTTCACCGACCTGGACGAGGCGATCGCGGACGCGAACGACACCCCGTACGGGCTGGCGGCGGGGATCTTCACCGCTGACGTGGGTCGCATGCTCACCGCCGCGGAGCAGCTGCGGATGGGCTCGGTGCACGTGAACGAGACCTCCAGCAGCCGGGTGGACCTGATGCCGTACGGCGGGGTGAAGCAGAGCGGGATGGGCGTGGAAGGCCCCCGGTACGCGATCGAGGAGATGACCGAGCAGCGCCTGGTCACGATCGGCCCGCCGTGACGTACCCGGCTGCCGGAGCGCTCCGCCACCAAGATCGCTATTTCCGGAACATAAGTGCAGCGCGGCTGCGGTTTCGTTCCCCAAACGGCGATCTTGAGGTTGCGGCGGAGTGGCCCGGTGCAGCTTCCATCAAGCTCCGCCGGCCCCAGGCGGATGCCATAGTTGACCAGCGCGCCGGGGCCGGCGGCCCAGCCCAACCAGCGGCTCAAGTCCAAGCAGTGGAGGACGGTAGATGCGCACCGAAAAAGTGGAGTACTTCAGCGGCGCGGAGCGGGTGCGCGCGCTCTGGCACACCCCGGACTCCAGCGGTGGCCAAGCCGGCTCCCCGGTGCCGGCGATCATCCAGGGCCCGGGGTGGCTCGGGCTGAAGGATGCGAAGGTCTATGACGCGTACCACCAAGGTTTGACCGACGCCGGTTTCGGGGTGCTGTCGATCGACTACCGCGGCTTCGGTGACTCCGAGGGCGAGCGTGGTGTGGTGGTTCCGGCGCATCAGCTGGCGGACCTGGTCAACGGGGTCACGTACCTGACCACGCGGGACGACGTGATGCCGGAGGCGATCGGCGCGTTCGCCACCGGCGGCACCGGCGGCGGCAACGTGGTGCTGCTCGCGGCGGCAGACCCGCGGGTGCGGGCGGTGGTGAGTCAGATGCCGGTGGCGG
>JBOGDL010000037.1:0-3937 GCA_050701815.1 Micromonosporaceae bacterium | reverse complement strand
GACTGGCTGCTGGACCGGTGCGAGGCGCGCGAGCTGTGGCGCCACCACGTGGACGGGGTGAAGCAGCCCCGCCCGTTGACGGTGAACCAGCTCGCCGACGAGCTGCGCCGCGACCCCGATGTGCTGGCGGTCGCGGAGCTGCACGCACCCGGCAAGGATCTCGCGAAGGTGCTGGAGAGCCTGATCGCGGACGAGCACGTGCCGTTCCTCGTGGCGCTGCGCCACAAGCCGTCCGGCCTGGCGAAACGCGCCGAGTGGGAGAACGTGTGGGGCCAGCAGCGGGCGGAGGACGCCGAGCCCGACGAGCAGCGCAAACGCACGATCCGGGACGCGATCCCGGTGCCGCCGAAGTACGCGCAAGCCGACTTCATCAAGGCGAGCTACTGGCGTAACCGGGGGAAGCTGGACGTGGCCAAGGAACGGTTCATCTCGTACCCGGGGTGCGGGCGTGACGGTGACCCGACGCTGCTGCTCGGCTGGGCCGGCTGGGATCACCGGGAGCAGGCGCAGGCGTTGGCGATGCTGACGGTCGAACGGGAACAGAACGACGGCTGGGGCGCCGAACGGCTCACCCCGCTGCTCGCCGGGCTGCGCGAAGTGCTGTTCTGGGTGGAGCAGTGGCACGGCGACTACGACCCGGTGTTCGGGGTGTCACCGGCCGCCGCGTACCAGGCGTTCCTGAACGAGGCGACAGGCCGGCTGCACCTCACCGACGAGGATCTCGCCTCCTGGCGCCCGCCCGCCGGGGGCCGACGCCGGAAATAGATCCCAAGGCGGCCCTGGGGCGCCGTGTCCGCCTGAGGGCTGCTGCTCCGGCGGCCCGCGTCACCCCGCGTGCCGGCGGCCCGCGTCAACCTGTGCCGGCGGCGGTCAAGGTCCCAGCAGAGAAGCCGGGATGACGGCCACACCATCAGCACGGCGGTACGCATGCTCGCCTGTGGTGATCACCGCCATGTCCAGTAGGTCGGCGCCCAACCTGTGTTGCAACCAGCGAAGATGCGTCACATCTGCGTCAGTCACAGTGGGCGCAAGTTTGACCTCAAAGGCAAGCACCCTGTGATCCGGACGCTGCACAATGAGGTCCACCTCGTGATCTCCATTGCGGGTGCGGAAGTGGTGCACGCTCGCTTCCGCTGCCTGCGCCAGGACCCGAACGCTCAACGTCACCAGTGATTCGAACAAACGCCCGAGGAGCAACCCATCCCGAGGCGGCGGGGGACCCACGTGGCGACCAGAGAGCAGCGCGTCAATGTCCGCGCCAAGCAATCGTGCGGCCAACGCCGGATCGGCGAGGTGGTGTTTGGGCGCCTGACCCAGACGTCCCAACGCGTTCCGGGTGGGCAACCACCCCGGAACCGGGTCGAGCAGCCACAAACCGCTCAACACATCGCGATAGGTAAGGGTGGTTGTCTTCGCAGGCTTCTCATGATCACCAGGGGTGGCCGCGTCGAGGATCGCGCTGTAGGACGCTGTGGTCGAGGAAGCTGCCGCGTATCCGGCCAGCCAGGCGCGCAATGTCGCTGGGCGCCGTACGGCGAGGCCCTGCTCAGGAAACTCCCGCTCGACAACCCGGGCGATGTACCCGTCAAGCTGCGCCCGTCGAGCGCGATCCGGCAAATCTCGTATGCCTGGGAAACCCGAACGCACGATCTCCTCCACATAGCCAGCCAGATCCATCGTGGCCGAGCCCTCCACCTGGGGACGACGGCCCGACAGCAGCTCCCGGAGGCTCACGCTTGGTGTGTCCAGGCCCCGCTCAGCCAAACCCATGGGGCGCATTCGCACCTGCACTATGCGGCCAGCTCCCGAATGCAGGGGGACTTCTCGCGGCGCAGCACTTCCCGTCAACAGGAACCTTCCTGGACGGGGCTCCGTGTCCACACTGCGCCGCACCACGTCCCACAACGCGGGCAGCCGTTGCCACTCGTCAATGAGGACAGGCCCGTCGACTCGTTCGATCATGCGCGGGTCAGCGGTAAGCAGCTCTGCCTGTAGCGGATCGTCCAACGCGAAGATCGCACGTGAGCGGCGCTGCGCCGTGGCTGTCTTGCCCACGCCCTTCGGTCCCTCGATGGCAACGGCCGCTAAGCCAGCCAACAAGTCGTCAAGCTCAAGGTCCACAACGCGCTCGCGATACTCCTTCACGAACCTCTACGCTACCAATAGCATGGGGTTTATCAAACCATTAGCAGCCTGCGCACCCTACGATTAGCCTCGCAAAGCGGCTCAGCCGGCGCCGGCGGGTCAGCCGGTGCGTGGCGGCTCAGCTGGTGCTGGCGGCGATCTCGTTCGCGTTGTGGGCGGCGAGCGCGGCCCCTACCTGGCTCTGCGCGATCTGGTGTTCCAGGGCGCTGAGCGCGTTCTGCAGTTCTTCGGTCTTGGCGGCGAGGCCATGTGAGCCGAGCTGATCGGCGGTGGCTTTGGCTTGCTGGGCTTGGCCGGTCGCGTGTTGGCAGCGGTCGTTCACGGTCGCCAGGGTGGCTTGGATCTCGTTCAGAGTGTTGCGGATGTCGTCGATCAATGACACGGGGCGTCCTTCCGGGGTCGGTTTGGGTTAAGGGACGGTCATGCGCTGGCGACGTAGAGGGCGAAGGCGGCGAACGCTGCGGCGAGCAGCACCACGCCGGCCGCGTTGCGGGTCAGCGCGCGGGCGGCGGCTAGCAGGACCGGGACCTGCGCTTTCGCGGCGCGGTAGTCGGTCCAGGCGCGTACGGCGCATTGGGCCTGCCAGCCAGCAGCAGCGCCCACACCGACCCCAACGGCCAGGATCAGGGCGTGGCTGGTGGTGTTCACGCGATCGCCTCACCGGGGTGCTGCGGCGTGCTGCGTCGGGTGGTCGCCGGGATCGGCGTCGGCCGCGGCCGCGGCTTCCGCTGCGACGCATGCCCGGGGTGCGGCGGCTTCGGCGGTGTTGGCCCGGGCTGCACCTGGTGGGCTGGGGTGCTGGCGACACGCCGTGGCGCTCGGAGTGTCGACGGCACCGCACCCCACCAAGTGGGGGCCGGCGCGGTCATCGGCGGCTGGGCGATGCTCATCACCGGCGCTGGGCATAGCCACCCGAACTTCACGGTGGGTGACTCGATGTGGGTGAAGCCGGCGTCAGTGTCGGTGATGGGTTGGCCGCAGTTTCTGCATCGCGGCGGCTCGCCAGCCGCGTGTCGTGGCGGGCTCATGAGCGGCTGCCGCCGTTGGGGTTGGGGTGGTGGCGCCAGATCCGGTGGATCACCCCGCGCTCATCAATTTCAAGCCGGTGGTACGCGGCGCGTAACACCGCGCGACGGTCGGTGAACACACAGGCTTCCCAGCGGCGCACCTCGGCGATGGTGACCCGCAAACCCAGCTCTGGGTCAGGAGGCGTCGGGTGCAACGGCGGCGTGGGCGCCTCGCGGCCGATGGCGTGCAGCACCACCTGGGCGCGGGTCATCGCGGCCAGCGTCGCGTCCTGCTCCGCGGGTACCGCCGGGGTGGGCGGCAGCGGGCAACCCGGGCCGCAGACGTAGGCCCGGCAACCGGCGGCCTCGGGGGCGGGGTGTCGGAAACTACGGCAGGTCCGACACCACAGCAGCTCACCGTCGAGCCAGTACACACCCCCGTCGACGGTGGGCATCAGGACACCGCCCGCCACGCCAAGGCGCCAACGGCAGCCAGCAGCAACCCGACCACAGCGAAAGCGCCGACCGCGCGCCAGGTGCAGCTGTGGCGTCTCGCGGGCGTTGTTGCGGTAGGCGTGTCACCCAGCGCTGCGTCGGCGCGCTGCCGCGTATGGCACGGGAACTGCTCACCGCACGCCCGGCAACGTCGCGAATACGCGCCACGAGCATGGATCGCCTGATCCAGACGCGCCACTTCCACGGCGCCGCCGTACGGCAAGCCGATGCGCTCCCGACTGTCCACCATCGCCTCCCTGCGGGGGTCGGCGGCGCGCCCGTGCGGGCGC
>JBOGDL010000036.1:0-6686 GCA_050701815.1 Micromonosporaceae bacterium | reverse complement strand
ACGGGGTTGCCCATGGCTGACAGTCAGGTCTATTCAGCGTCCCAGCAAGATCGCCACCTCTCTGACCTTGTGGAACGGGCGGCGCATCCCGGCGTGAACGTGCTGAAGAAGAGCCACCTTGAAGCGTCCCTGCACCACCACGACCCGTTCCTCTACACCGCGCACCGGGACGTGCACAGCCGCAGGCTGCCCGATCCCAAGCGGGAGTCGATCACGTGGCGGGCTGATGAGGTGCACTACTCATCCGGCGCGCTGCCGAGTGGGGAATGCATGAGGTCCATCGGGCACTGGAACCCGCCAGACCAGGTGGAGATCTTCCAAGTGACCCACGGCCGGGTGGTGGTCCTGGTCGCGCTCCCCGAACGCACGGACTATCTCTCCGTTGCCGAATACGGGCCTGGGGACGTGTGCGTCATCCCGCTGGGGGCCTACCACATCACGTTCTCCCCGTGGCAGCCCAGCGTTGTCTTCAACATCTACAACCAGTACGACAGCGCGTCCGGCCCCAGCGAAACCTCCAAGTACGAAGGCAAACCGCCGCCGGCGCGGACGCTGATCACGGAGGGGGGCGAACCTCGGCTCACCCCCGGGATCCCGGAACCGGACAGCACCCCGCTCACGTACCCCTTCCCGGCACCTGAGGTCAGCGTGACCAGGATGTTGCTGGAATCCACTGATGAGCAGTTGCTCTGGTTGCGGGATCAGATCGAGGTGGCGGACAGGTCCGGATGGCCGCTGGCGTGAGTCGGCTGAGCCTGCTGGATACGGTTCCACGATCCCTCGATGTGTCGGTGATCCGGCCGCTCACCGGCGGCGGCTCCGGGGCGTACAGCGCGCTGGCGCGGGACCGTCAAGGACGGTTGGTCGTGCTCAAGGTGCTGGCGCAGGCGTCGAACGTGGTGGACGGACACGACCTGAACGCCTTCCGCGCGAAGCAGCTGCAGGTCGGGCTGTTGCAGGACCTCGCGCCCGCGATCGCGGCCCGCTATCCCCAGGTCCACCAGGTCGGGCACGAGGACACCTGGTCCGCCTACGTCTACGAGCACATCCCCCGGCCCAACCTGGTGGAGGTCGCGACCAACGCCGGAGTCGACCGGGCTCATCGCGCCCTGTGTGCGATCTGGCGGCAGTTGGCGGCTGATGGTTACTCCGTCAGCGCCACGCGCGCGTCGTCCGACCACTGGCAGCGGGTTTACCTCGACCGGGTCCCCCGACGCCGCTGGATTCTGGAAGCGAACGTCCCACAGCGCCTCCTCACCGCGGATCAGGTACGGGTCAACGGTCGCGTGGTGCGAGGTCTCGACGCGACGGTGGCCGCCGCGAGCGCGATCACAAAACTGCTCGCGACAGCGACCCTCGCACCGCCGGTGCACGGGGATCTCAATCTGCGCAATCTGCTGCTGGCAGATCCGGCGCCGGCGGCGTCCCGGTCCGCGGCTGCATCGCGGCCTGCGGCTTCGTCCGCGGCGCCGGACTTCACGTTGATCGATCCACGCGGGACTCTTGACCTCTGGGATCCCTGCTACGACCTGGCCAAGCTCTTGTTCACGCTGAGCCTGTTCGAAGCCGCGATGGCCTCAGGCTTCCACGTGAGGCGGCACGGGCCGGTCGAGTACACCGTGACGCTGCGGTCCAACCCGTTGCGCCAGTGGCTTTCCCGGTTCGTCGCAGACGCGCGAAGCCTGTCCGAGGTGATCGGGCTCAACGCCGCGGCGTGGCGGGCGCAATTGTTGTTCGCGCACGCCGCTCACGTCCTCAGCGAGGCGTCCTGCCGCCTGTCGGATCGATCCGAGCCCAAGGCCGTGCGGCTGAATCGATGCCTCGGGTTGCTGCTCTACGGCCTGCTTCTGTTGGGCGACCTGCTTGATCAGGTCACCCGCCTGGACGTGGTTGACGTCCGCCGCCACCTCGCCCTCGTCGAGCCGGGAGTCTCTCCAGATGCGAATGCCTGATGACCTCGAGGTGGTGGCGCCCTCGCCACAGGCTGTCGCCGACGCGCGCGCGTCGTACCAGCGGTACGGGATGACGGCGTTGCCCAAGATCCTCGAAGCGGGACAGCTCAGAGCCGTCCTGAAGCACCTCCACGACGAGGTCGGACACCTGGCGAAGCGGGTCTCGCAGCCCCATGACGCGCAGCAGGGGGTGTTGGGCGCCGGGCACCGGTTCGGACGGCTTGACCCCGCAGACGCGGAGGTCTCCGCGGCCTTCACCCGGCACGGGATCCACGACTGGTCGGAACACCTGGCGCACCTGACCAAGCCGTGGTTGCAGGAGGTCACCAGCTACCAGTTGGCGTACGACCGGCCGTTTCTGCTGGTGTACCGGGAAGGCGACTACATCGGCCCGCACGGGGACACGTACCAGGGGCACCGCATCAATCTGCAACTGCCCGTCGTCTACGGCGCCGTCAGCTGCATGCGGGTGCTTCAGGACGGGTTCCTCGACTGCAAGTACGACCGCGACGGCCATCCCCGGATCCTGGGGCCGCGGATGTGGCATGAGGTGCCGCCGCTGCTGCGCTCGTCGCCAGACGTCGAACCTCTGCGGCTAGTGCTGTCGTTGCGAATGACGGGCGTGCCCACCGATCCCAGCAAGTCCTACCGGGGCCAGGTGCACGAATCGTGACGATCTACCAGACGCAGCGGCGCATCCCCACCATGGCCGGCGCGATCGTCGAGGTCGCACGTGATCCATCCGGCAGGGCCGTGGTGGTGAAGCGTGCCCAGACCGATTCCGCCGCGGCGTCACTCGCCGCCTGCGCGCGGCACCTTCGCCGGCTGCTCGAGATCGACGACATCGCGATGTGGTACCCGTCCGTGCTGTCGTACGACGATGGCGTGTTGGTGCTCCCGTACTACGAGCACGGGTCTTTGGACGCGGCCGGCGCGCACGATCGAGGACGCTTCGTCGAGCTGGTGAACCAGGCGCTGGATGTGCTGATTCGAGTCAGCGGGCGCGAGACGATGCAGGGCACGGACGGCTCGTTGGACGGCGTCATCGGGGCCAGGGCGTTCTGGCGGACGCAACTCCGCAGCCGGCTGGATCGCCTCGCAAAAACCGGTGCTGACCTGCGGAAGCAACCATTCGGCGCGATCGTTGACAGCCTCGACTCGGGTCTCCTGGACACGCTCGTCAACGCCGCGGCAACCCGGCCGCTGGCGCTTGCCGCGCACGGCGACTTTGGACTCAACAACGTCCTGCTCGACCACCCGACGCCGCTGGGCCCAGGGTTCAGATTCATCGACCTACGTGGCCAGACGCCCTGGGCAGCCGGTTTGCCGTGGTGGGATCCGATGCTCGACCTCGGCACCCTGATCGCGTTCCACTGTCACATCGAACCGGCTCTGGGGGTGCGCGACGGCATCGCCGTGGAAGGCCCCCACGACCGCGCCACGTTGACTCCGGACGAGATATTCAGCGGCCGGGAGCGTTCACCGGTGATGCGGCAGTGGGCCGACGACGACCCGCAGTGGCGCTTGCGGACACAGCTCGGTGTGGTGACCCGGATCCTCGGCAGCGTGAGCACGCAGCTCACCTCCGCCCCTAAGGACCGCGAGGCTCGCGCCGAAAAGGTGACCCGTCTGCTGGACGCGGCGTGGAAGGAACTGGTCGCATGATGCTGATCATTCCGGCTGCGGGCCGGGGAAGCCGGATGGCCGGCGAAGCCGGTAGCCCACCGAAGTGCCTGCTCACGGTCGGCGGGTCCACCCTTCTCAGCCGGCTCGTTTCCGACCTGACGAGCGGCATCACCCAGGTGCGGATCGTGGTCCCTCCGGGCAACCCTCACCTGGCGGCCTGGCGGGAAAGCCAACCCGACCCCGCTGCGCTGCAGCTGGTAGAGGCGCCTGTGGAGCCGTACGGACACACCATCCTCAGGGCCATCGACGGCGCCGCCTACGCTGTTGTGGTCGACAGCGACCTGGTGACGGCCCCGGGAGAGTTGGCCGATTTCCTACGCCATGCGATCTCCAACCCGTCGCGCACCTCGCTCACGGTCGGCGTCAGCCGGGACCCGTGGTCGCTCGGCCCCCGTACCATCTGGTGGTCATCCGGCCGTATCGGGCGGGACCTTTCGCAGGCTTCCGCGCGCATGGCGGGCGTCTACTGCTTGCGGGAACGGGTGCTGGCTCGGCTGCGAGACTTCGTGAACACCGGCGGGACCAGCTTCGCCGCCTTCCTCTCCGCGCATCCGGCGGATGACGTTGACGCCGTCGAGTTCAGGTACGCGTTCGACCTCAACACGCCGGCAGACCTCGACGCCGCGCGCCGCAGGGTGGGCGATGCGTCCCGCGCAGACACCCAGACTGGAACCGTCGACGCGATTGAGCGCCCCGAAGCGGCGCCGCTGCGATGAGACTCCCACGTGTGGGCGTCTGGTACGACCACGGGTCGGCAAGCCCGACCGAGATCGTCCGCGCGGCCGACGGGTGGTGCGCCGTCACCTTCCTGGTGGAGGCCGGGCACGCCTCCCCCACACTCGTCAGGTTGCTGGAACGGCTCGGCGCGGTGACCGGTGTGACGTCCGCGCTGGGATTCACGTCGGGTGATCACGCCTTCGACGCGGTCACCACATTTAGCGAAACCCGGCTCGCAGACACCGCGCAACTTGCTCACGTGCACCATTGGCGCCACCACACGGTGGACACCGCGAGACGACTCACTGACAAGTTGGCGCAACGACAGGCGCTCAGCGCGGCTGGTGTCGACGCCACCAAGACCCGGGCCGTGCCGAGGATTCATGATCTGCCTGGCGTGGTGCGTGACTTCGGCCAGTTCCCGTTGATGCTGAAACCCACCCAGGGAAGTGCCAGCGAAGGCGTCCGGAAGATCTCGGAGCCAGCCACGGCCCACCAGTTGTCGCAGCACCCGCCGTTGCGGGGACGCGAGTTCCTGGTGGAGGAATTCCTCCACGGTGACCAGGCCGCCGCCGGCGAAGGGGTGGGGGATTACGTCTCCGTGGAGACGTGTTCGGCTGACGGCCAGCACGTGCCCATGTGCGTGCTCGGCAAGCCGGCGCTGACGGAGGACTTCCGGGAGCGGGGGCACTTGTACCCGTCCACGCTGTCGAAGGCGCACGAGCGCGAGGTCGCGGCGTTGGCCGGCGCCGCGCTCACCGCGCTGGGCGTGCGCGACGGGATGACCCACACCGAAATCAAACTCACCAAGGACGGCCCTCGCGTCCTCGAGGTGAACGGGAGACTCGGCGGCGGAGTGGCGGCTTTGATCCGGCACGCCACCGGGCAGGATCCGGTCGCGTGGGCCTTGCACGCCGCGCTCGGGCGTCCGCTTGATCCGCTGGATCGCGCCGCCGCCACCCGCGTCGGGTACGAATATCTGGTACGCCTCCCCGACCAGGCGCCACCGCCCTCGGGGTACGGCCTCACCCTCAAGAGCGCTATCGAAGCGCTCGATGGCGTGAACTCGGTGCGGATGGTGAACCCTTCGGTGGCTGCGGCGGCTCAGGACCGCATCACGCACATCGCCGAGGTCTTCGGCGACACCGGGGACCATAGCGAGGCGCTCGCCCTGTTCCACAGGATCGACGCGACCGCGCACACGCTTCACCGCCAGCGCGGATAGCGCACTCGCGCCGACACCGGCGCTGCGCCGGGCGCTGGTCTCACGAATCCTGACGCCGGCGCGAGGTCATTGTTTCGCTGCCGGCTCGCTCAACGCGTCGAGCAGAGCGCCCAGGGTGCCGTCGGTGAACAGCACCTCGACCGGGAACGACTCCCCGGACGCCTCTTCCACCCGTACCGCCAGATCCATCGCGGTCAGCGAATCGCCGCCCAGCTCGAAGAAGTTCTGATCAGGATCGGCCGAACTCACGCCAAGCAGTTCCTGCCAAGCTTTCATCAACTCAGCCGCAGCGTCCGTCATCGCATCACGTCCCAACGCAGAAGAGGTGAGCCCACAGCTTGTCAGAGCCGTGCCCGGTCACCATCGCATCCCCAGGCTCGCGGCCTGGACCGACAATAGGGAGACCGCCCGACGATGTGAAGCAGGGGTGAAAGGGCTGCCATTGGGAATCTTCGACGATCTCTTGCGTACGGCTGCTGTGGCAGCGCCCCACCACCCGGCTGTGGAACGTGGCGACGGCAGCACCTTGTCCTACCAGGAACTCGTCACCGCGTCCCGCCGCATGGCGTCCTTTCTCACCTCAAAAGGCGTCCGGCCGGGCGACGCGGTGCTCGTGCACCTTCAGGACAAGCTCACTCCGTACGTGGTGATCCCGGCGCTCTCGGAGCTGGGTGCTGCGATCATTCCGATCTCGGAATCGGACACCGCTGAGTGGGACAGTCTGCGCCAGCGTACGGCTGCGAGGTTCATCGTCACGTCGCAGAACACGGCGCGGGAGGCGCCACACGATCTCGTGATAGTCGACGCGATCGGGAATCAGCCGTCCGGTCAGCTGATCCCCGACGACACCGCATACGTTCTGGCGACATCCGGAACCACGCGCAACCCGAAATTCGTGCCGATCACGAACGCGAATCTTCGCGGGTTCGCCGAAGCGCTGCGCAAGCGTGGTGGATTTCGCAGACATCCACGGATCGCCCAGAACTACGAGATGACTTTTGACCCGTTCTTTCGAAACATCATCGTGGCCTGCCAGAACGCGGGGACATTGGTGCTGGCGAAGAACCGCGAGAACATTCTGATCGACACATTTGTGAACGCCCGAG
>JBOGDL010000035.1:0-14082 GCA_050701815.1 Micromonosporaceae bacterium | reverse complement strand
CCGGTCGGTGGGCAGGGTGACGTCGACGGTCTCTTCGACCAGGATCCGCTGCTCGTGCTCGGCCTCCAGCACCGCCTGGCGCTCGGTCAGCGCTTGGGTCACCGCGCCGCGCGCCTGGCCGATCCTTTGGCCGGCCTCCTTGCGGGCCTGAGGCGGGAGGGCGCCGATCTCGCGGTTGGCGAGCGCGAGCGGCGACCGGTCGCCGACGTGGGCGAGCCGGACGGCCTTGAGCGCGTCCAGGTCGCCGGCAGCCTCGATCGCGGCGAGCGCCTCCGCCTCACGGTGTGCGACCTCCTCGGGGGCCAGGGCGCTCACCTCGACCGGGTCGTAGGACTTGTTGGGTGCGGACATCGGCAGATCGCGCTCCACGCGGCATCAAGGGGGAACGCCCGCGAGTCTAGGCAGGCATCCGGGGAGGACAGGGACGGGATGGCACCCGCTCGACGAGCCGGCGGTGGGCCGGGCGCGGTGCCGGGATGCATGTCAGCGAGGGAGGCCCACCGGGTCACGACGCGAAGTCGGGCACCCCGGGGGGCAGGACGAATCGGAAGCTCGCCCCGCCGGTCGGCCCGCGCCCGAGGGTGATCGACCCGCCGTGCGCCTCGACCAGCCCCTTGACGATGTAGAGGCCGAGCCCCGAGCCGCCCCGACGGCCCGACCGCCAGAACTTTCGGAACACGCGCATGGACACCTCGTCCGGGATGCCTTCGCCCTCGTCGGCGACGGTCACCGCGGTGCCGCCGTCGACGGGCTCGATCGTGATGCTCACCTGGCCGTCACCGTGGCGCAGCGCGTTCTCCACGAGGTTGCCGAGCATCTGGTCGATCTTGTCGGGGTCGGCCCACGTCTCCGGGAGACCCTCGGCCGCGGTCACGGTCACCCGGCCCTCCGGCGTCCCGGACGTGACGAGGCCCGTCACCAGGCGGGTGGTCGCCGCCTCGAGGTCGACGACCTGCCGCTTGACCTCGAGGCGCCCGGAGTCGATGCGGGAGATGTCGAGCAGCTCGGTGATGAGCCGGGTCACCCGGTCCGCGTCCGCGTTGACCGTCTCGAGCATCAGCCGCTTCTGCTCGTCGGTGAACCGCTCCCACTTCGCCAGCAGGGTGGCGGTGAAGCCCTTGACGCTTGTGAGCGGAGACCGCAGCTCGTGCGCCACCGTCGACACGAGGTCGGCTCGGCTGCGCTCGACCCGCTCGCGGGTGCCGTTGTCGCGCAGCAGGATCACCAGCCGGACGACGTCGCTGCCCGGGCCGTCGTCGCGGACGAAGCCCGCGGTGACCTGCAGCTCACGACCGTCCGGCAGGAGCAGGCAGCGTTCGGGCTGCCGCCGCCGGGTGCGCAGCCCCTGGTACGGGTCGGTGCAGCTCCACCAGGGCCGGCCCTCGACGTCCTCCAGCGGCAGCACGTCACGGAAGTCCTTGCCGAGCGCCGCCCCGGCCTCGAGGCCGGTGAGCGCGGCGGCGGCCTGGTTGAACACGACCACCCGGCCGGCCTGGTCGGCGATGACGAGACCGTCGGGAAGCTCGTCCGCGCGCACGGTCGTGTCCCCGCCGTCGAGGACGGCGTCGGTCACGGCCGGCTCGTGCGGCGCTCCTCCACGGGTCACACTGGTGCCCCTCTCAGCCTCGGCCTGCCCCGGGCTGCTCCCCTGGGTCCGGAGCCTACCTGCGGGCCGCCTGAGATCGGCAACCTCCGGGCGCCCGTTGCGCACGCGCCGAGGCGTACAGGCACACCGTGGCGGCACCGGCGAGGTTGAGGCTCTCCGCCCGGCCGTGGATGGGCACGCGGACGACCTCGTCGGCCAGCGTCGGCTCCGGCAGGCCCCAGGCCTCGTTGCCGAACAGCCACGCCGAGGCCTGCCCGAGCAGCCCGCGGTCCCCGGCCTCGTCGAGGTCGACTCCCCCGGTGCGGTCCGCCGCCAGCACGGTCGAGCCGGCGGCCCGGAGCGCCGCGACGGACTGCTCGGTCGGCACACCGGTGACCACCGGCAGGTGGAAGAGGCTGCCCGCCGAGGCGCGGACGCACTTGGGGTTGTACGGGTCCACGGAGGCGCTGCTGAAGACGACCGCCTCGGCACCGGCGGCGTCCGCCGCCCGCAGGACGGTTCCCGCGTTCCCCGGGTCGCGGACGTGGGCCAGCACGGCGACCAGCGCGGGCCGGGCCGCGGTCACCTGCTCGAGCGGGACGTCCAGCGCGGTGCACACGGCCACGAGCCCCTGCGGGGTGACGGTCTGCGTCAATGCCGCCATCACCTCGCCGCTGACCGGGTAGACCTCGGCGCCGGAGCGCTGGGCGGTCTCGGCGATCTCGGGGTGGCGTCGCGCCGCCTCTGCCGCGACGAACAGCTCGCGGACCCGACCCGGCGTGGCGACCGCCTCGCGCACCGCTTGCGGACCCTCGGCGAGGAACAACCCGTCGGAGACGCGGAACGCGCGCTTGGCCAGCCGCCGAGCCGCCTTGACCCGGCCGGCTCGCGGGTTGGTCAGCTCGGGTCCCGCCACGCGCGTGTCTCCGCTCCCAGGTGCCGTCGCCTCTCGCCGGTGACTAGGCCGCGGAGGTGTCGCTCCCCGCCTTGGCCAGGGCGGCGCGGGAGGTCTCGACGAGGGCGCCGAACGCGTCGTCGTCGTTGACGGCGAGCTCGGCGAGCATCCGGCGGTCCACCTCGACACCGGCGAGCCGCAGGCCCTGGACGAACCGGTTGTACGTCATGCCGTGCTGCCGCGCGGCCGCGTTGATGCGCTGGATCCACAGCCGCCGGAAGTCCCCCTTCCGCGCCTTGCGGTCGCGGTAGGAGTACGTCATCGAGTGGAGCATCTGCTCCTTGGCCTTGCGGTACAGGCGGGACCGCTGGCCGCGGTACCCGGAGGCCCGCTCGAGGACGACTCGGCGCTTCTTGTGGGCGTTGACCGCCCGCTTGACGCGTGCCACGTGTAACTCCTCTGTGTCGGCCGGCCGGCTGTGAGGGTCCGGGCCGGTCGTACGTCGACGTCGGGCGGTCTACTTGCCCAGCAGGCGTCTCATCCGCTTCGAGTCGGCCGGCGAGATCTCGACCTCGTTCCAGAGCCGGCGCGTGCGGGTGGACGGCTTGTGCTCGAGCATGTGGTTGCGGTTCGCCCGGCGGCGCATGACCTTTCCGGTACCGGTGACACGGAAGCGCTTCTTCGCACCGGAGTGCGCCTTGTTCTTCGGCATGGGTCGCCGTCGTCTCCTCGTCGTCTCGCCGCAGGCGTTTCTGCGCCCCCGGCGGTGGGGGTGACTCGTGCCGGCCGGTCAGGCCGACGCGGTGTCCGGACCGGCCGACTCGACCGAGGCCTCGGTGGAGGTCTCGGCAGAGGCCTCCGCCTCGCGGTCGGCCTCACCGCGCCGCTGGCGGCGGGTGGACTGGCGCTCGGCACGGGCCTCGGCGGTCTTCTTGCGATGCGGGCCGATGACCATGGTCATGTTGCGCCCGTCCTGCTTGGGCGCCGACTCCACGAACCCGAGGTCCACCACGTCCTCGGCGAGCCGCTGCAGCAGCCGGTAGCCGAGCTCGGGGCGGGACTGCTCTCGTCCGCGGAACATGATCGTGATCTTGACCTTGTCCCCGGCCTTGAGGAACCGCACCACGTGACCCTTCTTGGTCTCGTAGTCGTGCTGGTCGATCTTCGGGCGGAGCTTCATCTCTTTGATGACGGTCTGTTGCTGGTTCTTCCGGGCCTCACGAGCCTTGAGCGCGGTCTCGTACTTGAACTTGCCGTAGTCCATGAGCTTGCACACCGGCGGGCGCGCGGTGGGCGCCACCTCAACAAGATCCAGATCCACATCCTGGGCCAGCTTGATCGCCTGGTCGATCGAGACGATGCCTACCTGCTCGCCTTCCGGCCCGACCAGGCGGACCTCACGCGCGCGGATCTGGTCGTTGATGCGAACATCGACGCTGATGGGACCTCCTCAGTTCGTTGTGCATTGTCGGTGCATACCCGCTCCGCCGCTGGGGCGGAGGTCGCCTGGAGGGGTGACCTGACCGCGGGCGACCTAGCAAAACCTTGGCCCCAGAGAAAAGCCCCGGCTGATAGCCGGGGCCCGCTCATCGCATGTGCGGAGGCTGATCCGCACGGTGTCCTGTGAAGGACGTTCACGACGACCCGGCTGCCAGAGGCGGCTCGGGTGGGAGCGGGGCTCCGCTTGGTCTCGCCGTCTTGCCGACGGCGCATGCAAGATTACACGTTCGACGCTGGGGCACGCCACTCGCCTCACCAGGCCATCCCAGCAGGTCAGCGAGGGCCGCTGACGCGAACCCGTGGCGGAGCCGGGGTCGCCTCAGGCGTCGGGCGGCGATGGGTCGTCGGACGGCGATTGCGGGTCCTTGGACGCGGTCAGCAACGCTCTGACCCGGCGCACCGTGTCGACCGCGTGTTCCTTGTCCGCCGCCTGGATCGCCATCACCGGGATCACGTCATCGTCAACCAGTTCCAGGCTGGCCCACGGAGCGCCGCGGTCAAACCGGACTGAATGCACCAAACTCCATGGCAGCTCGTACGTGCCCACCACGTTCCGTATCCAGATGCCCTGACTGTCCGCTCGGACCCGGGGCCGGGTGAACGCCAAGATCCCCGCCCCGCCCACCAAACCGAGCCCGACCATCGCGATCTGATCCGCGACGCCGAACACGCCGCCACCCTCGGTGCCGCCGCGCAGCCCGGTCGCCACCGCGCTGAACACCACCACCACCGAGACAGCGGCGATCCAACACACCACTCCGGCGCGGCGGGGCCGCGCTCGCACCGCGTCATCGCCGGGGGCAGGGCTCGCGGGCTTCGAACTCACTGTCACAAACTCACAGTCTGCCAGTGCCGAAAACCGCTCCCGGAGCGCGGCCCAGATGGCGATAGCGCGCCATTCGCGCGGCGTGCCGGTGTCGCTGCGGGCGACGGGCCAGCAAAGCCAGCTCGTGCTCCAGCACCTGACCAACGCGGACACAAAACTGCTCCGGCTCGGCGGCGGCGTCCGGATGCTCTGCGATGATCCGATCCACGATCCCGTCCCGACGCAGGTCCAGCGAGCGAACCCCCTGCGCCGCCGCCATCTCAGCGGCTCGAGCGGCGGTGCGATGCACAATCACGCTCGCCCCTTCCGGGGGCAGCGGCGACAGCCACGCGTGCTGCGCCGCGATCACGCGGTCCGCGGGCAGCAACGCCAAGGCGCCTCCGCCGGCGCCGGCGCCCAGCAACAGGCAGAGGGTGGGCGCCGGCAGCGTCACCAGCTCGGCAAGGCAGCGCGCCACCTCACCGGCCAGCCCACCCTCCTCAGCCTCCTGGGTGAGCGCCAACCCAGGCGTGTCGATCACCGTGAGCAAAGGCAGGTGCAACTCAGCCGCCAGCCGCATCCCGCGCCGTGCCTCCCGCAACGCGCCGGGACCCATCGGCTGGTCGCCGAATGCGCCGGCTGGCGTGTCGTCATCAGAAGCTGTTCCGGCAGCCGCCCCGGGCTGGCCCCGCCGGTCCTGACCGAGCAGCACGCACGGAATCTCCCCGAACCGAGCCAGCGCCAGCAGCAGCCCCGGCTCCGCCTCGCCCTCTCCGGTGCCGTTGAGCGGGATCGCGTCAGCCGCGGCCAGCTTCAGCAACCGGCGCACCCCTGGACGCCCCGCCGCGCGGGAACGCACCACCGACTCCCACGCCGGCACGTCCGGGATCGGCTCGTTGGGCGGGTCCGGAGGCGGGGTCAGCTCTCGCGGCGCCCCCGCCAGCACCCGCAGCGCCCGGTCGGCCATCTCAGCTATCTGCTCGGGCGGCAACACCGCGTCGACTATCCCGTGGCGCCACAGGTTCTCAGCCCGCTGCACGCCATCGGGCAGCGGCTCGCCGTACAGCTCCTGGCGTACCCGAGGGCCCAGGAAACCGATCAGCGCGCCGGGTTCGGCCACCGTGACGTGCCCCAGCGAGCCCCACGACGCGAACACCCCGCCGATGGTGGGATCACGCAGATACACCAGGTACGGCAGTCCGGCGGCCTTGTGAGCCGCGATCGCGGCTGAGATCTTCACCATCTGCAGGAACGCCACCGCACCTTCCTGCATTCGGGTGCCGCCGGACGTGGGCGCCGCCAACAACGGCAGCCGCTCCGCGGTGGCGCGCTCCACGGCACGTACCAGACGTTCCGCCGCCGCCACCCCGATCGAGCCCGCCAGGAACCCGAACTCGCACACCGCCACCGCGATCCGGCGGCCCCGGATCGAGCCGGCCCCCGTGAGCACCGACTCGTCCACCCGGGAACGCTGCTGCGCGGCGGCCAGCTCGGCGGCGTGCTCGGGACCCAGATCCGGCTGCTGCGGCGCGGTGTCCCAGGACCGGAACGACCCCCGGTCCAGGACCAGCTCAATCAGCTCGCGGGCGCCCATCGATCGACCCGTCACCTCCACATTCTGGCCCGTGACATGGGCCGGCGGGCAACTGTTGGGAGGCAACGCTTGCGTCGGGCGTTCACCCGTGCGGGTCGGCGTACGCGGCGCTGCGGCCGAGTGGGGTGAGCTGGTGACGCACCGCCCGGCCCTCCCGATGGGTGGTGATCAGACGTGCGCGGCGCAGCACCGTCGCATGGTGGGAGGCCGACGCCAGACTGATCCCGACGATCTCCGCCAGTTCGCTGGTGGTGCGCCCCGAGCTCAGTGCCCGAAGCACCGCGGCGCGGGTCCGTCCCAGCAGATCGCCCAGCGGGTCCGGCGGTGCGAGCCCGCCCTGTCGCGGGCCTGGCTGGCCCAGCCTGCCGAGACCTAGCGAGCCACGTACTGGGTACGCGATGAAGATCGCCTCTGCCTCGACCAGCACACCCGGTCTGCGCATGAACACTGACGGGGTCACACGCACCGCGCGGCCCGCCACGTCCACGTCCTGGTCGACCTCCCCCGACACCTCCAGCACCGGCGCCCGCCAGCGCACCGCGGGATGCAGCGAACCCAGCAGCGCCGACAGACCGCGACGACTCAGCACGTTGCCCCGGTGACCGAGGTCGGCCGCCACCAACTCCCGGATGGCGCCGTGATCCTGATCAAACACCGATCGATACGCGGCGAAGGAGCGAGCGAACTCACGGCGCGCGTCGAGCGAGCCCGCGGCGAACTGCCGGGCGAAACCGGCAGCGGGTCGGTAGTCGAGCTGAGCCAGGTCGGTGTGCCAGCGCCGCCGCGGGATCGACATCAGGTGGTCAGAGTAAACATCAACCCGATGGGTACGTTTGATCATGAACTCGGGCAGTGGGTTTCGCGGATCGAGCGCCTCAAGCAGCGGCCGGACGGCGGTCGGGATCCTCTGCCGGAGCCGACTGCTCCAGCTGCCGAACCAGACAGCGGAGTCGCGTCGACGTAACGTGAGGCTGCTATACAACGCTTCCAGGGCCATCGCCATGCCGTTGTCGAGCCGCACTCGCGCCAGGTCATCGACGCCGAACCTGATTCTCATCACACTGTGAATGGTGGCGCCCTCAGCGTGACCACAGGTCTCGATGAAGACCCGATCCGGCTCAACTGCGGTTGCGGTTCCACCTATCGGGTGTCCGCACCCAACAACCACTGGCCGGTCGCTGCGATCAATGCCCCGCAGCCCCTCCCACACCCGGGCGAGTGGGGCAAAGCACCGTCAATTCCCCTCCCAGGTTTCAACCGGCGCCGAAAGGATGGCGCAGTTGCTGCGGCTTCCCGAAACCTGGCTGGCATGTCACCACATCGGATCACCATTGTGGCCGCGACGCTGCTGGCGGCCATCGTCACAATCGGCCCCGGACCCAGCACGCCGCCTGGGCACGCTGACACCGGGACACCTCAGGCGACCGGCACAATGTCCGGCAAAGTCGACGGGACGCCGTTCACAGTGCGAGTGCCGGAGAACTGGAACGGCGACCTGCTGTTGTGGAGCCACGCGTACACCCTGCCGGGGGGCGGTCCGACCCTGCCCGAGACCGACGCCGACCACCCACAGTTGACCCAATGGCTGCTCGAGGCGGGCTACGCGCTCGCCGGCTCCGAGTTCGAGAGCGTGCCGTGGCCCACCCCGGACATGATCGACGCGCAACTCGGGGTGCTGGACTGGTTCGCCGCCAACGTCGGCGAGCCGCGCCACGTCATCGCCTGGGGCAAATCCTTGGGCGGCGCCACGACCGCGGTGCTCGCCGAGCGGCATCCCGACCGGATCTCCGCGGCGATGCCGATGTGTGGCGAGGTGGCCGGCGCGGTGGCCGGCTTCAACGCGCAGCTTGACGTCGCCTTCGCCGCTAAGACGCTCCTCTTCGGCGACGCGCCGGTGCAGCTGACGGGCATTGCGGACCCGCAGGCCAACCAGGACCGCGCCAACACGTTGCTGCGCACCGCCCTGGACACCCCGGAGGGCGCCGCCCGCCTGGCGCTGGCCAACGCGTACGGGCCGGTGCCCGGCTGGGTCGACTCGCTCGCCCCACGTCCGAGCGACCCTGACGAACAGGCGTTGCACCAGTACCTCTATGACCGGTACCAGCTGGGGGCCTTCATGTTCGGCTCCGGCAGGAGCCAGGTTGAGTCGGTGCTCGGCGGCAACCCGTCGTGGAACACCGGGGTGGATTACCGCGAGCAGCTGGCCAAGTCCAGCCAACGCGACCTGGTCACCACGTTGTACCAGCGGGCCGGCCTGGATCTCGACGCCGACCTTGATCGGCTTGCCGCGGCGCCGCGGGTGGCGCCCGACCCACGTGCGGTCGCTCGATTGGCGCGTGAGGCCAACCTCACCGGCGCCCTGACCAGGCCTGCCATCACCTTGCACTCCACCGGTGACGCGGCGGCGCCGGTCGAGGCAGAGCGCTGGTACGCCGACCGGGTGGCGATGCAGGACCGCTCGGCCAACCTGCGCCAGGTGTACGTGGAGCGAGCCAACCACTGCTTCTTCACAGCCGGTGAACAACTCGCTGTGCTACGTGCCCTGTTCGACCGGCTGCGCACCGGCGAATGGCCGGACCTCAGCCCGACTGCGCTGACGGCCGAGGCCGACAGCCACGGCCCTGACTTCCGGACCATGTGGAGCTACTACTCACCCGGAACCCAGACCGTGGAGAACGAGTTCCGATCGCTGCGGCCCGGGCCGTTCCTCCGTCCGTTCCCCGCGCTTCCGCGCTAGGACCGCCTCCCGGAACGGGACCCGCCTTCGCGAAAACGGAACCCATGTGCAGGGCCAGCCTCTGCTCCGGCACACGGGGGTCGGAGCAGAGGCGGGTCCCACCGGCATCTCACAACCGGCAGGCGTGAATGTCGGTGGCGAGGATCGCCCGGGCGCCGACCTGGTAGAGCTGGTCCATCACCCGGTGCAGGTCGGTACGCAGGATCATCGCCTGCACCGCGACCCACCCGGCGCGCGCCAGCGGCGAGACCGTGGGCGACTCCATCCCGGGGGTGAGCGCGGACGCCTCCGGGAAGTTCGTCTCGGGCACGTCGTACGCGAGCATCACGTACCGGCGGGCCACCAGGACCCCTTCCAGCCGGTGGATCAGCTGTTTCACGCTGCCGTTGGCGGGCGCGTCGTGGCGTCGGATCAGCACCGCCTCCGACTCCAGGATCGGCTCCCCGACGACTTCCAGGCCCGCCTGCCGCAGCGTGGCGCCGGTCTCCACCACGTCCGCGATCACCTCGGCGAGCCCCAGTCGCACCGCGTTCTCCACCGCGCCGTCGAGCCGGATCACGTGCGCCGTGACGCCAGCGGCGGCGAGCCGCCGATGCACCAAACCAGGGTACGAGGTCGCGATCCGCTTCCCGGAAAGGTCGTCCAGGTCCTTCGCGACGCCGGGACGAGCCGCGAACCGGAACGTGGAGCCGGCGAAGCCCAGCGCCAGCATCTCCTCCGCGGCGGCCCCCGAGTCGATCAACAGATCCCGGCCGGTGACCCCGAGATCCAGCTCACCGGAACCCACGTACGTGGCGATGTCGCGCGGGCGCAGGTAGAGGAACTCCACCCCGGCGTCGCGATCCTGGCAGACCAGTTCCCGGTCGTGGGCTCGCTGCCGGTAGCCGGCCTCCCGAAGCATCTGAGACGCCGCCCCGGACAGCGACCCTTTGTTAGGCACGGCGATGCGCAACATGCGGCCTCCTTGCAAAAGAAAATGGGCAGGACGAGACGGTCCGCCGGCAGCGGCCGGCGGCTATAGATGTCGGTACACGTCCCGCAATTCCAAACCGGAGGCGAGCATCAGCACCTGAGCGTGGTACAGCAGCTGCGAGAGCTCCTCCGCGGTGCGCTCCGGGCCCTCGTGCTCGGCTGCCATCCAGGATTCCGCGGCTTCCTCCAGCAGCTTCTTGCCGATCGCGTGCACACCAGCGTCCAGCGCGGCCACGGTGCCGGAGTCTGGGTCGCGAGTCTCGGCCTTCATCGCCAGCTCGGCGTACAGCTGCTCAAAGGTCTTCACGACGAGCAATTGTCGCAGCAAGCGGGTCCGCCAGTCAGCGCCGGCCCGCGTGCCCGGGGTGTGAGTCAGCCCATGGTCCGGTCAGAGGGGCGCGGAACGGGTCCCGATCGGAGTCGAGCGAGGGCCGGGACGGGGGACGCGCTCGGCTAGTTGTCGCCGCCCGGCATGGTGGGCATCCCAGGACCACCGGTGGAAGGCTCCCCGGGGCCCCCGGTGTCGTCCTTGCCCGGCACCCCGCCGGGCGCGCCGCTGGGGCTGGGTGAGGCCGCGGGCTCAGAGCTCTGCGGGCATTCCTCACCGGACCGGGACGGGGACGCGCTCGGGTCCACGCCTCCAGGCGCGGACGCGCTCGGAGCGCCGGTGGTCGCCTCGCCGCTGCCACCAGGAATGGCCGGCATCCCACCGCCATCGGATGGGCTCGGATTCACGCCGCCTGGGGAACTGCCCGGCTGCTCGGGACTAGCTGAGCCAGCCGACTCGGACGGCGAGGCGCAGGGCTGCTCCGACGGCTCGTCACCGGAGATCCTGGCCTTGTCCTGGCCGCAGCCGGCCAAGGCCAGGCCGACAGTCGCCACCAGCAAGACCCTGGCCACGGCCCGGAAGACTCGGCTGCTCATTGCGCCCCCACTCGTTGTTCCCGCAAAACAGCAGTGATGGTACGAAGCAGCGTCAAACCAGTCGTTCGGGCGCTCTGCGGGCCGCCGGCGCCCAGCGGACAGGTTGGCGCCAGCGGGCAAGCCGGCCAGGCGACCGACTGCTAGGCGCTGTGGATCTGGCGGATCGCCAGCGCGGCGTCCAGGGCCGCCACCGTGGCCTGCCAGCCCTTGTCCTCGTCCGAGTCGGGGTATCCGGCTCGCTGCCGCGCCTGTTCCTCGCTGTCCACAGTCAGCACTCCGTGTGCCACCGGGGTCGACTCGTCCAGCGACAACCGGGTCAGGCCGTCGGTGACCGCCTGACACACGTACTCGAAGTGAGCAGTGTCACCGCGAATCACCACCCCCAGCGCCACCACGGCGTCGCATCTGCGGGCCAAGGCCTGCGCCGCGACCGGCAACTCCACCGATCCCGAGACCTGCGCGGTGATCACCCGGGACACCCGGCACTGTTTCGCCGCCGCCAGGGCGCGGTCGGTCATCTGCTCCACCAGCTCGGCGTGCCAGCGGGTGGAAACCACGCCCAGCACCAGGCCGTCGGCAGCCACCGCGTCCAGGCCCGGCACTCCGCCGCCCGCCATCAGGCGTGCCCTTCGGACAGGCTGCCGGCAGCGCCGCCGCCGACCGCGACATCGGGACGGCCGGCTGCCTGCCCGGGCACGAACTCCAGGTGATCAGGCAGGTTGCTGAGCAGATGGCCCATCCGGTCGCGCTTGGTGCGCAGGTACGTGAGGTTCTCAGCGGTGGGTCGAATCGGCAGCTCCTCCCGTCCCAGCACCGTCAGCCCGTACCCCTCCAGGCCAGCACGTTTGGCGGGGTTGTTGGTCAACAGACGCATGGTGCGCACCCCCACGTCCGCCAGGATCTGGGCGCCCGTGCCGTAGTCGCGGGCGTCCGCGGGCAGCCCCAGGTCGAGGTTGGCGTCCACGGTGTCGCGCCCGGCGTCCTGAAGCTGGTACGCCTGCAGCTTGTGCAGCAGCCCGATGCCGCGCCCCTCGTGGCCGCGCACGTACAGCACCACACCCCGCCCTTCCCTCGCCACGACCGCCATCGCAGCCTGCAGCTGAGGGCCGCAGTCGCACCGCTGCGAGCCGAACACGTCGCCAGTCAGGCACTCGGAGTGCACGCGCACCAGCACGTCCTCGCCGTCGCCAAGGTCGCCGTGCACCAACGCGATGTGCTCCCGGGAATCAAAGTCGGAGCGGAAGCCCACGGCCAGGAAGTCACCGTGCCGGGTGGGAATCCGGGCTTCCACCACCCGCTGCACCTGCTTTTCCGCACGCCGCCGGTACGCGATCATGTCCGCGATGCTGATCAGCGTCAGACCATGCTCGGCGGCGAACCGCGAGAGCTCGGGCAACCGCTGCATCGACCCGTCGTCGTTCACCAGCTCGCAGAGCACCCCGGCCGGTCGCAGCCCCGCCATCCGGGCCAGATCGACCGCCGCCTCGGTGTGGCCAGGACGGCGCAGCACGCCGCCATCCAACGCGCGCAGCGGCACCACGTGCCCGGGTCGGGCCAGGTCCGCCGACCCGGTGCTCAGGTCTGCCAGCAACCTGATCGTGCGAGCCCGATCCGCAGCGGAGATCCCGGTGCTCACGCCCTCTCGCGCGTCCACAGTCACCGTGTACGCGGTGCCCCGTTTGTCTTGGTTTGTGTGGTACATCGGCGGCAGCTCGAGCCGATCGCAATCCTCGCTCGTCAAGGGCGCGCAGATGTAGCCCGAAGTGTGGCGGACCATGAAACCGAGCAGCTCAGGGGTCGCCTTCTCCGCGGCGAAAATCAGGTCGCCCTCGTTCTCCCGGTCGGCGTCGTCCACCACCACCACCGGCTTGCCCGCGGCGATGTCCGCGATGGCCTGCTCCACAGTGCCGAAAGGCTCACTCACGGCCTGGCCGCCACCCCGCGCTGGCTTCGCAGTCATGCCGACACCTCCTGACCCGCGTTCCCGCTCGGTGAGACCAGGCCGCCGCCCGCCGCTGCCTGGCTGGCACCGCCGACTGAGACGCCCCCGCTGGCGCCCCCGCCTGCGGCGACCAGGCGCTCCACGTACTTGGCGATCACATCCACCTCGAGATTGACGTGGTGGCCCACTTGGCGCTGACCGAGAGTGGTCGCCCGCAGTGTGGTGGGGATCAGGCTGACTCGAAACCAACTGGTCTGGGTGGCCAACCCCGCGGAGAGGTGATCAGCCACTTCGACGATGGTGAGAGACACCCCGTCGACCGTGATCGATCCCTTCTCCACCAGGTAGCGCACCAGCTCGCTGGGAACGCTGACCGTGAGGTCTTCCCGCTCGCCGCGAGCGCGCTCGGTGATCACCCCCACGCCGTCCACGTGGCCTTGCACCAGGTGCCCGCCAAGCCGGCTGTGGAGCGTGGCGGCGCGCTCCAGATTCACCGAATCACCCGCGGCGAGCTGGCCCAGCGCGCTGCGTTGCAGGGTTTCGCGCATCACGTCCGCCGCAAAACGTCCAGAAGTCAGGTCCCGGTCCCGCACGGTGAGACACACGCCGTTGACCGCGATCGAGTCGCCGTCCTGGGTGTCGGACACCACGTGTGGGCCATTGATCACAAGAGTCGCGCCAACGGCCGACTCGTCCCGACTGACCACTTCGCCGAGCTCCTCGACGATGCCGGTGAACATCCGTCTCTCCTCCTTGACAGAGCCGCGCTCACGGCACAGGAGAAGACACGGGGACGGCACGCGCGAACACCGCGCAAGGCCGCTCGCTTGGGGCACGATCGCAGCCCAAGCTCCCGCGCGCTGTCTCCCATCCGGACTTTCACCGTCGGCTCCGGATTCGCGACATGTCGCTCACCGGATCCACCGGCCATTGGATATGGCCGGGTCGCGGGCTGCGCAGCCAGTTTTGAGGCTGCTCACCGCCGGTTCGGAATTTCACCGAGTCCCGCCAGCGCGTGGTGGGTCTTGAGGGAAAGTCTGCCACGTCCAGCCAGTGATCGACAGCGCGTCGCCGCACGTATTGGTCACACTCCGCACTCGACTAGAGCGGCCCCACATGGGTACCCCC
>JBOGDL010000034.1:0-4707 GCA_050701815.1 Micromonosporaceae bacterium | reverse complement strand
CTGGTGGGGTCGGTCGACCCGCATGTGGTGGGCCGGCAAGCGGCGGCGCTGCTGCGGGATCGGCTCGGTGTGCAGGCAGTGGTGCGCGCCCGGGGTGATGAGCTGTCGGGCGGCTCACTGGTCTCTCCGTACCTGATCGAGGAGCACGACCCGGGCAAAGCTCGTACCCGTGATCACGTCGAGGGGCGCGGCGTCCCGTCGAGTCCGTTCGGGGATGCCGCTGGCGTGTCAGTGGCGGTGGAGCAGGTCCAGGTGGTGACGGCTGGCTTGGAGGCGGCCGTGGAGGTCGGGTTGGCGATCGGCGGGATGCGGGTAGCGGGGCGTGCCTCCGGCCCGGCCCAGGAGTGGCATGTGCTGCGGGCAGCCGTGACCGCCACGATCGAGGCCCTTGGCATGCTGTTGGCTGGTCGCGCGCGGCTGGCGCTGGAGTACGCCGAAGTGGTGCCGGCCGGACCGGCGAGACTGGCCGTGGTCTCGTTGCTGTCGCTCTCAGGGGCGGGTTCTGAGCGGATCGCGGGCGCCGCGCCGGTGACGGGTGAGAATCCGGACGCCGCGGTGTTAGCGACGATCGCGGCGGTACGACGTCAGCTGCCCGACTTGTTGGGTGATGCGGCGATCAGTCGGTGATTCCGGGACTCGGTTCCGTCTGGTTCGTGCCAGACCGTGGGCCGTGGTAACGATCAAGCGGCCTTCTGGCGCCGCTAGCGTTTTGTGATGATAACTACCCGCGATCGTGTAACTGCGGTGCGTCAATCGGCATAGATTTGCTGGGGAATTGGGCACAATTGATCTATGAAGCGTGCCCGACTAGTGCCAGACAGCGATCTCCCCGTCAGCAACCTCCAGAGGTGTTGGCCGGGGCAGACGCTGATCCTGGACGGCCGGGCGACGTACCTGAGACATACCCCCGCGACCGGGCCCAACGCCGAACCCGCGATGTACGTGCACGGCCTGGGCGGCTCCTCGCAGAACTGGACCGACATGGCCGGCCTGCTCTCATGCCGCCTCGACGGCCTGGCTCTGGACCTGCCGGGTTTCGGGCGCAGTGAGCCGGCGAAGCGCTACACCCTGAAGGCCCTCGCCGACCGGGTGGCGCGCGTGATCGAGCACGCCAGTCGTGGCCCGGTGCATCTGTTCGGCAACTCGCTGGGAGGCGCGGTGTCGGTGCGGCTGGCCGCCACCCGTCCCGACCTGGTGCGCACCCTCACCCTGATCTCGCCCGCGATGCCGTTCATCGACATCCGACGCTCTGCTCAAGGACGTCTCGCGCCGATGCTGTTGATCCCCCGGGTGGAGCGGCTCGCCGCGCGGCGGCTGGCGGAGATGGGGCCCGAGCAGCTCGCGCATCATGTGGTGGAGCTGTGCTGGGCTGATCCCGGCTCGTTGCACCCGCAGCGGCTGGCCGAGCTGGTGGAGGAGACGACGCACCGACTTCGGGTCCCGTGGTACGCCGACGCGTACGTGCGGGCGTTCCGGGGGCTGGTCGCCAGCTTTGTGCGCGCGTACCTGCCTGGCGCCGATTCGCTGTGGCGGCTGGCGACCAAGGTGACGGCGCCCACGCTGGTGGTGTGGGGTCGTCAAGACCGGCTGGTGGACGTGAGGCTGGCGCCCCGGGTGGCGGGCGCGATTCCCGACAGCCGGTTGCTGATCTTGGATCGGGCGGGACACGTGGCGCAGATCGAGCGTCCACGGGAGGTGTCCCGGGCTGTGCTCGGGCTGCTTGACGAGGTCGCCCCGCGGCGGACGCCGCTAGCCGAGCGGACAGTCCCAGCTGACCAGGTGGCCCCAGCCGAGTCGGCTGCCTCCACTCAGCCGGTGGGCCCAGGGCGGTCGGGCCCAGCCGAGCCGGCGCCGCCGCAGTTGCTGACTGGTGGCGGGGAGGGCACGACGATCCCCCGGATCACCGCCGCTCGGAGGGCGGATCACAAGGTCAATGGCGACGCGGGGGCGGCCGTGGTGGCAAGCTAAGCCCTTATGGCGCCATCGTCCTCCTCCGGTTCCGATGGGCGCCGCCACGACGAGAGCGCGGCGGAAGAGCCGACCGAGTCGGGCGGGCCGCCCAGGCGTTCCACTCGCCATCAGCGCCGCAGGCGGCAGCGGCGTAAGGTGGCCCGGCGTTCCGGCGGCTTTCTGATCGTGGTGCTGCTGTTGGCGATGGTGGCGGTGGGGATCGATGTGGCGCGCGGCGGTCCGCTCTCGCCTGAGGAGCGCTACGCCAAGGCGCCGGTGGAGAAGCCGAAGTCGCCCAGCCCGTCGCCGTCGCACAGCGAGTCCCCGTCGCCTTCGCCGTCGCCCACCCCGGTGGCGCCCCGGAGCGGCGCCGGAACATTTGTCACCGCAAGCGGGAAGAGCGACGTGTTCGGGACCGGCGGGCAGCTGTTGCGCTATCGGGTGCGGGTGGAGAAGGGGAGCCACCAGGACGTGGCGGAGTTCGCCCAACAGGTGGACGCCACGCTCGGCGACAAGCGGAGTTGGATCGGCAGCGGCGACCTCAGGCTGCAGCGGACCGACTCGAACTCGTACCAGTTCACGGTCTTCTTGGCGACACCACGCACCACAGACCGGTTGTGCGCGCCGCTGCCGACCAGCAGCTACACCTCATGCCGGCAAGGCGACAGGGTGGTGGTCAACCTGGAACGGTGGGTCTTCGCCGTCAAACACTGGAACGTTGATCTCCACACCTACCGGCAGTACGTGATCAACCACGAGGTGGGTCACCGGCTCGGTCACGGGCACGAGGTGTGCCCCGGCGCGGGCAAGCCGGCGCCGGTGATGCAGCAGCAGACCCTGAAGCTGGACGGCTGCACCGCCAACGCCTGGCCGTACCTGAACGGCAAGGCTTATCACGGCCCGGTCGGCTCGTACGCCACCGCCTAAAGGCGCCGGTAAAGCGGGACACGCCCCAAGGGTGGGCCAGGTCACGGGCGGGCAGCTGATCAGGCGGGGAACAATAGACCGTGGTTGCCGGTTCTGGCCGAAAGGCCAACGAGCCTCAAAATAACCGCTCGAGCATTGAGCCCGAAGCACTGACGATTTCGTACGAAAGGCAGCATTGTGTCTCTGCCACCCGTGGTCGCACCCGCCGATGAGCTCACCGTTGACGAGGTGCGGCGATACTCCCGACACCTGATCATCCCCGACGTCGGCGTCGAGGGTCAGAAGCGGCTGAAGAACTCCCGGGTGCTCTGTGTCGGCGCCGGGGGACTCGGCTCGCCCGCCCTGATGTACCTCGCCGCGGCGGGGGTCGGCACCCTCGGCATCGTCGACTTCGACGTGGTGGACGAGTCGAACCTGCAACGCCAGGTGATCCATGGGGTCTCCGACCTGGGCCGTTCCAAGGCCGAGTCGGCGGCGGCGAGCATCCGCGAGATCAACCCGCTGGTGAACGTCCAGATCCACAACGAGGCGCTCACCAACGACAACGTGATGGAGATCTTCGCGCAGTACGACCTGATCGTCGACGGCACCGACAACTTCGCCACCCGGTACATGGTCAACGACGCCGCGGTGCTCTCCGGCAAGCCGTACGTGTGGGGCTCGATCTACCGGTTCGACGGGCAAGCCAGCGTCTTCTGGGCCGAGCACGGCCCCTGCTACCGCTGCCTGTACCCGGAGCCGCCGCCACCCGGCATGGTCCCCAGCTGCGCCGAAGGCGGGGTGCTCGGGGTGCTGTGCGCCAGCATCGGCTCGGTGCAGGTGAACGAGACGATCAAGCTGCTGGCCGGGATCGGCGACCCGATGGTGGGCCGGCTGCTGGTGTACGACGCCCTGGAGATGAGCCACCGCACGATCAAGGTGCGCAAGGACCCGAACTGCGCGCTCTGCGGCGAGAACCCGACCATCACCGGGTTGATCGACTACGACGACTTCTGCGGCACGGTCTCGGTGGAGGCGGCCGACGCGGCGCAGGGCGCCACCATCACCGCATCCGAACTGAAGGAGTGGATGGACGCGGGCAAGGACTTCCACCTGGTGGACGTGCGGGAGCCCGCCGAGTACGAGATCGTGAAGATCCCCGGCTCGGTGCTGATCCCGAAGGGCGAAATCGTCTCCGGGGAGGCGTTGGCGCAGTTGCCGCAGGACAAGCAGCTGGTGCTGCACTGCAAGTCGGGCGCCCGGTCGGCGGAGGCGCTGGCCGCGGTGAAGTCGGCTGGCTTCGCCGACGCGGTGCACGTGCAGGGCGGCGTGCTGGCCTGGGCCAACCAGGTCGACCCGTCGCTGCCGACGTACTAGTTCGGCGGTCGACGATGGTGACGCGGGCAGGTGCGGTCGTGACGCGGGCTGGTGCGGGCGCATGGTGACGCGCGCGGATGTGCTGGCCGCCGCTTCCCGGGTGGCGGGCCGGGTGCGCCGCACCCCGACGGCGGAGATCGAAGGCGGTGTGCTGCTGAAGCTTGAGTTCATGCAGCACACCGGCTCCTTCAAGCCCCGCGGCGCGTTCAACCGGATCTTGAGCGCGCAGGAGTCCGGCGAGCTGACCGACGCGGGCGTGATCGCCGCGTCCGGTGGCAACGCTGGCATGGCGTACGCCTACGCGGCTGCGGCGCTGGGGGTGCCCGCTGAGGTGCACCTGCCGCAGATGGCGCCGCCGGTGAAGGTCGCCAAGCTGCGTGAGCTGGGCGCGACCGTGGTGCAGCACGGGGAGGAGTTCGCCGAGGCGTACCAGGCGGCGCGGGAACGGGAGCGCGAGACCGGGGCGATCTTCGG
>JBOGDL010000033.1:0-9743 GCA_050701815.1 Micromonosporaceae bacterium | reverse complement strand
GGCGCTGGTGCGCCATCCCGGGGTCGACATGATCTCGTTCACCGGGTCCACGGACGCGGGCCGGCGGATTGGAAGCCTGGCAGCGGATCTGGTGCGCCCGGTGACCCTGGAGCTCGGCGGGAAGTCGGCGAATGTGATTCTCGAGGACGCTGATCTCGCCGTCGCGGTGAAGGTCGGCATGGCCAATGCCTTCATGAACGCCGGCCAGACGTGCAGCGCCTGGACGAGAATGATCGTGCCGAATTCTCGTGTGGATGAGGTCCGCAACCTGCTGCTGAAGCACGTCGGCGCGCACGAGCCGGGCGATCCCCTTGATCCTTCCACCCGGCTCGGCCCTCTTGTCTCGGCTCGCCAGAAAGCGTCCGTGACGCGCCACATCGAGGACGCGGTGGCCGCCGGACACGAATTGGTGGCGGGCGGAATGGACCAGCCGCCGGGAATGGAACGCGGATACTACGTGCGACCGACCGTGTTTCTTGGAGTTCCTTCTGAGTCTGCGCTCGCCCAGGAGGAGGTCTTTGGTCCTGTCCTTGCTGTGCTGGGTTACGACACTGAGGCCCAGGCGCTTCAGATCGCGAATGACTCGCGTTACGGTCTTGCCGGCGCAGTGTGGTCGAGTGACCAGCAGCATGCGCTCGAATTTGCGAAAGGAATGGAGACCGGACAAGTAGACATCAACGGTGGGCGTTTCAATCCGATGGCGCCATTTGGCGGCTACAAGCAATCTGGGATTGGCCGAGAGTTTGGCTCCTTCGGCGTGGCTGAATATTTGCAGGTCAAATCGATCCAGTTGTGAGGCTCCAGCGGCAAATGGTGCGGACAGCTGCGTTGTGTCAGTTAGCCACGATCTGCTGCCACACATCACCTCTGCGCGTTCTTCTACGCTACAGCCGACTTGTCCGCGCTGTCTGTTTTCTTTGCAACGCTGCCCGAGCTGCGGTGACACCGTTTTTTCTGCAGGTCGACCCCGCGCTATGGACTACGACCCGAGACAAACCTATACTTTCTTGTATGCCAACTCGTATGCAGACGTCGAGAGAGCCTTTCGAGCATCTACTCAGTCCGTACGATCTTGGACCGCGGATGTTGCGAAACAGGGTGCAGGTCACGGCCCACACCACGCTCTATGTCGACCAGCACAACTTGCCGGACGCGCGCGACGTCGCATACTTCGCGGAGCGGTCGTACGGGGGCGCGGCATTGATGACGATGGGCACCTCGGTGGTCCACCCGAGCTCCCCTCTGCCGTACGGGGTGTATCGAAACTTCGACGACGAGATCATTCCGCGATATCGCGCGGTTGCGGATGCGGTTCACGAGCACGGCGGCCTCATTCAAGCCCAACTCGGTCATCTCGCCCAGCGCGTGTACGATCTGCCCCAGCTGGCATGGTCGCCTTCGGCTATTTCGGTGCAGGGCGAAGGCAGAATCCCCCATGAGATGACCGCTGCTGAAATCAGCGAAGTGGTGGACGCATTCGCCGCCGCGGCGACTCGCGCGATCGCGGCAGGAATGGACGGCGTGGAGCTCTCCTGCGGACATGGACAGCTGGTCAACCTCTTTCTCTCGCCGCTCACCAATCGCCGTACGGACGAATACGGCGGCACCCCGGAAAGACGCACCCAGTTCGCGCGGGACATTCTGCGTGCGATCGCAGACGCGATCGGCGACCAACATCTCGTCGGCATCCGAGTGAACGCGAGCGATGAGATCGAAGGCGGAATGGACGAGCCTCAAGCCCTCGCCGCGATTGAACAGCTTGTGCGGACCGGCGTGCCGCACTACGTGAACGTGTCGGCGGGCTTCTTCGACTCGCCGATCCCGACCATGCATCATCCGCACGGCGTGATGGTGCCGTACGCCCGGATGGTGAAAAACCGGGTGACCGCGCCCGTGTTCGCGGTCGGCCGGATCGTGGATCCGGAGCACGCCGAGCGCATCATCCGGGACGGGGACGCCGATGTGGTGGGCATGACTCGCGCCCACATCGCGGATCCGCATCTGGTGCGTAAGACGATTGAGGATCGCCCCCGCGAGATTCGGCCGTGCATCGGGTGCGTGCAGATGTGCGTTGGCGAACTTCACAAAGGCCGATCCATCGGATGCGTGTACAACCCCGTGACCGGACATGAACGAGATCGCGCCGAGTTGGAACGGACCCCCGCGCCGACCCCACGCCGGGTGGTGGTCGTTGGGAGCGGCCCGGCAGGCCTGGAGGCCGCTCGAGTGGCCGCCGCCCGCGGGCACCAGGTGACCATTCTGGAACGCTCCGAGAATCTGGGCGGAAAACTCGCGGTGTGCGCAGCCGCGCCGGGTAGGTCTGAGTTCGCCCGGGCCCAGGAATGGTGGACGTCCGAGATCCACCGGCTGGGCGTGGACGTGAGGACGAACGTCCCGGCCGACGTGCCCACGGTGCTGGACCTGAATCCGGACGTGGTGGTGGTGGCGACCGGGGCGGTGTCCGCGGCTGGCGAATGGGGTGGCTCCCGGGTTCTCGGAGCTGCCGAGATGTTGTCCGGGTCGACACCAGTCTCGGGACGCGTCGTGATCGTGGACGAGGACCACCGCGGGCAGGCGCTCTTCGTGGCGGCTTTCCTGCAGCAGAAGGGCTGCACGGTCTCGATCAGCTCTTCCCGGTCGGTGGTCGGCGGGGATCTTGAGCACCACACCCTGGAGGACCTGTACAAGGAGCTGTTGGGATCCGGCGCCGAATTGCTGCCGGGCTGGGCGCCGGTGGGTTTCGCGCATCTGGATGGCGCCGACGCGCTTCGGATGCGCAATGTCTTCAGTGGCCAGGAGATGCTTCGGCCGGTCGACGCCGTGGTGGGAACCGGGGCGCGGCCTGATGACTCGCTGGCGTACGAGTTGAAATCTCACGTTGAGGTGCGGGTCGCAGGGGATGCGCTCGCGCCACGGCGCGTGGAATCCGCTGTCCAAGAGGCGTTCGTCGCCGCAGCCGCTATTTAGAGGTAGGTACTGATGTCGAGTCTGACGATGCAATCCACAGCGGACCTCTCTGGCGGGCTCACCTTCTCCGACCTGGAGAACGGTGGATTTGAACAAATTGTGATGGCCAGCGACGCCTCGGTCGGGATGAGGCTCGTCATCGCGATTCACTCCACGGCGCTGGGGCCGGCGGCTGGTGGGCTGCGGATCTGGCAGTACCCGTCGGAACAGGCCGCCGTGGTCGACGCGATGCGCCTGGCTCAAGGGATGACCTTGAAGTACGCGGCCGCCGGCGTGGACCTGGGCGGCGGGAAGGCGGTGCTCATCGGCCGGCCACGTGGCGCGCTGGAAGGCGAGCCGCTGATGCGGGCGGTGGGTCGGGTCGTGGACGGGCTCGGCGGTCGGTTCCGGATCGGCGCTGACGTGGGATCGACCCTCGATGACATGGAGAACATCTTCACCGAAACGGATCACGTCAACACGCTGCCGGCGGACGCTGGCGGTGTCGGCGACATTTCCTACGCCACGGCGCGCGGATCGGTTGCCGCGATACAGGCGTGCGCTGAGCGGGCATGGGGACATGCCGATCTGCGTGGACGCCGGATCGCGTTGCAGGGCCTCGGGATGGTGGGGGAGAAGGCCGCTCGCATGCTGGTCGAGCAGGGCGCCGAACTGGTGGTCTCGGAGATTGACACCAAGCGGTTGGCCCGCGTCGCATCAGAGCTTAAGGTGCGTACGGTCGAGCCTGATGAGATCCATCGCCAGGACGTTGATATCTTTGCGCCATTTGCGTTGGGCGCCGTTGTCAACGATGAGACGATCGGCGAAATCAAGGCCAGAGTGGTGGTCGGTTCGGCCAACAACGTTTTGGCGAGCGATCACCACGCCGACGAGCTACAGGAACGCGGGATTGTCTATGGCGTTGACTTTATCGCCAACGCGGGCGGCGCGATCTACGACGCTGACCGTTTGCGAAAGGGGGGGTTCGTGGAAAGACGGGCACTCGCGAAGGTCGACGCTATCGGCGATAGGATCAGGCGTACGTTCGAGGTCGCTGATGAGAGTGGTGTCACACCTCTAGCTGCCGCCTATCAACTGGCTGAGCGTCGACTAGCGACCTTCGCCGCGAGACGACCTCACTCGTTCCAGTACGCCAGCCGCACGTAATGAGGAAAGGGATGTAATGGGCCCCGACGTGGCGCGAAGAACCGACACTAATCGGTTCCAGGAGCTTCACCAGCAGCTGCGAGACGCCATTATTGAAGGCAGGTTTCGGCCAAATGAGCGGCTCGTTGAAGCCGACCTCGCCGAGCTTCTGAACGTGAGTCGTACTCCCATTCGAGAATGCCTGCAGCGTTTGGTCGCAGAGGGCTTGGTGACTCGGGTCCGCCGGGGTTGGGTTGTGCACGAGCATACGCCCGAGGAGATCGGTGAGATTTATGACGTGCGGGCGGGGCTCGAAGGTTGGGCGGTGCGACTCGGGGCATTGCGCGCCACCGACGAGGAATTGGAAACCATCCGTGAGGTTCACAATGAGGCTGCGCGACTCGAGGTAGGGGAGCTTCGTGATCGAGTGGTGGAGTTGAATAAATCATTCCATGACCATGTGCTAGCGACGTGCCGTAATAACCGCCTGCTCAGCCTGATTCAACAGAGCCGCGAATACTACTTCAACACGCGACTCGCTCGAGCCTACACAGACGATGAGTTGCTGGCATCAATCCAAGGTCAGCAGGAAATTGTGGACGCGATGCTGGCACGAGATCCAGATAGGACCGAAAGGTTGATGAGAGAGCACATCGAAGAGGCGCGCGACGCAATTCTGTCTAAGCCTATGTAACGATCATGCGGTACGGGATGCTTTTTTGCATACCGTACAGTATGCTTATGATGTGACCGATGGACGGAATGACTTCAGCACGCGGATAGAACTCCTCACGGCATACCGCCTGATGACGCTGATGCGCCGCTTCGACGAAAAAGCGGTGAGCCTCCAACGGCAAGGCAGAGTCGGCACACTCTCGATCTCACACGGCCAAGAGGCCGCAATCGCTGGGGCCGTGCTTGAATTGGACCCCGCACGTGACTGGGTGGTCCCCCAGTATCGCGAGCTGACTGCGCTGACACGGCATGGTTTCCCGCTCTCCAACGTCTTCTGCCACTACATGGGGAATCCGGCAGGTGACGCCATACCGGAGGGTGTGCGCATGCTTCCGGTGCAGATTTCCCTGGCAGCCCAGTTGCCGCATGCGGTCGGCATCGGCTGGGGCGAACGCTTGAACGGCGCCGACAGCGTTGTCCTGGTGTTCTTCGGTGAAGGCTCATCGTCCGAAGGTGACTTCCACGAGGCGTGCAACCTCGCCGGCGTGGTCAACGCGCCCGTGATCTTCTTCCTGCAGAACAACGGGTGGGCGATATCCACTCCGAGGTCGCGACAGACCGCAGCCGCGACGTTCGAGTCCCGCGCCGCCGGTTACGGCATGCATGGCGAGTTGGTCGATGGGAACGATCTGACTGCGGTGCGGCGGGCGGTGCGACAAGCGGTGTCACGAGCGCGCACAGGCGGCGGCGCCACGCTGATCGAAGCGGTCACGTACCGGCTGGGCGCCCACAGCACCGCCGACGAACCCAACCGCTACGTGCCGGAAGACGATCTCGCGGAGGCGTTGCGTCAGGACCCGCTGCCCCGGGTGCGTCAGGAGCTGCGGGAGCGTGGCTGGCTTGACCAAGCCGCCGACTCGGCACTGGACACCGAGGTCCGCGCGGAGATCGCCGCCGCCCTCGCGGAGGCGGAGCAACGGCCCAGGCCCACTCTGGCGGACCTGATGAGCCACGTCTACGCCGAACCGCCAGCTCGCCTGGCGGCCCAGATCGCGAGCGAACGGGAGCGCGCGGATGGCTGAAGTGAGCATGCTGGAGTCCATCCGGGCGGCGCTCGCGTACGAGATGGAACGTGACGAGCGGACCATGATCCTGGGGCAGGACGTGGGACTCGCGGGAGGTGTTTTCCGGGCTACCGAAGGGCTGCAGAAGCGATTCGGCGCTGACCGCGTGGTGGACACGCCGCTGGCAGAGGCCGCCATCGTGGGCAGCTCGATCGGCCTGGCGATAGCGGGTCGGATTCCGATCGCCGAGATCCAGTTCCTCAACTTCAGCCATCAGGCGTTCCACCAGATCTCAGACCAGGTGGCGCGGATGAGAATGCGTTCGCGCGGCCGGCACAGCGTGCCCCTCGTTATCCGCGCCCCCTTCGGCGGCGGCGTGCGCACGCCGGAGATGCACGCCGACTCGCTTGAGGCGAAGTTCGTGCAGTCCCCCGGGTTGAAAGTGGTCACGCCCGCCAGGGCGGAGGACGCGTACGGACTGCTCGTGTCCGCGATCCGGGACCCGGACCCGGTGCTGTTCCTCGAGCCGCTGCGGGGCTACCGGATGGTGAAGGGCGAGCTCCCACCCGGCGGTCACACCGTGCCCTTTGGGCAGGCCCGAGTGGCCCGGCAGGGGGAGCACGTCACCGTCCTGGCCTGGAGCGCCGCGGTCCAGGTGGCAGAGCGCGCCGCTGCCGCGATCGCTCGAGAAGGCATCTCCTGCACCGTGCTGGATCTGCGCACCCTGGTGCCCCTGGACGAGGTCGCGATCCAGGAGCACGTCGCCCGTACCGGGCGGGTGGTGATCGTCCACGAAGCTCCCTTGACCGGCGGCTTCGGGGCGGAACTGATCGCCACGATCAACTCGGTGGCCTTCTACAGCTTGGAAGCCCCGGTGGAGCGCGTCACCGGGTTCGACGCCCCGTACCCCGTCGGCCCCTTGGAGGAGGACTACCTGCCGAATGAGCGACGGGTGATGAACGCGATCCGGAAGGTGGCGACGGCGCCATGAGGCGACTCTTCAAGATGCCCGACCCCGGTGAGGGTCTCGCAGACGCGGAGATCATCTCGTGGGAGGCGTCGATCGGTGACGAGGTACGAGAGGACCAGGACCTCGTCACGGTCGAAACCGCCAAAGCGGTGATCGTGATTCCGTGCCCGGTGGACGGGGTCCTGATCGAACGACACGGCGAAGAGGGCGACACGGTCGTAGTGGGAGACCTGCTCGCAGTCTTCGGCGACCGGGAGTCAGCCCAGTCGTCCACGCCTTCTGAAAAGACACCGGGGCCACCCGAAACGCCAGCGCCACCCGAAACGACAGCGCCACCCGAAACGACGGCGCCACCCGAAACGACAGCGCCACCCGAAACGCCAGCGCCCTCTGGAACGACGGCGCCCTCCGGAACGACAGCGGTCAGGACCGCCGCGTTTGCCGAGACGACTGCGGACAGGCCCGCGCCGCTCCCCGGGGGGGCAGCGGACACTGGCCTGTCTGCCAGACCGGCCGCCCGGCGCCCCCTGGCCTCCCCTGCGGTGCGGCGACGGGCCCGCGAGCGGGGAGTCGACCTTGTCTCCGTGGTGGGCTCGGGGCCCGCCGGAAGGATTGTGGAATCGGATCTCGGGCAGCGCTTGGCCCCGAACACGGACACGGTCGAGCCGCCCGAGGAACCAGACGCGACGACACCTCTCGGCGTCGCCGGCGCTCCGACCGGGAGTGAAGCGGGTGCCGCAGCCACAGTGGAGACCCCGTGGCGGGGCCTTCGCCGGACCGTCGGCCGTACCATGGCCGCCGGGTGGCAGGCCATTCCCCACATGTTTGACCTGCGAGAAGTCGACGCCACCGGGTTGCTGGAAGCGAGAGACGCGCTACGCGAGCGAGCCCACCGGGATGGCGACAATGAGCTGGCGGACGCGCTGAGCCCACTGGCTCTGCTGACGAAGATCGCAGCCGTGGCGCTCGCCCGGCATCCCGAGATCCACGGTCACGTGGACGAGGAGCGGCAGGTCATCGTCCTGCACCGGCGGTGCCATCTGGGCATCGCGGTGTCCACGCCCGACGGTCTGCTCACCCCGGTGCTACGTGATGTCGATCGCCGTTCGCTGTCGGAGTTGGCGAAAGACGTACGAGCGTTGGGGCGGGCCGCCCGATCTCGCGCGCTCACCCCACAGCAACTCTCGGGCGCCACGTTCTTGCTCAACAACCTGGGAGCCCTGGGCACCCACTTCGGCACCCCGCTCATCCCTCCCGGCCTAGGCGGGAACCTCGGCTTCGGCCGGATCGTCGAGCGTCCAGTCGTCAAGGACGGCGCGATCGTCCCGGCGCCGGTGCTGCCGCTGTCGATATCGGCTGACCACCGTCTGGTGGATGGAGACACGCTGGCCGGGTTCGCCGGCACGGTCTCGGAGCTGATCGAGAAGCCGATCCTGATGCTGGGAGGAATGCCCTGATGGTCGTGGGAGAGTTGGCCGAAGGGATCGACCTGCTGGTGATCGGTGGCGGGCCGGGGGGATACACCGCGGCGCTGCGCGCAGCGCAACTCGGGCGCGACGTGGTGCTGGTCGAACGAAACGGTGGCGAGTCCGGGCTGGGCGGAGTCTGCCTGCATGTGGGATGCATTCCCAGCAAGGCGTTGATCGAGCTTTCCGAGATCCGCGCCAATCTCCAACGGCACGCCGGCAGAGGATTGGTGCTCGAGGCGTCCGGCGTCGACCTGGGAGCCTTTCAGAAGGCCAAGGACGGGATGGTCGGCGGCCTGAACAGCGCCATCCGTCGGCTCATGACCGGCGCCGGTGTGCGGGTGGTCGCGGGCGAGGCAAGCTTCACCGGCCCGAGCCGCGCGATTGTGCAACGGCAGGAGAAGGCGTCGCTCTTCTTCGAGTTCCAGGACGCGATCGTGGCGACAGGCTCACGTCCGAGAGAACTCGCCGCTCTGCCTCGAGACGGTTCCCGGGTGCTTGACTCCACGGACGCTCTCGCGCTGGCGGAGCTACCACGCTCGCTTGCGGTCGTCGGCGGTGGCGCGATCGGCCTGGAGCTGGCGTCCGCGTTCCACGCGTTGGGGTCGAAGGTGTCGGTGATTGAGTCGGCCGGGCGGTTGGCGCCTGACATGGACCCGAAGGTTTCGAACGTGGTGCAGCGCTCGTTCCGGCGACGGGGCATCGACGTCCGTTGCGACGCCCAGGTGCTCGGGGACGACGGCACTGCGTTGGCCCTCGCGACAGCGGGTCGCGAGGAGCGGCTGGAAGTCGATTCCGTCGTCGTCGCCGTGGGTCGAGAGCGGAACCTGGACGGTTGCGGTCTGGACGCCGTGGGCGCCGTGGTCTGCCCGGACGGGGAGGTCAAGGTTGACGGGCAACGGCTCGCAACCCCGCATGTCGCCGCGATCGGTGACCTCACCGGGGGCCCGGCGCTCGCGCATAAGGCCATCGCGGAGGCGATCGTGGCGGCGGAGGCCCTCGCGGGGCTGCCCTCCAGTTTCGACCCGGCCGCCGTCCCGGTCGTGATCTACACGGACCCTGAGGTGGCCGTTGCGGGGGTTTCTGAGGAGACGGCGCGGCGGGAAGGTCGCGATGTCGCGATGACCACGGTCCCGATGAGCGTGTCCGCGCGATCCGCCACGATGGGCGGCAGCGAGGGGATTGCCCGCATCCTGACCGATCCAGAATCTGGTGTGGTGGTGGGGGTGCAGCTGGTCGGTCGTCACGCTTCCGAGCTGATCGCGGAAGGCGTGCTGGCGATCGAGATGGGCGCCACGCTGGAAGACCTCGCGCACACCATTCACGCTCATCCCACGCTCAGCGAAGTGGTGTTCGAGGCCGCTCGTTCGGGGTTCGGCGCCCCGCTTCACAGCCCGGTGTGAACCGTCCCGAGACGGGCGTGAAGGCCCCGAAACGGTTCTGAAGCGGGGCAGTGGGAAACCGCGGTGGAGCGGG